>NZ_BAAILN010000055.1:0-66171 GCF_054589155.1 Burkholderia sp. 3C
GAGAGTACAACGAGGAACGGCCGAAGAAATCGCTGGGCGGGCTGACGCCTGCAAACTACGCCCGTCAGTTGATGGCAAACGCAGCTAAATTAACCCCGGGCTCCAAAGCCGAGTGCTACTGAAACCGGGGGGACGTCGCACCGCCGGCGTGGCTCGTTCATAGCCCGAGCTGCATCTGAATCTCAGCAACCCATCAACCAGTGAAACCTAGCATGCAGTATGATTCCATCGCCTTCCATGTGGTGGTCGAAATCGAAGTTGAAAACACCATCGAACGAGAGAACGTATTTCGTTACACCCTCATATTCTACGTAGCATTCCCGTATATCTGAGTGGGCATCAACCTTCGAGAAGCCGCGAAACCAGCCCCCTCACTCGAAATCCACCCCCATCCCCTTCCCCGAAAAATACCCCTTGATCGCCTCGACGATCTCCTGCCGAACCGCCTCGCTCACCGGCGCCTTCTTCCCTTCCGATTCCACCTCGTTGATGGAATTCAGATACACCACAAACGCCGGATCACCCGGCTTGGACACCAGCAACCCCTCCCCCAGCACCCGGGCCTGCTGCGAGCCCTTGCTCAGAAGAATATCGCCGCGCGAAACGTGAGTGACAACGAAGCTCATCGCTTACCTCTGAAAAATAGTCGTAACTTCCTGGGTGCTCGGGTCGATGGTCTGAATCGTCTTGACGTTCGGATTGCTCATCAACGTGCCCTTTTCGTACCCTTCCCAGACATTGCCCGGCCGCAGTTCCTTGCCGATCACCCCGCGCACCAGGCCGCAGGTGCCCTGAGCATACGCCTTCGACATCTGCCCCCACTCGTTGACCACGGTCGGATTGTTGGCATCCCAGGCAGGCATCTGGACTTTCTGTTGCGCGAGCAACATTTCCAGCGTGGTGCCGCCGTTGGCCTTGGCGATTTCGGCGGCAGGGTCCATGCCCCCCACGCCATTGGTCCGGCCCGACCAGAAGAACGCGGTATCGGGCTGGGTCTTCATCAGCTCGGTCGGCCGCGAACGGAACTGGCCGTTGTCGCTCTCGCGCCAGCGCTGGGATTTGTCGCACCAGGTCGGGCTCAACCCGAACGGATCGACCTGCCCGGTCGGCACCACGGTGTAGAGATACGCGTTCGCGCCGCCCGACAAGCCGATCGGGTCCTTGCTGATATAGCGGCCCATCCGCGGCGCGTAATAGCGGAAGCGGTTGTAGTGCAGCCCGGTTTCCTCGTCCCATTGCTGGCCCTGGAAACGCAACGCGTTGTGCACCACGCCGCCGGTAGCCTGCGACACGCGCGCGATCACTTCGGCCGCGTCGCCCCACGCCTTGTATTCGGCTTCCCAGACGATCTCGCCCAGTGGGTCCGTCATCAGCTTCGGCGTGCCGATCTGGTCGCAGTGGTAGTAGAACACCGTCGCCGGCCCCGCTGCCTCGCGATACGCCAGCAGCGGATCGTCCTCCGGGGTGTAGCGATGCTCGGCGGTCCACTCGGGCGTGTCGATGCCCTCTACCGCCGCAGTCGCGAATTGCGCCAGCGGCACGAAGCCGTAAGGCTCGTAGAGGTAATGCGTGCCGCCCGCCGCGCGACTCTCGAACGCCAGCTTCTGGCCATCCCATCCGTACACGGTCCGCTCGCCGTCCACGTCCTTGCCGATCCGTCGGCCGAACGGATCGTAGTAGTACTTCGCTTCGTGATGATGCTGTGCGCCCGCCACGCTCGCGCCCGTCAAGCGGCCGAAACCGTCCCAGTCGTAGCGATGATGGGCCTCGGGCGAGCGCATCTCCACGAGGTTGCCCCGCTCGTCGTAGCTGAAGTGGCTCCCCGCGTACGTGGTCAGCAGATTGCCCAGCACCGGCGAGACCGCGGCCGGCAAGCTGTTGTCGGGGCCTCTCAGGATCGACGGACCCGTACGCGCTTGCTCGGGGTTGGGCGTATCCAGCAGGTTGCTGGCCGGATCGAACGCAAAGCGCTCGTTGCCGGCCGGCGCGAGCGCCTCCACCAACCGGCCCACCGGGTCGTAACGGTAGGTGCTCACGCCCTTGCGGTTGTCGTCGATCTGCGCGAGATGGCCCGCCGGATCGTAGCGATAGCCGCGATCGATGAACGGCGCCCGTGCACCGAGGCGCTGCGCCGTGCGGGCTTCGAGCCGGCCGGCCGGATCGTATTTGGTCTCCTCGCCGACGCGGTTGGCCAGCGTGCGCTGCACCTCGCGATGCAGGTCGTCGCGCTCGAACTGGATCAGTTCCTGGCCGTCGAGTTGGATCTCGTGCACATGCCCCGAGCCGTACACGAGCCAGTCGATGCGATGGCCGTCCGGGCGCACCGTGCGGATGCGCGTGCCGTTCTCGTCGTAGGCATGACGCCAGACATAGCTGCGGCGCCCGCCTTGCCAGCGATGCTCGTGATGCTCGCGCACCAGGTTGCCGGCGCTGTCGAAGAAGTGCTGGATGCCGCCGTGGCGGTTCTGCGCATCGACCAGACGCCCGTTGGCGTCGTACATGAAGCGCTCGTCCTCGTCGCCCGCCACGCGCCGCACGAGCCGCCCCGCCTCGTCGTATTCGACCTCGGTGATCTGCTGCGCAACCTGCGACGACACGAGCCGCCCGGTGGTCGGCGCGTAGACGTAACGCGTGCTCACGCCATCGAAGCCGGTCTCCTCCAGCAAACGCCCGCCCGCATCGAAGCGGAAGCGATGGCTCGCGCCGTTGGCGTCGGTCAGCATCGACAGGCGGCCGAGCGGATCGTAGCGGTACTGCATGGTCTCGCCCAGCGCGTTGCGGCGCGTGGCGAGCCGCCCGGCCACGTCGTAGCTGTAGCGCGTCGCTCGATCCATCGGGTCGGTATGCACCAGCAGGCGGCCTTCGGCGTCGTAGTCGAAACGCTCGGTGCCGGCCGCCGATTCGGTTGCGGTCAACTGGCCGTTGGCGCCATAGCGGAACGTCGCGCCGCCGCCCGCCGCGTCCTTGCTTTCCAGCACGCGGCCGCGCGCATCGTAGCGCCATTGCGAGGTTTTGCCGGAGCAATCGGTGTAGCCGGTAAGCTGGCCCGCGTCGTCGTAGGCGAGCTGCCGGGTGCCGCCCCGCGCATCGGTCACGGCGACCAGTTGCCCCTTGCCATCGTAGGCATGCTTCGTTTCGTGGCCGAGCGGATCGGTCTGCCTGACGAGGTTGCCGGCGTCGTCATAGGCATGCTGCCAGCGCGCGCCCTGCGGATCGACGATCGTGATCAGTTGATCCTTGCCGTCGTACGTCATGTGCGTCACGCTGCCGTTGCGGTGCGTGAGCACGATCAGGTTGCCGCGCGCGTCGTAGCCGAAACGTTCGACGCTGCCGTCCGGGTAGATGTGCTGGGTCAGGTTGTGATTCGCGTCGCGATAGAACCATTCCTCGAGGCCGTCCGGCTGGATCACGCGGTACGTGTAACCGTCGATGTCGTAGTAATGGCTCGTGACGCGGCCGAGGCCGTCCGTGACCTGCACCAGCCGGATGTTCGGGTCCCAGGCGAGGCGCGTTTCGTAGCTGCCGTCGTCCGCGTATTCGCGCACGCAACGCGCCTTCGGCCCGGTGCCGTCCCATTCGAGGTTCATGCCCCGGCCGGTGCGATCGGTGTAGCGCGTGATCAGATGGTGACGATAGCGGTATTCGCGGCGATTGCCGTCGCGATCCACCGCCGCGATCAGATCGCCCTGCTCGTCGTAGTGGTAGCTGGCGAGCGCGCCGAGCTTCTCGCCATCGGCATCGATATGCAGCGCGCTGGCAAGCCGCCCCTTCGCGTCGTGGGTCAGCAGCACACTGCCTTGTTCGTTGGCCACGCGCACGAGCCGCCCGGCGTCGTCGTACACCAGCACGATCTGGTTGCCGTTGCGGTCGCGCAGGAACGCCAGGCGGAACACGTCGGCATGGCGCTCGTACACCTCGATCAGCTTGTGGCCGCGCGTGAGCGCGAGCCATTGATCGTCGAGCCGCGACAGCGTCAGTTCCTCGCCGAAATCGTCGTGCGATTCGCCGGCGGCCAGCAGCGGATAGTCGAGGCTGCGGCCGGTCGCGTCGTGATACACGAGCTTTTGTTCGGCCTCCCGAATATCCAGGCGCGTCGTGTACGGCGTGACCCAGCGCGCGCCCAGTTCGCCGTCGTCGTAGGCGGACAGGAACGAGCGATAGGTACGCAGCCAGACGATCGGCAACACGCCCGGCAGCGAGAAATCCTCGTGCGCGAACAGTTCGTCTCCAAGCGCGAAGCCGATCGAGGATGGCGAGCGGCCCGCTGCCGCGCCGCCGCCGCAGGTCTTGCAGGTGTTTGCGCCGGGGTGCTTGGCGGCCGCCTGGCTGGCGATCGTTTCCAGTTCGCCTTCGGTCTTCTTGAGTTCCGCCTTGACGGTGCCCGCTTCCTTGATGCCGACCACCTGGCCGCGATGGGCCTTCAGCGCGCGCCACTTCTCCACCGCGATCGTCAGCGCGTTGAGCAGCCACATCAGGCCGCCCACATCGGAACTATTCAAGCCCTTGATCTTCGCCGTCACCATCGGAATCGCGCCGCGCGCGGTCGCCGCCAACTCCCGCAGCTTCGCGTTGGTGGAAGGCGAGACCAGGTTGGCGGCCTTGGTGGCGACGTTCGCCGTATCCTTGACGAGTTCCTTCGCGCCGTCCTCCAGATACGACCACAGGCTGTGGGCGATCTTGCTCGCGTCGTGCGCGGTGAAGCCGTCGCCGGCCTGCTTCAGATGCTGCGCGGCCGCCCGCTCGTTGCCGGCGGTGTCGAACAGCGCGCCCGAGGCGGCCTTCTCGAAGATCTGCGCGAGCCCTTCGAGCAGTTGATGCGCATGGTTCGCGCAATCGTCGAGCAGTTGCTGCAGCTTGGCCTTGACCTGCTGGACGAAGGCGTCGATCTCGCCCGCGAACTTGGTGCTCAGGTGCGAGACCAGCACCGAGATCACCGCGTCGGCGATCATCTGCGCGCCGCCTTCGGCCACCGCCACCGCGCTGCGTTCGAGCTCCTGGCGCGCCAGCTTGAGCAGCGGCCGCGCGCCCATGCGGAACTCGCCCATCACCGGCGGGATCGGGATGATGCCGATCAGGTCGATGCCGAGGTTCAGGTAATCGAACACATCCTTGTGCTGGGCCTCGATCAGCCGCTTGATGTCCATCACCACGTCGACCGCCGAGATGATGTTCGAGACCACCGGGATATAGCTGGCCAGTTGTTCGACGCGCGCCAGGGTGACGTAGCCGTCGCTGACGCTCTTGAGCCACTGGTCGAAGTTGTCCAGCGCGCTGCCGACGTCTTCCTTGGCGATCGTCACCAAGGGCATGATCGCGACCTTGGTTTCGTGGCTTTTCTGCGGCGCGGCCGGCGCGGTGGTGGACGGTGTGCTCATCGTTATCGGTTTCTTATCGTCGGTTGTGCTTGTCGCTGCGATGGTTGTACTTGTCGCTGCGATGGATCAGACCAGCCCCTTGATGACAGGCAGCGCACCACGCGCCGACTGCACCAGCGACCCCACCTGCTGGGCCGCGCCGGCCATCGGGCTCGCGCCGGCCGACGGCAGCAGCTTGCTCACCATGCCCGGTGCGGCGGCGAGCGGGTTCGAGGCGATCGAGGCCAGGCTGCCCAGTTGCGAGACGTTCTTGCCGGCCGCCCCGAGCAGGCTGCTCACGCCGCTGCCCAATGCACCCGAGGCACCGGACGCCCCGGTCAGGCCGGCCACGGCCGAGCCGGCGCCGCCCAGCGCCGAGGCCATCGAGCCCGCGCTGCCGACCGCCGACAGCGCGGAGGTCGCCCCGCCCAGGCTCGCGCCCGCCGAAGCCAGCCCGGCCGCCGACGATGCGAGCGCCCCCGCGCCGCCCGCCGCCGGCAGCAGCGAGGCCAGTTGCGAACCGGCCGCGGCGCTGCCGCCCGTGGATGGCGCGAGCGGCCACGGCACGCTCTTGAAGTAATTGGCCGGCTGCGACGGGTCGCGCGGATCGGTGCCGAACTGCACTTGCGCCGCGCCGGGCGGCAGGCCGCTGACGGTGGTGCGGCCGCTGGCGTCGAGCGCGCCCTTGCGCAGCAGCGAGCCGTTGGCGTCGAACACCGAGAACTGACCGCCCTTGACGGCCTCGCCGTTGGCGTATTGATGCAGCAGGTTGAGCTGGCCCGGCTGGTCGGGCCGCGCGGCGGGCAGCGGATAACCCTGGCTGGCCGGCCCCGCGAACAGGTGCTGCGCGCCCTTGACGTCGATCTTCCCCGGCGCGTGGATCTCGATGTTGCCGCCCGACAGGCGGATATACGCGCCGCCCGAGGTCAGCAGCACTTCCTTGTCCGCCGCGATCTCGATCTTCTCGGTCGCGGAAAGCAGCTTGAGGGTTTTCTGCGCGGTCAGTTCGATGTTGTCGTCCTGCGCCTGGATCTCCACCTTGCCCTTCGCCGCGAACAGCTTCATGCCCGCGTTCTGCACGAACAGGCTCAACTTCTCGCCGACGCTCGCGATCAGCGATTTGCCGGCCGCCACGTGGGTGCTCTGCCCGCTCACCAGGTTGATGTGCTCGGTGGCGGCGGCATGGATCGATTGCTGCGACGACAAACCGATCGCGGCCGGGCTGCCGAACACCATCACCGGCTGCCGGAACGCGTTCGCGCTGCCGGTGCCGCCGCCGGCGGTGTTGCCGCCCGAGGCGGCGGCGCTCGCCACCGTGTTCTGGGTCGCATCGGTCAATGCGCGCATCGCGTCGTGCGCATCCTGCAGGCTTTCGGCCTGATGCTGGACGCTCGCGTCCGACATCGATTCGACGATGCTTTCCGCGTTGACGAGCTGCTGCTGCGTTTCCTTCACGTCGAGCGGCTGGGTGTTCGCCGCCTTCGGATAGGTCGTGACGTACAGGCCCTGGCTCGCGCGCACCGCGCCGTAATCGTCGGTGCGCAGGTCGAAGCCGCTGCCCAGGTAGCCGCCGCGCGAATTGCCGCTCTGGTCGATCAGATAGCCCAGATGCAGCATGCTGTTCGCGCTGCTGCTCATCAGTTGCAGGCGGTTCTGGCCGGTGGCGTCGTCCATCACCATCTGGTTGTAGCCGCTGCCGCCGTATTCCTTCGAGCGATGACCCGACAGGATGCCGTTGCTGTGCCATTGCGGCTTGACCGAGCCGTTGTACACGCGATGCAGCACGATCGGCCGGTCGCAATCGCCGCCCACGTAGCCAACGATCACCTCCTCGCCCACGCGCGGCATGTGCACGCCGCCGTAGCCGCCGCCCGTGTCCGACTGCGCCACGCGCACCCAGCAGGACGCGCCTTCGTCGCCCGGATTCAGCCGATCCCAGACGAACATCACCTTCACGCGGTTCAGTTCGTCCGTGTAGACCTCCTCGCCCTGCGGCCCGACGACGATCGCCGTCTCCAGGTGCATCTCCGGCTTCGGATGCTCGAACGGGCTGCGATACGGCACCGTGGTGCGCTGCGCCTCGACTTCGGCCAGATAGAAGCCGGCCGAGCCGTCGTCGTGCGGCACCGAGGCGCCCGCGTAACCGGCCTTGGCCTGCGCCACGGCCGCCTGCAGGCTGTGCGGGAAGCTGGCTTCCTTGTCCGACAGCGGCAGGTTGTTCTCGATATAGCGCTGAACTGAGATCGCAACGAACTCTCGCTGGTTCGACGGATCGCGGTCATGTTCGGGATGCCCGCTCAGATCGAAGCGCAGGCCCGCGTCGATGCCGCGCACGCCGCCCGCCGCGAAGAACCGTTTCGCCCGCGACTCCCATTCCTCCAGGTGGACCTTCGACAGGTGCTCGCCCCGGTCCTGTTTCGAATAGGTATAGGCGCCCGTGTATTCGTAGACCTCGGCCTGCTGGGGCAGATCGCCCTGGCCCGTCATAGTCGGCAGCGTCGTGCCCTTGGGGTTGGCCGGGTCCGCCGGCGCCTTGTAGTCGAACGTGCGGGTGGTGTGCGCGGTGCTCTGCAGGGTGCGCGCGCCGCCCCATTGCGTGAACGCGTCGGTTTCGCTGCCGGTGCCGGCGCGGTAGAACGGCACCGGGTTCGGCGACGCCACGTCGAGCTGGTGGAGGTCGTCGGTCACGACCAGCGTGTGCGACTTGCCGTCCTTGGCTTGACGCCAGAAACCGAACAGTCCTTCCTCTTCCATCAGCCGATGGACGAAATTCCAGTCCGATTCGCTCTGCCGGCAGTACGAGCGCGACGGCAGCGGTTTGGACAGGGCGAACTGAAAGAAACCTTGCGCCTGGGGATGCTGATTGAATACGTCGGTAATAATCAGATCGACCGATTTATCCTGCCAGTACTTCATATCGCTTCGAAAGCGTAAAAAATACATCCACGAAGCGAAACCGAGTTGATAAACGGTAAAACTTCCATCTGCGCCAAGCCGACGCGCCGTATGAATGTAACCATTGACCGGCAGATACGATTTATCGGCCTGCTGAATCCAGAGCGTGATCGGCTGGGCGATCAGCGTTTTCAGTTCCACATCGCCAGCCGTGGAAATCAGGTCGAGCGTGACGCTGAATTCGCGGCCCAGCCGCGACGTGGCCAGCCCCCGGCGAGGCACCATGGTATTGGCCGGCAGGGCCGGGATGTCCACCTTGATCAGCCGGTCCTGCTGAATCAGCCCACCCTGGATGGCCTGAATTAAATCGCTCATGTTCATGCGTCATCCATGTTGTTGTCGGCCTGATAACGGCTTGGTTTTTTTCGGGCGCGGCTTCCCGGTGTCTGATTTCGGCGCGATTATACCGGCAATGGAGAGTCGAGGGAATTCTCGGGGAATAAATGACGGGGGGATTAATTCGGAAGGTATGTGAATATATTGCGACGGGGGAATGGGGAATGTGGTGGGGTATCGCAACGAAGCGTCGAACGCCTTTTTATCTTTCTTTTTCCTTACGGCCTTCTGTGAGCCGCTGCGGCTTCGACACGCATATCGCCGCCGCTCTCTCTCGGGCCGGCGGCGGGATGACCTGCCGGCGACCACTTCATGACGCGCACGCCGCACGTGGCGATGCTGCGAGCACGATCCGATCCGCTTGAGGACGGGCAAGCATCGATGGTGCGAGCGCGGCCCTGACCCGACGGACCGAGGAGCATCAGCCAGGACTTGCGACGCCGAGGCATCATTGCCCGAATCGCTCTCCAGGGCATCGAGAGTCAAGTACGACTCGGCACCCTGCGCATTCGCGTCAAGCGACGGTTCGACATCCAGATAGCGCCGCTCAAGCTTGCCGCCGCGACGACCTGCGCGGCACAAGCCCCGTCATTCACTCCAGTTCAAAAACACTATCGATTTCGACTGGAATTCCCATCGGCAACGTGTAAACCCCGAGGGCACTCCTTGCAGGAAGAAGGTCGGCTCCGAACACATCAAGCAGGACATTGCTCGCCCCGTTGGCGACAGCCGGGTGCTGAGTGAACGTTTCGTTCCCCCTAACGTAGACGGTCAGGCGTGTGCATCGCTTCACCCGATCGAGATCGCACTGCTCGTGAAGACAGGCGAGAATCATCAGCATCGTCAGGCGCGCAGCCTCTTGTGCACGGTCAAGAGAAATGTCATTGCCCACAACGCCAACAACGGGCTTGCCATTTTCAAAGGGGCCGAGGCCGGAAACGAACGCCTGATTGCCGACGACCGACACGGATCGATACGACCCAAGCGGTTGAATCGGAGCGGGAAGAACGATGCCGAGCTCAGACAGACGAGCTGTTACGAGAGTTTTCATTTCGGTGCGTGTTTTGATGGGTTGATGAAAATAAATTTCAGCCGCCGCAAATCAGCGATGCGTACTGGGTTGCCACCCTGATCAAACTTTTTTAGCACGAAGGCAGCCTGATTAAAGGAAGCGTTGCTTGGAAGAGGCTGCCGAACCCTCGCTGCATTTGCAAAAAAGCCGCGACACCAAGCCAGCGATAGGTCGATCCCATCGGCTCAATTTCAGGCGAGAAAAATAAATATCCAGGCGGCCTGGTATCTTCAGAATCTCTCACCCCAAATTGCCGGCAGTGCGGCACAAAACTAAACACGGTCGCCCCACTCGGATCAGCCGCGTATCGCCAATAACTTTCGCCGAACCCAACCAAAGGCGTACTGCTTTGCGCATGTACCCCCGGAGTCACCAACAAGCTGGCAAGCACCATCGGGATGATTTTTCTTTTCAAAAGTCTTCCTGACCCGTCACGTCCCCTCTCCCCCAATCCCCTCCACGAACCGCCGCAACGCCGCCGGCACCGCCGGCAGGATCTGCGCGGCAAACGCCTGCCGATAAGGCAATCGGGAAGCACGCAGCCGCCCGATACTGTCGCGAAGCGCGGCGGACGCGGCCAGTTCGCGCTCGACCCAGGCGGTTTGGGTCGCGCTGAGTCGGCCGTCGGCGTAGGCGATCAGTTGGCTGTCGTCGGGGGTCATGGGACGAATAGCTGAAAAATGGAAGGCGCCCGATTGGATCGCAACCGGGCCTTAAGCGCGGGTGGGTGCGCCACGAAGCCGCTATGATAAACGGACTCTCGCCGCGCCCCAATGCCGTATAGCAGGTATTGTGGCGCGCACCCATCGCCTTTCCCCCCAGTCACCCGTCAACCCGCGCCGCCACCTCAATGCCGGCCCGCGCGGATCGCCGCGGCCTCCTCCGTCATGCGCCGCCGGAACGATTCGCCGTAGGTCGCCGAGCGCGCGGCCAGCAACGGATCGGCGGACGGCGCGATGCCGGCGGGCAGCACCGTCGGGTCGAACACGACGTCGCGGCACGGCCCGTCGATCTGCGTCTGCGCGCGGTCGATCACCACGGTGCCGGCATCGATGCGCGGCCGGCTCGGCGACGGCGCCCACGCGCGCGTCGAATCGTCGAGCGGGTCGCCGGGCAGCGCGACGTTCAGCACCAGATGCCAGCGCAGCGGCCCGCGCGCGAGCCGCTGCGTCAAATCGTAGGCGAGGAAATCGGGGTCGCGCTGCTCGCGCGCATCGACGGGGCGGTACGCATCGTCGGGCACGACCTCCCAGCGCACGAAACGCCGCGCGCCGCGCGCATCGTCCACGCGAAACGCGCTGATGCCGTAGTAGCGCGCGTTGTCGTAGCCGGACGAGGACGGATGCGCGGCCAGATAGCGATCGAACGCGCCCGCCTCGGGGTGGGCGTCGAGGAAGGCCTGCATCTTCTCGGGATCGGCGCGGCCGGTGCGGGGGTCGCGCGCGTCGGCCCGCAATTGCTCGAACAGCGCCTGCGGCGTGCGCACGGCGAAGATCGGCGCGGAATTCATGGCGAGGCGCCATTGCTCGCCGCCGGGCATCGTCATGCGCAACGCGAAGCTGCGCACCATGCCGGTGGCGTCCTCGCGGGTGGGATCGGTGCCGGGCATGGACAGCCGCCCGACCAGCGGATAGCGGCCCGGCGCGAACGCGCTGGCGCGCGACACGGCGCGGCCGGCGCCGTTGCTGTCGAAATGGCCGGTCACGCAGATGCCCTTCGCATGATTGCGGCGGAAGCCCGGATAGCGGGCGGCGGTGGCCTCGAACGCATCGACGATGCGCGGCGCATCGACCGGCGCGCTCAACCAGCCGCCGCACCAGACGAACGCGCCGGTCAGCGCGGCCGGCACGCCAAGCACGACGGCCCAGCGCAACATCAACCCGGCCCGGCCCATCGGCTCGCCCTCGCTGCGTTCACCCGCGCCGGACATGCCCACCCGAATCGTCGCTGCCGAGCGTGGCCTCGGCCTCGTCGCCGTAAAGCCGCGCGCCGAGCGCATCGAGATCGGCCGCGCCGGCCTCGCCGAGCAGCGCGTAGCCAAGCTGGCCGCGCCGCCAGCTCACGACGGTCAAGCCATCGACGCGGCGGCGCGACGGCGCGGCGTCGGCCATCGCTTCGCGCAGTACGCACAGCGCGACGGGCTTGCCCTGCCCCTGCATCGGCAGATAGACGATCTGCACGAGCGGCTTGCCGTGAAAGCGCAGCCGTTGCACGCGCTTGAACGCAAGGCCCTGGTCGCGCAGATCGGGAATCCGCACGGGCAGCCTGTCGATCGTATTGATGGCGGCGAGCTCGGCGGCGGCGGCCTTCATGTCGGGTTGCAGCAAGGCAACCGTGTCGCGCGTGTAAAGCTGCTGGTAATCGGCGGCGGCCTTGATCCAGGGCGTCATGCTCCGCATGTCGCCACGATCGTCAGCCTCGCCGCCATCGGCCTGCGTCTCGACATCCGCGCCCCGGCTCGACAAGCCCGGCGCGAGGCGCAGCGCCAGGCTGCAACAGAACACGCCCGCCACGAACGCCACCGCGAACTTCGGCCACGTCCATCGCGGCGCGGCCTGCCCGCGCGGCGTCAGGCGATGCACGTTGCCGCTCGCCATCGCGGGCTCGGCGGCAGGCGCGCCATCGCCCCGCCCCACACGATGCCGCGCGATCAACGCATCCACCGTATGCACGATCAACGCGGGCACGGGCGGCAGCGCCTGCCGCGCGAACGCATCGCGATACGGCAGATCGGCCGCCCGCAGCCGCGCGACGCGTTGCCGCAATGCATCGGATTCCTGAATGGCTGCCGTGATCCGACGGTGCGCTTGCGCGGGCAGACTGCCGTCGACATAGGCCAGCAGGCTGGCGTCGCCGACGCTCATGGCGTGACCCGTTGCGCTTGAAACGCGCGCGGAGCCGGCGCACTGCGCTCGCCGAAGCGCGCGCCGATGGTTTGCCGCGCCCGCGACAGCCGGCTCATGACGGTGCCGATCGGCACCTCCAGCACCTCGGCCGCCTCGGAATAGCTCATGCCCTCCACGGCCACCAGCAGCATCACCACGCGCTGCGCTTCCGGCAAGCGCTCGACGGCCGCGATGATCTCGCTGCTCATCATGGCGGATTCCGGGTCGCACGCACCCGGGTCGGGCACGGTCTCGAGAAACGCGTCGTCCCACTCCATGCTCGAGCGGCTGCGCACGCTGCGCGCCTTCAGCTCGTTGATCCAGGTGGAGTGGACGATCGAGAACATCCAGCTCAGCGGCGCGGTGCCCGGCTGCAACTGATGGGCACGCTCCAGCGCCCGCAAGCAGGCACGCTGGACCAGGTCCTCGGCATCGTGCTGATTCCCGCACAGGCGAAGGGAGAATGCCCAGAGCCGCGGCAGCATGCCCGGCAGAAGTGCGGGCAAATTCTCGACATCTGCTGTAGACATGTTTGGCTGACTGAAAACGGGGTGGCGACCGGCTCGCCGACCGGAAACCGGCCGTGGCTAAGGAGGTGGTAAAAAGTTCGCGGATTGTACAACCGGGGTCGGGCGTCTGCCGAAATCAATTGCGCCAGTTCGGGGCAAAATGCGCATTCATTTCGTTATCGAGCGACGCATTGCGGGTGTCGCGCGGCGCGGCCTCCTGTAATAACAAGGCCTTGCGTGCGGCATGCGTGAAATCCGCAAAATTGTAAGTAAATGCTAGTGCTTCGCATCACGGATTTCCCGACCGGGCGGCCGGGCATCGATGCGCATCCTTTCGTGCCGGAATAGTTCGGCGTACTCAGGTGTTGTGTTGGACGAAGCCGCTTCGCGCGAGCGCATCGATGGCGGCCCGATCCGGCCGCCATCGATGCAACCCAAGCAAGCTTTCGTCACCAACCTTCCCTGGCCTGCAATGAACGATTCCGTCACGCTCCCGGCCCTGCTCGCGCCCATCGACGGCGACGCGCGCACCGGCCCGAACCTCGAATACGATCCGGCCTTCGCGGCGCTCGACCAGCTCGCCACGCCGATGCCCGAGCGCATCATGGGCGACAGCCTGAAGGCGGCGCAAGAGCCGGACTGGGACCGGGTCGCGCAGGCCGCCGAGGCGCTGCTGGCGCGCACCAAGGATGTGCGCGTGGCGGTGCATCTGTGCGCGGCGCGCACGCGCCTGGACGGCGTGGCCGGCTGGACGGCGGGCCTCGCCGTGGTGCGCGGCCTGCTCGAAGCGTATTGGGACGACGTCCACCCGCAGCTCGACGCCGAGGACGACAACGATCCGACCGCGCGCGCCAATGCGCTGATGCCGCTCGCCGATCCGCAAAGCGTGCTCGGCTACCTGCGGCTCGCGCCGTTCGTGCATTCGCCCAGGCTCGGGCGCTTTTCGCTGCGCGACCTGCGCGTGGCGACCGGCGCGATCGTCGCCGCACCGTCGGAGGACGGCACGCCGCCGCCGACGCTCGCCGATCTGGAAGCCTGTTGTATGGATTGCGGCGAGGCGCAGTTGCCGGCAGCGGCCGCGCAGTTGGCCGCGGCGCACGAGCACGCGCAGGCGATCGTCGCGCTGCTGCGCGAGCGGCTCGGCACCGCCAGCCCGGATCTCGCGCTGTTGGGCGGCGATATCGACGAACTGCGCAAGTTCGTCGATGCGCAGGTGGCGCGGCGCTTCCCGGAACTGGCGGCGACCGGCACGACCACCGCCGCGCCGGGCAACGAGGGCGAGGCCGCGCCAGCGCCCGTCGCCGCCCCGGCGCGCCCGGACACGATCGCCAGCCAGGCCGACGTGATCCGCCGGCTCGACGAGATCTGCGAATACTACGAACGCGCCGAACCGTCGAGCCCGCTGCCGGTGCTGCTCAAGCGCGCGCGGCGGCTGGTCGGCAAGAGCTTCGCCGAAGTGCTGGAAGACATCGCGCCGGGCGGGCTGTCGGAGCTTCGGACGCTGGCCGGGCCGAACCGCGATTGAGCGGCGGGGAGCGCTTGAATCAGGCTCGAGCCGAGCCTGCGCCGCACCTGAACCACGCGCCCGGCCGCTCACGTTCCCACCGAGAACCAGCACCACGCGGCGCACGCCAGTGCACCGATCCCCACCACGCAAATCGCCACGCGCCATCGCGACATGCCGCGCGCAGGCATTTCGTTTTCCTGACGAACCCCGCCCGTGCCGGCGTCATCGCCCCTCGCCTCGCGACGCGCCACCGGCGCATCGCCATCGGGCACCGCGCGCCGCACCGTGTCGCGCCCGGCCAGCTCGGTCGCCTCGCTCAGCGAATCGAGCAGGCGCCGGCGTCGCTGCCGGTATTCGTCCCGCGCGATCCGGCGTTGCCGGTGCATCTCGTCGAGGCTGCGCAATGCGTCGTTGACCTGCTGCTCGCGCACGCTCATCGCGCCTCCTCCCTTGCCGTCACCGTTGCCGTCACGCGGCCCGCACGCGCGGCGCTCAACGGGCCACCGCCGAATCGCTCGCACCATCGGCATCGCCACCATCGGCACTGCCGGCCTGCGCGCGGATCTGCTGCAACACCGCGCTCAAGCCGCCCGGCGGCAGCGACACCGTGTTGCCGATGTCGCGCTCCAGTTGGCGCATGGCGTCGGGGTCGCCGTCGCGCGCGGCCGCGAAGCGCGCCTGCAAGGCCTGCCAGTCGGCATCGACCATCGGCTTGCCGCGCGCCTCGAGGATCGCGGCGGCGATCCGGTAGCGCTGCACTGCCGCGCCGAGCCGCGCGTCGCCGGGCACGGCATCGGCGCCGTTCGACGCGGCCTGCGCGGCGTCGGCCAGCTTGCCGGTGCGGCCCAGCAGGCGCGCGTTGCCGAGATACGCGTCGGCCACCAGCGCCGGCCCGGCGCTGCCGAGAAACGCGTTGTCGGGTTGCAGCGCGCGCAGCCGGTTCAGCGCGGCGAGCGCGCGCGGGCCGTCGTTGGCGGTGGCGGCCAGGCGCATCGCGTCGATCTGCGCGGCGGCGTCGCCGCTGGCGATCTGCTGGTCGATGCGCTGCTGTTGCAGCAGCATCAGCATGCGGTCGCGCTGCGCGGCAAGGCCCGGCGCGTTCGGCGCGTAGCGCAGGCCGATCTCGATCAGGTCGAGCGTCGGGTGCGCCTGCGCGGCATCGCTCACGCGCGCCGCGGCGTTGACGATGCCGTCGGTCAGCGTCTCGATCGCCTGCGCGGTTTCGGGCGCCTCGTCGCCCTGCAAGGCGGTCATCGCGGCCGACAGCGCGTCGAGCCACGGCTTGGCGGTGGACGGATTGGCGGCCAGGTCGTTCAGCGAGCGCCGCGCGTCGGCCACGCTCAGGGTGCCGGCGTGCGGCCCCGGATGCGCAACCGCGGTGGCGATCGCCGCGTCGAGCTGGTCGCGCCGCCGCAGCAACCGTGACGCGTCGGGGAACAGTTGCAGCGCCAGCGCGAGCCGCGCGCGGGCCTCGTCGAACTTGCCGAAATCGATCGACTGCCCGATCGCGGCGTCGTATTTCAACTGCAGGCGCGTGCTGCGCGTGAGCGCGCTGCCGGGGTCGAGCAGCCGGATGCGCCGCAGGATGTCGGCGGCGCTGCCCGGCTGATCCTCGAACAGCGCATCGCGATCCACCGCTTCGTCGAGGCTGCCGCCGAGGCTCGCCAGCATGCCGGTGCGCTCGTCGTCGATCTGCTTGCGGCGCGCGTCGAACGCCGGCGAGAACAGCTTCAACTGATCGCGCACCTGGAACACGTGCTGCACGGCCGCGTAATCGAAGCGGCCGAGCGGCGGGCTCCAATCGGCATCGAGCCGTTCGGACAGGAAGCGCAGGATCGCATCGTTCTGGTTCAGCACGAGGCGCTGGCGGTCGTCCACGTCGAGCGCGGCGAGCGCCGCCATCGCCTGATCCTCGTTGGCGTAGCGATGCGGATCGGTGGCGGCGAAGCGCGCCACGGCCGCGTCGTACTGGCGATGCCGGTCGTGGTTGTGCAGCGCCACGCCGCCGGCCGCGCAGGCGGCCACCGCCAGCAGGCCGAGCAGATAGGGGGCGATGCGCTCGCCCGAGCGGCGCGGGCGCAGGCCGTCGATCAGCGCGCCGACGGTGGCCAGGCGCGCCTCGCCGCGAAACGCCACGGCCTCGCACAGCGCGCGGTACTGGCGGCGCGGCAGCCCCGGCACGGCCGGCGGCACCGCGCCCTCGGCCAGCGCGACGTCGGCGCCGTGCCGGTCGAACGGATGGCGGCCGGTCAGCAGTTCGAACACCACGCAGCCGAGCGCGTACACGTCGTCGCGGGCGGTGGGCTCGGCACCCTGGATCATCTCCAGGCTCGCGTAGGCCGGCGTCATCGCGCCGAGCGTGCCGGCGTCGAACACCGTCTGCTCGCCGGCCGCGCCCGCGCCGGCGTGGCCCGCCCGGGCGATGCCGAAATCGAACACCTTCGGCACGCCGTCGCGCGTGACCATCACGTTGCCGGGCTTGAAATCCGAATGCACGATGCCGCTCGCGTGCGCGCGCTGCAGCGCGCGCGCCATGCCGGCGATCAGCGGCCACGCCTCGCGCAACGGCAGGCCCGACGGCCGCCCGCGTATCAGCGTGCGCAGGTCGGTGCCGTCGATGTACTCCATCGTCATGAAGACGATCGTGCCGTCCTTGTCGAAATCGTAGACATGGACAATGTTGTCGTCGGCCAGCCGCTGCGCGCGGCGTGCCTCGCGTTGCAGCGCGATCAGCGAATCGGGATGGCGGCGGAACTCGTCGTTGAGCACCTTGACGGCCACGTACGGATCGCGGTCGCGCGCCTCGACCTTGCGCTCGTCGCGCGCCAGATAGACCACGCCCATGCCGCCCCGGCCCAGCTCGCGCTCGAGCAGGAAGCGGCCTTTCAGCAGCTTGCCGACGGCCGCGTCGTCGCCGCCCTGCGCCTGCGCGATGCGCTGCCAGCTTTCGCGGCTCAGGCTGCTGTCCGCGCCGGTGCCGGACGTGAGGGTGCCGGTGTTGCCGGTGTTGCCTGCGTTGCCTGCGTTGCCCGCGTTGCCCGCGTTGCCCGCGTTGCCTGCATTGCCCGAAGGCCGGCTGCCCGGCTTGACGACGGTGGCGTCGCCCGCGTCGTGCCAGGCTTGCGCGGTGCGCACCGTATCGCTTGCATCGGCGGCCGGCGCGGCGGGCCGGGCGGGCTGCACGTAGGTCAAGCCGATATCGTCGTCGGGCGCGAGCCGCGCGGCCGGCGCCAAGGTGTTCGCGCGCCCCACCGGAGACGAGGCGGACGCGGTCGGCGAACCGCCGCGACGCTGCGCCAGCAGCTTGCGCGCGCGACGCCGCAACAGGTCGGCCAGCGTGCGCACCTGCGCACGGCCCGCTTTGAGGTAGGCGTGGGGAGAGGTCATCGGAAAGTCTTCACGGGGTATCGAGCCGCACGATCACGGCGGAGAGGTTGTCGCGGGCGCGCCGCGCCATCGAGAGCGCGCACAGCCGGTCGACGCGTTGCCAGGGGGCGAGCGGCTCGCGGCAGGCGCTCGCCAGTTCGCTGTCACTCAGTTCCTTGTTGATGCCGTCCGAGCACAGCAGGAACTCCATGCCGGGGCGGCTGCCGGCCACGGCCCAATCGACGAACAGCGTGTCCTCCACGCCGACCGCCCGGGTCAGCACGCCCGAGCCGGCCGGCGGCGCGGAGCGTGCCGCGCCGGGCGCGCCGAAGTGCGTGATGTCGACCGGCTGGCCGTGCACGTGGTCGCGCGTCAGTTGCACCAGCGCGTCGTCCTCGTGCACGTACACGCGGCTGTCGCCCACCCAGCCGCACAGCATGAACGCCGGGTCGTGCACCAGCAGCGCGACGGTCGAGCCGATCACGTCCACCTGGCGCTCCAGCGCGGCGGCGCGCAGCTCGTCGTTGACCTGCTGGAGGCAATCCTCGATCGCGGCGACGAACGCGTGCACGTCGCCGTCGCGCGTCAGGCCGCCGAGCCGCGTCACGATCAGCGTGCTCGCGTAATCGCCGGCCGCGTGGCCGCCGAGGCCGTCGGCCACGACCCACAGGCCGAGGTCGTCGCGCACCAGGATCGCGTCCTCGTTGCGACGGCGCACCTTGCCGGTTTCGGTGCGGCCGGCGGAGCGGTAGGTGGCGCTCATGCCGGCACCTCCAGCACGGCGATCGGCCACTGCGCGGGCAGCGTGCGCAGGTCGGCGAGCCGCGCCAGATGCGCACGCACGTCGTCGCCGGTGGGCAGGTCGAGCGCCTGCGCGAGACATTCGCGCGGCAGTTGCGTCAGCGCGCGGGTGGCCAGCAGCAGCAGGCGGTCGCCCGGTTCGAGCCGCAGCGAGGCTTCGTCGCAATCGGGCTCGCCCGGCGTGCCGACACCGGGCATGTCGAACCAGGCCTCGCCGAACAGCAGGTCGTCGAATTCGCCGCCCGCGCCGCTCTCGCGCTCAACGAACGGCGCGCGCAACTGGCCGCGCCGCCAATGCCAGAGCGCGGCGGCGCCGATGCGCAGCACCTGCGCGTCGGCGCCGTCGAAGCGCACCACGACGGCCGCGCCGTTTTCGGCGGCGGGCGATGCGGCGGGCGATGCGGCATGAGATGCGGCGTGCAATGCGGCGGCGCTGCCTTCGGCATGGCCCGGCGCGTCGCGCAATTGCGCATGCAGCGCCATCAGCGCCGCGCGCGGGCCGGCTGCGCCCTGCCCGTGCGCCGCGACCGTCTCGCGGATCAGTCGCGCTGCCTGACGCGGCGCGCCGCCGTAGCCGCCAGGGCCGTCATCGGCGGCCAGCACGACGATGCGGCCGGCATCGAGGCGCAGCAACGCCGCATCCGATACGTACGCGACAGCGGGCGGCAGGACGAAATCGGCGGCGGACAAACCGTCGCCGGGAGCGTCGGCCAGCCAGTCGGGCTCGATGGCCTGCGTCGCGGCTGGCATGGGCAGCCAGTCGGGCTCGATGACCGGCGCTGCGGCGGGCATCGGCAGCCAGTCCGGTTCGATGACCGGCGCTGCGGCTGGCATGGGCAGCCAGTCGGGCTCGATGACCGGCGCTGCGGCGGCCATCGGCAGCCAGTCCGGTTCGATGGCCTGCGCTGCGGAGGACATCGGCATGGCCATGCGCTCATCCGGCACGGTCAACAAACTCGCCACGCTGCGCGGCAAGCCGCGCACCGCGAGCCGATGCATCGCGCCTTCGCGCCACCACAGGCTCCACGGCTCGGCGCGCAACCCAAGCTGACGCCACGTCTCGCCCAGCACGGCGGCTTCGGCCAGCGGGTCCGGCTGCGTCAGTTGCCACTGCCCGGCTTCCCACGGCAGATCGCGCCAGCGAGCGGCCGCATCGTCCGCCTCCACCGGCACCGGCGGCAACGCGGCCACGCAGGCGTCGAACCCTTCGACATCGAGCGCACCGTCCTGCCCATGCCGATAGACCCGCGTCAGCGCATCGAACCACGCGCCCTGGCCGAACAGCCTGGCGGCATCGCCCGCGCACGGCGCGGCCAACACCATCGGAAACGCGCGGCCCACGCGGTCCACGCCCGGCCCGATCACGCCGCACCACGCACCGCCGCCGCACACCAGCGCCGGCAGCACGAAGCGCCACACCGGGCCGTCGCGCCACGCCGCATCCCAGCGCGCGCCCAGCTCGCGGCGGCCGGCATCGAGCGCACGCTGGAAATGCCGGTCCCAGCCCTCGACGAACTCGCCCGGCAGCCGCCGCCGCACGAAATCGCCGGCCGCGGGCAGCTTGCCGTAGAACCCGACGCCGCTCATCGCGGGCACCTGAAGCGCCGCACGGCATCGCTCTGGAACGGATTGCGCAGGCTCGCGGGCTGGATCGGCAGGCCCACCGCGTGCCCATCGAACGTGAAGCTCGCCACCACGCGCAGGTCGCCCTGCTTCTGCACATGCCCGGCGTCAAGCGCATGGAACCACGCCCAATCTCCGTCGAATCGCAGCGGCGTGCCGACCGGATGATTCGACGCGTCGAACGCGCTGATCACCACATGGCCCGGCTGCGGACCCGGCCACACCATCGCGGCGCTCGATGCCGCCGCCGCGCCGCTCGCCGAGACGTCGAACTTCTGCCCGTCCACCTCCACCACCAGCCGCGCGATCGACGCATCGAACTGCGGCGCGAGCAGCGTGAAGCCGACATGCGCCTGCGCGCCGCTGCCGAAGAACACCTGGCGGATCTCGTCGGCCACCTGCGCGCCGGCCAGCACGCTGTCCGGCCCCGGCGGCGCGCCCGGCTTCCAGCGCCAGGCGCGCGCGCCGGTATCCACCCGCTGCGCGAGCGTCGACTTGAAGAAGCTGTCGAAGCGGCCGCCGTTGCCGAACAGCTCGGCGAAGTTCTGCACCGGGATGTCCGACGCGCCGCCCGGCGCGAACGGGTAGCGGCCATCCACGAAGCTGGCGCAATCGTTGCCGGCCGCCGCGCGAAACTGCTCGGCCAGCGCGGCGCTGCTGCCGCTGGCCACCAGCGCCGCGCTCTTGCCGGTCAGCCCGGCGATCAGCCCGGCCGCCTGCGGCGGCAACTGCCCCGCCTCCTGACGCGCGGCCAGCACGGCGGCGTTGTTCTGCGCGGCCGGGTCGCTCAGGTCGTTCATCGTCAGCAGCGCCTTGCCCAGTTGATCGAGCACGCCGATGGTGTGATCGAGCGGCGTCGCGCCCGGCGTGCCGATGCTCAACTGGTCGAGCTGCGCGAAATGCGCCTCGATCGCCGCGCCCGGTTGCGTGCCGCTGCCATTGCCGCCACCGCTGCCGCCATTGGCGCCGAGCGTGACGCCCACCGGCAGCGGCGCGCCGGCCGAGCGCAGCTCGCCCGCGAGGCGCGTGTTCAGCGCGCGCTTGGCGGCGAGGTTCTCGCCCACCGTCTTCGCCTGCGCGCCGGCCGCGCTCGTATCGACGCCGCCCGCTGCGCTCGTTCCCGCGCTGCCGCGCAGCATGTCGCTGGTGTTGTCGCGCACCAGGTTCAGCAGCGCCTTGAGCGGCGAACTCGGCCCCGACAGCTTGGCGGCCAGCGCGCTCGCATCCTGGATGCTCGCCACCGGCTGCAGTTGCAGGTCGGCCAGCAGCGCGTCCCAGTTGCGGATGTAGTCCTGCTCGTACAGCGTCAGCACCTGTTGCTCGTAGCGCGAGCGCGCCAGCGGATCGACGCGCCCCGCATCGAATACCCAGTAATCCTTGACGAAATCGTCGACGGATTGCGCAATCCCGCCGTTGGCTTCCGACGCGAAATACGGCCGCGTGAACAGCACCGGCAGCGGCTGCGCGAGCGGCGTGCCGCTCTTGCGCACGAACACGTTGCCGAGCAGCCCGAGCGACTGATCGAGCCGCACCGGCGAGGTGCCGGAGCGCTGCGCTTCGAGCTGCACGCTGCCGTAGATCAGCGTGGCGAGATCGGCCGTCTTCAGCGTGGCGCGGGCCTGATCGATCAGCGCGGCGTCCAGCGGCAAGGCGCGCGGCTTTTGCGGATCGTCGACGCGCGCCGAGAAATGCCGGTCGAGCGCCCGGGCGATCTCGGGGTCGCGCGGGTACAGCCGCTGCCATTCGAGGCGCGCCAGCGCGGCCAGCTCGCCCGGGTCGAGATGCTGCGGCTGGCCGAGCATCAGATAGCCCTTCAGCGTGTCGTACAGCGCCTGCGGATCGTTGGCGTTCTCGCTCAGCCCCTCGCGAAAGCGCACGCCGATGCCGGGCAGCAAGGTGGCGTCGCTCTCGCGCAAATAGGCTCCGTGCGCCTGCGCGAACAGCGCGTGGCCCTGGAACAGCCCGAAGCGCATCGCCAACGGCACGTGGCCCTGATACTGGCCCGCCACGTCCTGCGCGGCCGAGATCACCTCCAGCCGGGCCAGCGCGCGCGCGAAATAGGTCGGCAGATCCGGCGTGCCGTTCAGCGTGTCGGCCGGCGGCAGATCCTTGAGCGTGGCCTGCACGTCGGCGATCAGCACGCGGTTGCGTGCGTAGCTGGTGGCGAACCCGGCCACCAGCCCCACCGTCAGCACCGCGAGGCCGATATACGCGGCCGCCTGCATCAGCAGCTTCTGCCGCTCCAGGCGCGGGTTGGTGCCGGCCAGGCCCGATTCGCGGAACAGCACGTCGCGCAGCAACCGTTCGACGAAATAGGTATGGCGCTGCCCCGCGCCCACCTGCACGCGCGCGGCATCCACGCCGAAGGTGCGCGCCACCGCACTCAGCATCCGGTCGATCGGCGCGCCCTCCTGCGTGCCCGAGGTCAGGTACGTGCCGCGCAGCACCGGCGGCGTGCCGTACTCGTGACGCGCGAACGTGCCTTCCACGAACTGCCGCGCGATCTCGCGAAACGCCCCGAGTTGCTGAGGAAAACTGAGCACGGCCGCGCGCCGGCTGCGGTCGCGCTCGGCGTGCAGACGCTCGATGAGCCGCGTGTTGAGCCGCTCCAGCAGCAGGTCGTATTCGCCGGCGAAGCGCAGGCAGGCGCTGCCGTCGAGGCTGGCGTCGAGCGGGAACGTCGCGCCCCACACCTGGCTGCGCAGGTCCGGGCCGAGATCGTCGAAGAATTCGCTGAAGCCGGCCACCAGGTCGCACTTGGTGAACACCAGATACACGGGGATCGCGATCTTCAGGTGCTGGTTGATCTCGTCGAGGCGGCGGCGCACGGCGCGGATGTGCTGCGCGCGCGCGGCGTCGTCGAAGCCGAGCAGGTCGGACACGCTGATCGTCACGATCACGCCGTTCAGCGGACGGCGGCGGCGGTGACGGCGCAGCAGCGCGAGGAACGACTGCCAGGCCGAGGCGTCCGCGCCGGCATCGGAATCCTGCGTCGTGTAGCGGCCGGCGGTGTCGAGGAACACGGCCTCGTCGGTGAACCACCAGTCGCAGTCGCGCGTGCCGCCGATGCCGCGCAGCGCTTCCTTGCCGAATCGTTCGGACAACGGAAAATCGAAGCCGGAATTCTGCAGCAGCGTGCTCTTGCCCGAGCCGGGCGGGCCGATCACCACGTACCACGGCAGCGCGTAGAGGTTGCGGCCGTTGCGGCGCGTCTTGCGCAGCGTGTCGATGGCCTCGCGAAAGCGCTGCTGCAATTGCGCGCGCTCGGTGCTGCCCGGCTCCTCGGCGGCGAGCCGCGCTTCCTGCCCGGCCAGTTCGCCCGACAGTTGCGCGGCCTTGCGGCGGTCACGCCATTGCAGCGCCAGCGCCACCAGCACCGCGGCCAGCACCATCGCGAGGATCAGCGCGAGCCGGGCCGCCGCGCTCGCGAGCGGTTGATAGGCGCCGATGCCGAGATACGGGCCGCCGAGCCAGATCAGCACGGCGATCAGCAGCAGCCCGGCCGACACCGCGAACCAGCGGGACGTCGCCGCCGTTTTCAACGTGTTCATGGGTTCAGTTCTCCGGGGTGTACAGGATTTCCACGCGGCGGTTGCGCGCCCGGTTGGCCGGCAGGCTCGGCGGCACGGCGATCGGCTGCGACGAGCCCGCGCCGTTCGCCTCCAGCCGGCGCGGATCGTCGAGCCCTTGCGCGAGGATCGCCAGCGTGTGCTGGGCGCGCGCCGTGGACAGCGCGAAGTTGTCCTTGAATTGCAGCGAGTGCACCGGTTGATCGTCGGTGTGGCCGACCACGATCACGCGGCCGCGCACCTGGTTCAGCGCGGCGGCCACCTGGCGCAGCACCGGGATTTCGTCGGGCGCGAGATCGGCGCCGCCCGACGGGAACAGCGCGCCGGCGGCCAGCCGCACGGTGGCGCGGCCGTCGGCCTGCTCGTCCACGCTCAATGCGCCGGCCTGTTCGAGCGGGCCGAGCAGCGCCTTGAGGCTGCGCGCCGGCTTCGGCGCGGCCCCGCCCTGCGGCGGCGGCGCGTTCTCCAGGCCGATCGCGGCAAGCTGCGCGCTGGCCGGCTCGCTCAGGCCGTTCAAGCGCGTGAAGAAATACAGGAACGCGCCGAGCACGATCACGGCCGAGGCGGCCAGCGCCACCCACAGCGGCACGTGGCGCATCACCGGGTTGCGGCGATCCTCCACGCCGCGCCAGTGCGGCGCGAGTTCGGCGGCCGGCGCCTCGCGCAGGCCGCGAATGCGGCGGTACAGGTCGTCCTGGATGTCGGCGAGCCGGCCGAGGCCGCCCGGCTCCACCAGATAGCGCCCGCCGAAGCCGAGCGCGAGGCAGATGTACATCAGCTCGATCAGGTCGAGATGGCGCGAGAAATCGGCGCTCAGGCGGTCGAGGATCTGGAAGAACTTCGCGCCGCCGTAGGTTTCGCCGTGGAACGTGACCAGCAGCGTCTTCTGCGCCCAGCCGCTCAGGTCGCCCCACGGCGCGATGTTGACGGCCTCGTCGATCAGCGTGCACAGCACGTAGCGCGCGGCCATCACCGTCTGCGTGCTGATGCCGGCGTCCTGCGCGTAATGCTCGAAGCTGCGCACCTGCGCGACGGCCTGCTCGCGCAGGCGGGCGACGTCGGCCGGCGGCGCCACGCTGTGCCGCAACTGCACGGTCAGCAACAGCAGCGGATTGGCGGCGCGCACCAGCGGGTTGGCCACGCCGCTCATGAAGTCGCCCAACTCGGCGCGGCGTTCGGCGCGGGCGGTGCGTGCGTGGTTGGCCGCGCCGGCGGCCTGCGCCGGGCGCGGCATCGCGATGCGCGTGGCGTCGTCGGCGCCGGCCGCTTCGCGCGGGCGCAGCACGGTGGCGTCGGGTGGCGGATTGCGCTCGCCGTTGCGGGAATTCGTGCTCATGTGCGCACCGCCCAGCATTGCAGGTCGAGGCCGGCGAAGCCGCTGCCGAAATGCATCGCGATGCCGCCCGAGGTCTTCAACATGCGCCACATCGACGATTGCCGGTCGCACTCGAAATACACGAAGCCCGACGTATAGGGCAACTGGCGCGGCGCGACCGCCATCGGCGACACGCCGATGCCCGGCAGTTGCAGGTTGACCAGGTCGCGGATCTTCTCGACCGGGCCGATCTTCGATTGGGCGGGCAACTGGCGGCGCATGTCCTCGGCCTTCATGTCGGCCTTGGCGGCCAGCACGAAGGTGGCGGTGTCGAGCAGCGTGGGATCGGGCACCACGCCCACCCACACGCCGTACTTGCGCTGTTGCAGCGGGATCGGCACGGCGCTTTGCTCCAGCACGGCGCTCAACGCCATGCGCAGCGCGGCGATCAGCGGCTCGAAGCTGTCGCGCAGGCTTTCGTGGCGATACGGCGTGAACGTGCGGCTGCGCTTGCCCGGCTCGGTGAACGTGGCCAGTTCGCCGGCCAGTTCGAGCAACTGCCGATACAGCGCCTCGGGATGCAGCAGCGGCGCGGCGGCCAGATGCGCGATCAGCGGCTGGTAGCGGTTCACCACCTGCAGCATCAGGAAATCGGCGATCTCGGCCGCGCCGCCGCGATCGGTTTCCACCACGCGTCCGGCCAGCGCCTCGCCGCGCTGGTGCAGCAGCCCCAGCAGTTCGGACAGAAACGTGACGAGCCGGTCGGCGGCCTCGGTGCGCAGCGCGGTGGGCATGAAGCCGTCGTCGAGGATCACGCGGCGGTCGGCGCGGCATTCCACCACGCGCGCCAGCGGAATCCGCATCAGCCCCTCGGTGGGCTGCGAATCGGGCAGCAGGCGCGTGCTCATGCCGCCCACTTCGAGCGTGGTCAGGCCGTCCATGCTGCCGGACGCGTCGCGCGCCTCGGTTTCGCGCACGCGGTAGCGCGTCAGCTGATCGGCCGTGGCGGAGGGCCAGGCGCTGTCGGGCTGGGTGGCCGAGCGCAGCGGCAAGGTCAGGTGCACGACCTGGTCGCGCCAGTTCGATTCGATGTCGAGCGGCGGCGGCAGCGGATCGTCGCCGGGCATCGAGAACGGCGTGCCGTCGGGAAACACCCCGCTCGCGCGCTTGATGCCGAGCTTGCCGATCGCCAGCAGGTCGGTTTCGAGTTCGAGTTCCTGGAAGCCCCAGGCGTGCGGGCGCAGGCCGCCCGAGCGCAGCTCCACGTAGCGCTCGAAATAGCGCTCCTGCTGCTGCATGTGCTGCGGCCGCAGAAACAGGCCTTCGCTCCATACGATCTTGTTGCTTTGGGTCATGGCGATACGTCGATCCAGGGTTCGGTGTGCGTGGCCGCCGGCGCGGGCGGCGGGGGTGGTGCGCTACGGCTGCGGCTGCGGTCAGTCGCGACGGCTTTTCAGGCGCACCAGTTGTTCCTCGTAGGCCCGCGCGAATTCGTCGCCGAACAGGCGTCGGAAACAGTCGTCGGGGTCGCGTGTGAGCGCCTCGAACTGCGCCTTGTAGCGCTCCCAGTGGCGCGGCCGGCCACCCAGCGAGAGCCGCCGCGGGCTGCCGCCCTCGGCCTCCTCGATGCGCGCCGGATCGAAATGCTCGAGCAGCGAGTGGAACGCCGAGCGCACGCCGGCCAGCATCGCCATCTGGTGATTGCGGATGTCGGCGGCGGCGTCGTGGAGCGCGGCGCTGCCGGCCAGGAAGCCCTGGTCGGGCGGCGCGAACAGCCGCTTGACCGCTTCCTGCGCGGTCGGCGCGAACTTCAGCGGGTTGTTCTCGGTGCGCTGGATCAGCGTGGCGGGCAGGCGGAAGCTGTTCTTCAGCTCGGCGCGGGCGCGCAGCACGTCCATCATCGCGTCCACGGCGATGCGGAACATGTCTTCGAGGTCGGAGGATGGGGGCGAGGCTTGCGGTGCGGGGACGGATTGCGGTTGCGGCGCGGCCGTCGAAGCGGGTGCGGATGCGGGTGCCGGAGTCGGCGTCGATGCCGATGCCGATGCCGACGCCGGAGCCAAGGCCGGAGACGGTGCCAAGGCCGGAGACGGAGCCGATGCCGATACCGGAGCCGATGCCGATACCGATGCCGATACCGGAGACGAGGCCGGTGCCGGTGCGAATACCGCTGTCGGAATCGGAGTCGAGGCCGGTGCTGAAGTCGAGGTCGAGGTCGAGGCCGATGCCGGAATGGCAGCCGGTGCCGATGCCGCATCGACAGCCGATGCCGGCGCGGGTTGTTGCTGCGGCACGACATGAGGCGTTGCGGCCTGCGACGGCGCGTCGATCAGCGAGGCCGGCTCCATCGCGACCGGCGCGGCGACCGGCGCAGCAGGCGGCACCATCACGGCACGCTCGGGCTGAATCGACGGCATCGACGGCACGCCCACCTCCGGCACGATCGGCTCATCCCGCCGAACCGGCTCCACCCGCGCCACCACGCGGCTGCCGGTCATGTCCCAATCGTCGGGCAGCACCGGAGCGCTGGTCCGCATCGCCTCCACTTGCGGCGGCCGGAACCGGTCGGACACGGCCGGCGTGTGATTCCACGATTCGGCCGGCGGCTCGTGCCGCGACGGCGCCTCGTCGTAGGACGACGGCGCGTCGAACATCGCGAGCGGATCGAGGCTCGCGCCCGGCGCGGCGTCCGGAATCAGGCCATCGCCATCGCTGCCCGCCGCCTCGCCGCGACGCGGTGCGAGCAGCAGGCTCAAGTCGAGCGCATCGGCCGGCACCGGCTTGACCGGCGCGGCCTTCGGTGCCGATTGCGCCTCGAACATCGAAGACGACGAAGCCGCGCCCACCACCGGCGACACCGTATCCGCCACCGCGCGCCCGTCGTCGCCGAGCGCGCTCCATTGCGTCGCGGCCTCGCCCTGCAGGCGCACGTCGATCTCGAACGTATCGATCTGCAGGCGGTCGCCATGCTTCAGCGTGGACGGCTCGCCGCGCCGCAACGACGCGCCGTTCAACAGCATGCCGTTGGTGCTGCGATCCTCGATGAAATACAGCCCGTTCAGATAGCGCACCAGCGCATGCAGGCGCGACACGCCATCGGCGCCGAGCACCCAGTCACATTCGTCGGAACGGCCGATGCTGCCGTCGCGGCAATCGAACGTGTGCTCGCGACGCGCCCCGAGCCGTTCGGCCCGTTCGCCCTGCACCGACAGAATCAGGCTTTGCACGTTGCTCATTGATCACCTCCTTCGAAACCATCCGGCGTGCCCAGCAGACCGAGCGCGTCGTTGACGAACGCAGCCCGGCGGGCATCGAATTGCGCGGGCACGAGCGCCGCCATGTAGCCGAGCGCCGCCATCGCGGCAAGCGCGCTCAGGTGCTCGGGCGGCGGCGTGGGTTGCGCGTGCCGCGGATTGAGATCGCCGCCCGTCCAGCCGGCGGCGGCGGCGCACCAGGCGCCGATGCCGCGGTAGCGATGCGCGCTCGCGAACGCGGCGGCCTCGGCGCGGCGCGCCTCGCGCGGGTCGCGCACCCAGGCCTCGGCCAGCGCGAGCCCGGCGCGATCGTGCGCGTCGAGCGTCTGGCGGCTGCCGCACTGGCACACCCAGGCCACCATATAGCGATGCGGCAGCAGGCGCGCGAGCAGGCTCAACGCGTCGGCGCACAGCCCCGCGTCGAGCAGCGCCTGCACGGCCGCGCGCGGCGCCTGCGCGTCGTGCAGGCGGGCCAGGGCCGGCGCGGACAGCTTCATCTGCCGCGCGGCGTCGAGCAGCGCGCTCACAGGATCATCGGCGCGGCGCCGCCCAGAATGGCCGTGGCCGTGCCGATCAATTGCAGGTTGGTGGACTGCACGAGGCAATCGGCTTCGGACAGGATTTCCATCGCCGCCACCGAACTGATGTTGAGGTTGGCCTTCGAGTTGATTTCCATCGCGAGACCCGAGGCCAGCGTCACGTTCATCTCGCCGTTGATCGTCAGGTTGGTGCCCTGGATCGCGATCTCGCCGGAGCGGTTCATCGTGATGCTGGCCAGGCCGGTGACGAGCTTGATCTGGTTGCCGGCCGTCAGCGTGTAGTTGTGCGCCACCTGCACGTCGTGATCGTGTTCGGATTCCTCGCGCAAATCCTTCTGCGCGTGGATCAGCACCTGCTCGTCGCCCTTGCGATCCTCGAAGCGGATCTCGTTGTAATCCTCGCTGCCGCCGCCCGCGTGGCTGCGGCTCTTGAGCCCGCTCTGGGTCTTGTTGTCGGGCAGGCTGTACGGCGGCATGTTGTCGGCGTTGTACACACTGCCGATGATCAGCGGCCGATCCGGGTTGCCGTCGAGGAAGCTGACCACCACCTCCTGCCCCACGCGCGGAATGAACTGCGCGCCCCAGCGCTTGCCGGCCCAGAACTGCGCGACGCGCACCGGGCACGAGTTGTCGGCGTGCGGCTTGCCGGGCCGGCTCCAGAAGAACGTGACCTGCACGCGGCCGTATTTGTCGACGGCGATGTCCTCGGGCGTGTCGCCGTACACCACGGCCGTCTGCAGCCCGGCGATGGTCGGGCGCGGCGTAATGGGCATCGCGCGGAACGGCTGGCGGCTGCGGATCACCCGGAACGCGCAGTGGAACGGCGGCTCGCCGTCGTCCCCGCCGCCGCCCGACGCGTAATCCGGCTCGACCAGCCGCGTCTCGGCGCCGATCACCAGATATTCCTGGTTCGCCTCGGCCGCCGGGAAATCCTTGAGCCGGAACAGCGCGCCGGTGGCGAGGCCGCACGCGTCGGTCTGCCCGGTGCTCGTGAACAGCGGCACGTTCTGCGCGTCGGCACGCACCTGCGCGTAACGCTGGCCGTCGCTCAGGCGCTGGTCGTAGCCCACCGTGTCGTACGAGAAATCGTAGGCGTCGAGGCCGCCGAGGTTCGAGGCTTCGTCGCTCTCGGTCAGCGTCTCGGTGGCCAGCAGCGACGCCTTCGGCTTCAGGTAGTCGTAATCGTCGAGCTGCACGCGCGTGGTGTTCATCGCGCGCGCCGTTTCCCAATCGCTGATCGACGCCTTCATGCGCTTGCCGCGCTCGGTGGGCGGCGCATACGGAATCTGCTCGAAGCTCGGTACCGTGGTGTGCGCGCCGAGCGCGTCGGCCAGCACCATCGTGTGGGTGCCTTCGGTGTGCGTGAAGAAGTAGTAGATGCCTTCCTGCTCCATCAGGCGGCTGATGAAGTCGAAATCGCTCTCGCGGTATTGCACGCAGTAGTCGCGCGGCGGATAGCTGCCGGTCAGGCTCGGCTTGAGGTCGCTGTAGCCGATGTCGCCCAGCACCGATTGCACGATCTGCGGCACGCTCTTGCCGCGATAGATGCGGCAATCGCGCCGCCGCGTGGCGAGCCACGGCTTCGGCACCAGCACGAAGCGGTACACGGCGTAGCGCACGCCGTCGATATTGACGAAGCCGGCCTGCTCGCCCTCGCACACGATGCCGTTGAAATAGCGCGTGTAGCCCTGCGGCGTGACCAGCTTGACCGTCATCGGCGTGCCGAGCAGCGCGCGCAGGTCCACCGCCGTGTTCTTGCTGATCGCTTCGAGACGGTAGGAAAACAGCCTGCCAAGCGCCTCGGTCGCGCTCAGGTTCGAGAACAGCAGGCTGCCGCCGACGTTGGAACCGAGTGTGATTGCGTGAGCCATGGAATGATTCGCGTGCCTGTGTCGATGAGCTTCACGACCAATAACAACCGGGGGCGGCGATCTATTCCATCGAGTTTTCGGCGCCGCCCGCGCGCGGGCGGCAGCGCTTCACAACCAGTCGTGAAAATACTGGTCGCGCACCTTGTACATGGGGAAGTACCAGTTGTCGCGCAGGAAGCGGGAATCCTCCAGCCGCTGGCCCGCGTCGGGCGACTGCAATTGCCGGTCGCCGAACGCGTCGCGGATCTTCTTGAAGCCCGAGCTTTCGGCCGCCGCGGTCGGGCCGGTCATCTTGACCGTGGAGTGGCGCACGCTCGCCGCATACAGGTCGCGCAGCTCGCCGGGTTTCTTCAGCGCCTTGTAATTGCTGTGGATCAGCGATTTGTAGGCGGTCAGGCCCCGACAGCCGGCGTGCGACGCGATCACCGAATTGCTGATCTGCGGCTGGTCCGCGCCGGTGACGGTGCGTTGCCACCACTCGTCGCTGTTCCAGCCCTGCTCGTCGACGGTCTTCCAGCTCGCGCTGGCATAGCTGGACGAGAAGCGCGGGTACGACTGGTGGCAGATGATCTCGCCGAGCGCCTGCACGCAGCGGATGTCGGTATCGACATAGATGCCGCCGTGTTGCAGCAGGATCTCGATGCGCAGGATGTCGCTGGCGGCGCCGAAGTTGCCGCCGCGATTGACCAGTTCCTGGCGATAGATCGGCGCGTTCTTGCCGATCTTCAGGTCGCGCTGCACCTCGCGCAGCTTGATCCGGTTGGCCTCGCAAAACATCATGATCGAATTGGCGTTGCGGCTGCGTTTGCCCTCCAGCGCCTCGCCGCGCCGGCCCAGGTAGGTTTCGAGATAATCGATCGTGGCGTTGTCGCCACCCCGCTCGCCGAGCGTGTCGGCCGACTGTTGCCAGTGGGCGGCCGGTACCGCCGCGCCGTTGTGCGCGGCCTTGTATCGCTCGCTGATCTGCTGGCGACGCTCGCCGGTCAGCAGCTGGTTCGCGTCGATCCACAGGTTGATCTCCCAATCGGGGTTCAGCTTGGTGAACGACGTGATGCATTCGCGGTTGCGCGCCGGGATGTCGCCGCCGATCCAGATGATGTGGAGGCGCTTCGGAATGGCTTTCATGCGGTGGCTCCCGATTCAATGATTGGCGCCTCGAACCGATAGGCGAAATCGCCGCCCTCGACGCTCACGCTCACGCATTCGAGCGCGCCGCCTTCCAGCGTGCGCGTCAGGAACGCGCGGCTGACGGCCGGCAGCAAGGTGTTCGTCAGGATCGCGTCGATCATCCGGCCGCCCGATTCGCTTTCGGTGCAACGGCTCACCACCCGTTGCACGACGGCGTCGTCGTACGTGAACGGCACGCGGTAGCGCGCCTCCACGCGCCGCTTGATGCGGTCGAGCTGCAGGCGCACGATGCGCGCCAGCATTTCGCCGCTGAGCGGGAAATACGGGATCGTCACGAGCCGGCCGAGCAGCGCGGGCGGGAACGCCTCCAGCAACGGCGCGCGCAGCGCCTGCGCCAGGCCGTCGGCGTCGGGCATCAGGTCGGGGTCCTGGCACAACCGGGCGATCAGGTCGGTGCCGACGTTGGTGGTCAGCAGGATCAGCGTGTTGCGGAAGTTGATGGCACGGCCCTCGCCGTCCTCCATCGCGCCCTTGTCGAACACCTGGAAGAACATCTCGTGCACGTCGGGGTGGGCCTTTTCGACCTCGTCGAGCAGCACCACCGAATACGGCTTGCGGCGCACCGCCTCGGTCAGCAGGCCGCCCTCGCCGTAACCGACGTAGCCGGGCGGCGCGCCCTTCAGCGTGGAGACGGTGTGCGCCTCCTGGAACTCGCTCATGTTGATCGTGATGAGGTTGTGCTCGCCGCCGTACAGCGCGTCGGCCAGCGCCAGCGCCGTCTCGGTCTTGCCGACGCCCGAGGTGCCGGCCAGCATGAACACGCCGATCGGGCGGTCGGGGTTGTCGAGGCCGGCGCGCGAGGTCTGGATGCGCTTGGCGATCGCCTCCATCGCGTGATCCTGGCCGATCACGCGCTCGCCGATCAGGCTCGCGAGGTTCATCACGGTGCGCAGTTCGCTGCGCATCATCCGGCCGACCGGGATGCCGGTCCAGTCGGACAGCACGGCCGCCACCGCCTGGTAATCGACGCTCGGCAGGATCAGCGGCGTCTCGCCCTGCAAGGCGGCCAGCTCGGCTTGCAGGCGTTGGAGATCGGCGAGCGCGGCGGCGCGGGCAGTGGCGTCGAGGGGGAGCGAGGTGTCGAGCGTGGAATCGGTCGGTGCCTGCGCTCTTGCTTCGGCCGGCGTTTCGGCCAGTGCTTGCGGCCGTGCCGTGGCGGGCGTTTCGGCCGGTGTTTGGGGCCGTGCTGCGCCCGGCGCTTCAACCAGTGCTTGCGGATGCGTTACGGCGGGCATTTCAGCCAGTGCTTGCAGCCGCGCCGTGGCAGGCTCCTCAACCGACGCGCCGCCCCGCGTTTCATCGCCCATCGCATCCAGCCCGCCACCGGTGCCGTCCACCGCCTCCCCATCGCCGCGCAATTGCGCGCGCAGCGCCAGAATCCGCTCGACCAACGCCTTTTCCTCGGCCCACACCGCCTCGCGCTCCGCCAGCCGCGCGCGCTGCGCATCGAGCGCGGTCAACACCTGCGCCTCGCGCGCGGCCGTGTCGATGCCGATCCGCGCCTCGCGCGCGATGATCCGCTGCTCGGTTTCGAGCGCCTCGATGCGCTTGAGCGCATCGTCGATCTCGGCCGGCACGGCGTGCTGGCTGATCGCGACACGCGCGCAGGCGGTGTCGAGCAGGCTCACCGATTTGTCGGGCAACTGCCGCGCCGGGATATAGCGATGCGACAGCCTGACGGCCGCCTCCAGCGCCTCGTCGAGAATCTGCACGCGATGGTGCCGCTCCATCACGCTGGCCACGCCGCGCATCATCAGGATCGCCTTGTCCTCGCCCGGCTCGTCGACCGGCACGGTCTGGAAGCGCCGCGTCAGCGCCGGATCCTTCTCGATGTGCTTGCGGTATTCGGCCCAGGTGGTCGCGCCGATGGTGCGCAGGTTGCCGCGCGCGAGCGCCGGCTTCAGCAGGTTCGCCGCGTCGCCGGTGCCGGCCGCGCCGCCCGCGCCGACCAGCGTATGCGCCTCGTCGATGAACAAGATGACCGGTTGCGGCGAGGCCTGCACGGCTTCGATCACGAGCCGCAACCGGTTCTCGAATTCGCCCTTCATGCTCGCGCCGGCCTGCAACAGCCCGATGTCGAGCGTGCGCACCACCACGTCCTTGAGCGGCGGCGGCACGTCGCCGCGCGCGATGCGCAGCGCGAAACCCTCCACCACCGCCGTCTTGCCCACGCCGGCCTCGCCCACCAGCATCGGGTTGTTCTGCCGCCGCCGCATCAGGATATCGACCACCTGCCGGATCTCGCCGTCGCGCCCGACGATCGGATCGAGGCTGCCGTCGCGCGCCTGCGCGGTCAGGTCCACGGTGAACTGCCGCAACGCCTGCTGGCCGCTCGCCTGCGGCGGCGCGAGCGCGCCGCTGGCGTCGCCGGGCGCGGCCGCCTCGGCGCGAAAGCCGTCGGTGGCTGGCAGGCTGTCTTCCGGCGAGCCGGCCACGATTTGCGCGAAGCCGTCGGCCAGCGCCTCGGGCTTGAGCTTCGCGAATTCCGCCGACAGCGCCTGCAACGCATGGCGCAGATGGCGCGTGCGCAGCAGCCCCACCAGCAGATAGCCGGTGCGCACCTGCGATTCGCCGAACATCAGCGTGGCGAACACCCAGCCGCGCTCCACCGCTTCCTCCACGTCGGCCGACAAGTCGGAGATCGACGTGCTGCCGCGCGGCAGCCGGTCGAGCGCGACGCTCAGGTCGCGCGCCAGGTTCGACGGGTTCACGTCGAAGTGCCGGACGATGCGGTGCAGGTCCGAATCCTGCAATTGCAGAATCTGATGCAGCCAGTGCACCAGTTCGACATCGGGGTTGCCGCGCAGCTTGCAGAACACGGTGGCGCTCTCGATCCCGCGGTAAGCCAGCGCATTGAGCTTGCCGAACAAGGCGCCGCGACTGATTTCGGCCATGATCCATCCTGTAGACAGTGAGGCGGCCGCTCGGCGGCCACCGGTTCAAAGTGAAGAAGCGCCGGCCGCGCCGCGCTTCGTTGCGTTTCACCCGGGGTTAAACCAGGCCGCCCGGCGTCAATCGACCGGCGTCAGCACCACCTCGTCGGCGTCGGCCGGCTTCGGATAGCGGCCCATCCAGGTGCTGAAGCCCATCCGCCCGGCGCGGCCCAGGTGCATGCCCGGCACGTCTTCCTTCTTCAGCACCAGTTGCACGTCCCAGCCCTTCTCGCCGCCCACGTACAGCCGCACGGCCGCCACCAGCTCCTCGAGCGCATCGCCGCCGGGCAGGAAGCGGTTGAACTGGTTCAGGCTCAATGGCCCGATGCGCAGCCGGAAGCGGTGCTGCGCGCCGCGCACCTGCGCGCCGAGCGTGGCGTTGCGGCCCATCTGCGCCATCGCGCCGCCCATGCGCAGGTGCGCCTCCGGCGGCAGCGCCATCCAGCCGATCACGAACTCCTGCACCGCCACCGGCACCTCGAAGTAGTGTTCGAGCAAACCCTTGAGGCCTTCGGCGTTGCGCGCCTGCGGCACCAGCCGCCCGGCGAAGAAGCGCTTGTAGGCGTCGGGCAGCGCGTCGCGCCCCTCCAGTTGCGGCGAGCCGATGCCGATCAGCGCGCCGATATAGGTGCGAAACCGGTCCTGCGCCGGGCGATCGAGCTGCACGGTCGGCTGCGCGTCCGCCCAGGCGCGGTAGAACAGGCTCAGCATCCGGTGATGAAACAGGTCCGCGAACGCCACCAGCGTCGGGTCCTTGGCATTGCGCTGCCGATCGACGGCGTGCTCGGTCAGGTGCAGCGGCAGCGGCCCGTTCGGCCCGAACAGCCCGAGGAACAACCCGTGCAGCCGCCCCGGCTCGCCGTTTTCGCCCGGCTCGAAGCGCTCGATGCTGCGCGCCGGGAATTCGAGCGAGGCGGCGTGGGCGAGCCGCACCGGGTCTTCGGCCGGCTTGGTCGAATGGCCGAAGCGCGGCTGCGCCGGATACGCGCATTCGAGCCGCCGCATCGCCTCGAAGAATTCGAAATCGAACGGGCGCGCGTGCAGCGCCGCCTCCAGCTCGGCGGCGGCCTCGCTGGCGCGGGCCGTCACAGGATCGGACGCTTGCCGGGGGTCGCGGGCCATCGGGCTACCTCGTTGCGTTCGAAGGTGCGCAGCGCCGTTTCGGTGAACGAATTCAGCGAGACGTAGCGCGCGAAGAAGTGCTGGAGCACCGAGCCGAGCAGGAACGCGCTGCCGCCCTCGAACGCGGCGTCGGCGCAGGTCAGCGTGATTTCGAGCCCGCGCCCGTAGGTGATCGGCCCCGGCACCGGAATGCGGCGCGTGGCGGGCCGCGCGACCACCTGCTTGATGCCCTCGATCTGCCGGCGCGCGGCGGCGTCGAACTCGTCGTGATACAGGCCGAGCATTTCGCGCAGCGCCGCCGCGCCCTGCTCGCCGTCCTCGCCGAGCAGCGACAGGTAATTCAGTTGCAGATGGCTGATCAGCCGCCAGGCGGTGTCGCCGATCGCGGTGGGCGCGCGCGGCCGGGTCGGGCCGGCCACGCAGCGGATCGACGCCACCGGCGCATCGGTATCGAGCGTGAAATCGGTGTACGACTTGCCCACCGGCATGTGCAGCGGCAAATCGCGGTTGGTGCACAGCACGCGCAGGCCGAGCTGGCGCAGCGAGGTGGCATACGGCGCGTCGTTGGCGTCGACCAGCGCGATGAAGGTCTCGCTGCCGACATAGCTCGACCGCGCGCCCTTCTCCTTCTGGCGGCTCGACAGCAGGCGCGGCTCGCGGCGCAGCGTGTGGAACGCCGCCTGCCCGCCGTGCCAGGTGCGCGCGTTGCCGCCGTAGAACGGCAGGAAGCTTTGCTCGGGCTCCTGACGATCGCCGTAGCCCTGCACGTCGAGCACGCTGTGCACCTCGAAATCCATCGGCCGCGTGCGATCGCCGATCACGTGATATTCGGTCTTGCCCGTTTGCAGATGGATGCGGTCCGCGCGCCGTTCGAACAGGTTGACGGCCGGTGTGCAGAACAGCCGGAAATTGCCCGCGTCGATCGCGTTGTGCAGGCGCGGCACGCTGCGATCGAGCCATACGACGATCTCGAACTCCGTGCCGCGCGCACGCGCGAGCAGCGCGCGCAGCCCCGTGAACTCGACGAAACGAAAGCGCTCCGGGCACGCGAAATACTCCTGCAGCAGCCGGTAGCCGCTGAACGAGCGATCGCCGTACGGCAGCATGCCCTCGTGCTCGTCGAAGCCGAGCGGGCGCAGCGCCGCCGCGTCGTGATGGTCGGCGAGCCACTCGCCTTCGGTGGAGGCCGCGATACGCACCGTGTAGCCTGCGCAATTCGCCAGCAATTGTTCGTGGATCAGGCCCGGCAGTTCGTCCGCACCGGCCAGGAACACCGGCAGCCGGTCGAGCGCGAGCATGTTGGCCTGCACGCCGGCCAGCGTGCGCAGCCGCAGCCGCAAGCCCGCGCGCACCGGGCGGTGGCGCGGCGGCACGAGGCCGGCGGCGGCCAGCGCGGCCGGCGTATCGAAGTAGCGCGCCTCGCTCAGTTCGAGCGGCAACAGCGTCACCTCGTGCGCGCTGCGGTATTCGCAGGCGGTGCGCTCGCCGAAGCCGGTCAGGCTGCGCATCACCGTGTGCCGCGCCACCGCGTGCCCGGCCGGCGGCAAGTCCTCGCTCGCATCGGGATGCAGTTGCACCACCGCCATCGACGGAATCGGCGCGAGGTAATGCGGATAGATCATCTCCAGCAGATGCTGGGTGAATACCGGGTATTGCGCGTCGAGCTTCAGTTGCACGCGCGCGGCCAGGAACGCGAAGCCTTCGAGCAGGCGCTCGACGTAGGGGTCGGCGCATTCGAAGCCTTCCATGCCGAGCCGGCCGGCCACCTTCGGGTAGGCGCGCGCGAATTCCGCGCCCATTTCCCGGACGTGCTGCAATTCGCGGTTGTAGTAACGAAGAAGACGAGGATCCATAGCGATCAGCCGAAGTGTTGCGCGACGCGGAATTCGCCGGTTTCGAGATCGACGTCGGTGCGCAGGTAGAGGCCCAGCGGCATCGGCTGCGCCCACATCTGCGCATCGATGCGGAAGCTCAACGAGCGGCTGTCCATGCGTGCCTCGTCGGCATGCACGCTCACCTGCACGGTGTCGGCGATCAGGCGCGGCTCGAAATCAAGCAGCGCGACGCGGATGCGCTCCTGCAAGGTGCCCGCGTCGATGCCCGACAGCGTCGCGCCGGCCAGGTCGGGAATGCCGAAATTCAGCACCGAGTTGCGCACCTGGTCGAGGCCATCGAGTTCGTCGAGCCGCTCGCCATCCCATTGGCGCGTGCAGTTCAGCAACGCGGCGATGTCGCGCGTGACGCACTCGCGCAGCCGCGCGGCGGTGATCACGCGCTGCTCGCGGCTTTCGTCGGGCTCGTGCGGCGCGAGGTCGGTGAGCCGGTCGAGCAGCGACGGCTGCAGGCGCTCCTGCGGGGTGAGTTCGGCCATGGCCGGGCGCCTAGCGCGCGTCGAACGTGATCGAGCGCACGTCGAGCAGCGAATGCTCGGCGCGGTCGGTCACCAGCATGCGCTGGCCCTGGCCCACGAAGCAGTCCGCATCCTGCTCGACCCAGGCGGTGCGCGCGGCCAGCGTCAGCGCGGCGACGCTGCAATGCTCGCTGCCCGGATAGCGGCACGGCACGAAGCCGACCGCCTCGCCACCGGCCTGCCAGCCGATGCGCACCGGCGCCCAGATCTTGTCGCGCAGGTCGCTGGGCGCTTCGAAATCGAGCGAGCGGACCTGCGAGAACGGCACCCAGGTATAGCCGGCCTTGAGGATCACTTCGAGGCACGGGCCGAAGCGCGGGTCGGCGTCGGCGATCCACTCGAACGGCTCGCCGTCGATGTGCCCCGCCACCGTGGGCGCGGCGTCGAACGCGTCGTTGCGCAGCGCCAGCGCGGCCTGCACGTGGCCGCTGCACAGCGCCGCCAGCGATTGCACGAGCGGTGCGTGCCATGGCTCCTCCGCGCCGACGAGCGGCGGCAGCGCGCTGCCGGCCATCACGGCGGCGCGTTCGATCTCGCCGTGCAGCGCGGTGCCGTAGGCGCTCGCCATCAGCGCGTTCTGCGCATCCAGCTCGTGCGCGACTGCCAATTGCCGTTCGGCGCGTGCCCAATCGCCGAGCAAGGCCAGCAACTGGAACAGGAACACCCGCAAGCGGGCGTCGGCCGGACGGCTTCTGACCTCGGCGGACAGCGCGCGCAGCGCTTCGTCCAGTTGCCCGTTGGCGAGCAGCGTTTCGGGGCTGGCAGTGACAGGAAGGGGGCTCACGGCGAAACATTCCTTGATGGGCGGGCTGGAAACGGAACCGGGCGCGAGGCCCGGCTCCGGCGCGCCGCATCCGCCGTCGCGGCGCGGATGCGGCTTGGCGGCTTACTGCTTGGCGACCTGCTGGATGTCGTACGTGAAATCCTTGGTGCCGCCGCTCGCCTTGCCTTCGTCGTCCTGCGGCTGGAACGAATACTTGAACTTGCCGAAGTGCAGCGTGATGTTCTCGGTCAGCCGTTCGTCCGAGCCGGTGCCGCCGGTGGACACCGACGTGATCAGCACGCCTTCGCTCAGTTCGAGCGTCAGGAAGTCGGTCTGCTGGCCGGTGGCGTTGGTCACGTACAGGAACGCGTTGTCGAGGCGCGCGCCGGTGCAGCAGGCGTTGAGGATCGCGTTCGAGCAGCTGTCGATGTACTTGGTGATGGTGATGTCCTGGATGTTGGCCTTGCCGCCCGACGCGTAGCCCGCGCCGGTGTGCAGGTTGCCGGTATTGCTGACGCCCCACGACCACGCGATGATCGGCACCTGGTTCTTGTGCTTCGAGTGGTTGGATGCGCCCTGGATCGTGACCGAACCAGAGCCGAATTTCAGGTGCATGTCGAATGCCATAGTTGCCTCTGTGCGTTGCTGATGAGATTGCTCGCCGGTTCGACGAACGAGGGGACCGGCGCGTCGCCGCGCCGGCCGGAATGCCGGTTAGACCGCTGGAACCATTCAGGCCGCGCGCCCGGACGGCAGCCGCGACACGAGACGCAGCGACACGGTCAGGCCTTCGAGCTGGTAATGCGGCTTCAGGAAAAACTTCGAGGTGTAGTAGCCGGGGTTGTCTTCCACTTCCTCCACCACCACTTGCGCGGCCGCCAGCGGCTTGCGCGCCTTGGTTTCCTCGCTGGAATTCACCGGGTCGCCGTCCACATAGTTCATGACCCAGTTCGACAGCCAGTTCTCCATCTGCTCGCGCGTGCTGAACGAGCCGATCTTGTCGCGCACGATGCACTTGAGGTAGTGCGCGAAGCGGCAGCACGCGAACATGTACGGCAGCCGCGCCGAGAGGTTCGAGTTCGCGGTGGCGGCCGGATCGTCGTATTCCTCGGGCTTCGCCACGGACTGCGCGCCGATGAACGCCGCCACGTCCGAGTTCTTGCGATGCACGAGCGGCATCAGGCCCATCTTGTCGAGTTCCGCCGAGCGGCGGTCGGTGATGGCGATCTCGGTCGGGCATTTCATGTCCACGCCGCCGTCGTCGCTCGGGAACGTGTGCACCGGCAGGTTTTCCACCGCGCCGCCCGATTCCACGCCGCGAATGCGCGTGCACCAGCCGTACAGCTTGAACGAGCGATTGATGTTGACCGCCATCGAATACGCTGCGTTCTGCCAGGTGTACTTGGCGGAATCCGCGCCTTCGGTGTCTTCCTCGAAATCGAATTCCTCGACCGGGTCGGTCTTCGCGCCGTACGGCAGGCGCGCCAGCGTGCGCGGCATGGTCAGCGCCAGGTAGCGCGCGTCGTCCATCTCGCGCAGCGAGCGCCAGCCGGCGTAATCGGGCGTGGTGAAGATCATCGACAGATCGCGCGGGTTCGCCAGTTCGTTCCAGTTCTCCATGCCGAGCAGCGACGAATCGGCGGCCGAGATGAACGGTGCGTGCGAGGCGGCCGCGATCTGCGAGATGCCGCGCAACAGTTCGATATCCTGAGGACTGTGGTCGAAGTAATAATCGCCGATCAGGCAGCCGTAAGGCTCGCCGCCGAGCTGGCCGTATTCTTCCTCGTACACGCGCTTGAACACCGGGCTTTGATCCCAGGCCACGCCCTTGAAGCGCTTGAGGTTCTTGCCGAGTTCCTTCTTCGACACGTTCATCACGCGGATCTTCAGCATCGGATCCGTTTCGGAATTCGTCACGAGGTGATGCAGGCCGCGCCACGCGCCTTCCAGCTTCTGGAAATCGGCGTGATGCATGATGCGGTTCAATTGTTCGCTGAGCTTGCGATCGATTTCGGCGACGTAGGCGTTGATGGTTTGCGTCACGTCGTCGGACACGATGTTCGCGTCCTGCAGCACCTGCTCGGCGAGCGTGCGCACCGCGGCTTCCACTTCCTCCTTCGCGCGCTCGTTCTTCGGCCGGAATTCCTTGTTCAGCAGGGCCGCGAAATCGCTTGCGCCGCTCGTCTCGAGCTGCGCGCCGGCCGGGGCGAGTTGTTGCTGGCTGTCCATGTCGCCATCACTCCTGTTCGGGTTCGGTGTCGGCGGGCTTCGGCGCCGCGCTCAGCGATTGCAGCAGCGCCGGGTCCTTGAGCGCGCGCTCGATCAGCTTTTCCGCGCCGGCCTTGCCGTCGAGATAGGTGCCGAGGTTCGCCAGTTGGGTGCGCGCCTCCAGCAGCTTGGCGAGCGCTTCCACCTTGCGCGCCACGGCGGCCGGCGAAAAGTCGTCCATGCTCTCGAACGCGATGTCCACTTCCAGGTTGCCCTGGCCCGTCAGCGTGTTCGCCACGTTGAAATTGACGCGCGGCTTCATCGACTGCATACGGCTGTCGAAATTGTCGACGTCGATCTCCAGCGCCTTGCGTTCCTCGATCGGCGGCAGATCGCCGGCATTGGCGCCGGACAGATCCGACATCACGCCCATCACGAACGGGATCTGGACTTTCTTCTGCGCGCCGTACAGCTCGACGTCGTACTCGATCTGTACGCGCGGCGCCCGATTGCGGGCAATGAATTTCTGACTGCTCTGCCTCGTTGCCATGCGCTGGTTCCTTTCAGGTGCTTGGGTTTCAGGGATTCGACGCGGCCAGCCGGCACGCCCCGATCGCGGTGGACTTGCGTCGTGCCGCGACCGTCGTCCACGTTCACAGAACAACGCAGGCTCGCCGTCTATTCCACTTTTTTTCATCCGGCCGAACCGGCGTGGCCTGCGTGCCGGGTTGCGTGAACCAGAACACCCGGGAAGCGCCGGATATTCCGTGGCGGGGTGCAACGGACGCGTTTCGGCGCGTTTCGGCGCTTGTCGTCACTTCGCACGCCGATGGAATAAACCGGCGCGGCCGGCTGTTCAGTCAGTACCCGCGCGTCAACCGGGCGCGGATTCACTGCATCGCACGTCATGAAACTTTCAGGAACCTTCGAACGGATGGCAGGCAATACGGCGCTGCGGCTCGCGCCGCTGGTGTTGCTCGCTATCGCGCCGCTCGCGCGGGCCGACTGGACGCTGGTGCGCGCCGAGCCGTCGGGCGCCCCCGTCACGACGATCCACGCGGCCAGCCTGTATACGGCGCAGGCCGGCCAGCGCTTCGCGCAGGACGACATCGTCGAGACGCCGCCCGACAGCGCGATCCAGCTTCAGGATGGGAACGGCAACCTGCTCGCGTTCGGCCCCGGCACGCGTGCGATGCTGACGCGCGATGCGCACGTCGCGCTGCTGCGCGGCTGGCTCAAGCTGGTGCGGGCGTGCACGGGGAATGGCGCGGGATGCGCCGCGCCGGTGGTCGAGACGGCCGACACGCGCATCGTGCCGGCCAACGACACCGCGCTCGTGATCGCCTCCGCGCCCGGAAGCGGCGGCGTGGACGCCGTGTTCTGCGAACGCGGCGCGGCGCAGGTTGTCGCCCTCGGCGCACCGCATGGCAAATCGTCAGTCATCCATATCGATGCGCAAGGCTCCGCCTACGCCAGCCATCCGCGCCAGGGGGCGACGCTGCCGCTGTCGCGCGGCCCCGATCCGGCCTTCGTGGCCGCGATGCCGGTGGGCTTCCGCGACGCGCTGCGCCCGCTGCCGATGCCGGCCGCCACCCACGGCACGCCCGCGCGCGGCCTGCGCCCGGTGGCTTATGCCGATGTGGCCGACTGGCTCGACAGCGCGCTCGCCGTGCGCACCGATCCGGCCACGCGGTTCGCGGCGCGCTTTCGTTCGCGGCTGTCGGACCCGGCGTTTCGCGCCGAGGTGAAGCAGCACGTCGATGCGCTGCCCGACTGGCGCGTGCTGGTGTTTCCACCGCCGCGCCCGCTTCTCAAGCCGAACGTCAAGCCGGCCGTCAAGCCCGTCGTCGAACCGATTTTCAAGCCGATCTCCGTCTACCCCTCGCTCTCCGGCCACCCATGAAGCTGTCACTCGCCATCAAGTTCAACCTCGTGTTCGTCGCGATCTTCGCGATCGGCCTGACCGCGGCCGGCATCGTCGCCGACCGCGTGCTGCAACAGCAGGCGCTCGACGAAACGCGCCACGACGCCAACGTGCTGATGAGCGCGGCCGAAGCGATGCAGAACTACACGGCGCAGCACATCACGCCGCTGCTGTCGACGCAGATCCAGTATTCGTTCGTGCCCGAATCGGTGCCGGCGTTCTCGGCGATCGAGATGCTCAACACGCTGCAAGGCACGTTTCCCAACTTCTCGTACCGCTCGACCATGGTCAACCCGACCAACCCGCGCGACCGGCCCAGCGATTGGGAGGCCGAAGTGATTGCGCATCTGCACGACCAGCCGGCCTTGCAGGAAGTGACCGGGCAGCGCCGCACGCCCGGCGGCGAACATCTGCTGTTCCTTGCGCGGCCGAGCCGCATCACCGATTCGAGCTGCATGCAGTGCCACAGCACGCCCGCCGCCGCGCCGCGCACCATGCTGGAGAAGTACGGCCCCGCCAACGGCTTCGGCTGGAAGATGAACGACGTGATCGGCGCGGAGTTCGTGTCGGTGCCGATGTCCGAATCGATCGCACGCGGCCGTGCGCTGTGGCGCAGCTTCATGGCGGCGTTGAGCGTGGTGTTCGCGGTGGTGCTGATCGTGCTGAACGTGATGGTGCATCTGCTCGTCACGCGGCGCTTGCAGGCGCTGTCGCGCGCGGCCGACGAGGTGAGCCTCGGCCAGCTCGGCGAGGTGGCGTTGCCCACCCGCGGCAGCGACGAGATCGCCTCGCTGGCCGTCTCGTTCGGCCGCATGCGCACCAGCCTCGTGACCGCGTTCGAGATCCTCGACGAAACCGGCGCGGGCGACACCGCCCCGCCCGGCTCGCGGCCATGATCGCGCGCACCGAGGCGCTGCCGCTGCGGATCGGCCGCTACCAGGTCGAGCGCGTGCTCGGCCGGGGCGCGATGGGCACCGTCTATCTCGCCACCGATCCGCATATCCAGCGGCAGGTCGCGCTGAAGACGATCCGCACCGAGCTGCTGCACGACACCAGCGGCGCGGCCGCCGAGGCCGAGCTGCCGGCGCGCTTCATCAACGAGGCGCGCGCGGCCGGGCGGCTCGTGCATCCGCATATCGTCGGCGTGTTCGACTACGGCGAGGCCGACGGCGTGGCGTTCATGTCGCTCGAATACGTGCGCGGCGAGACGCTCGCCGCCCGGCTCGCGCAGCATGCCGCCAGCGGCACCGTGATGCCGCTGCCGCGCGTGCTGGTGTGGTTCAGCCAGTTGCTCGACGCGCTCGCCTATGCGCACGAGGCCGGCGTGGTCCATCGCGACATCAAGCCCGCCAACCTGCTGATCGCGCCGCGCGGCGAATGCAAGATCACCGATTTCGGCATCGCCCAGCTCGATACCGGCCGGCTGACGCAGGCCGGCATGATGATCGGGACGCCGAACTACATGTCGCCCGAGCAATATGCCGGGGCCGAGGTCGATGCGCGCAGCGACCTGTTTTCGGCCGGCGTGGTGCTCTACGAAATGCTGACGGGGCGTTGTCCGTTTTCGGGTTCGTCGGCGGCGGCCATGCATCAGGTGCTGACCGCGATGCCGCCCGCGCCGTCGTCATGCGTGCCGGGCTTGCCGGCCGTGCTCGATGCGATGGTGCTGAAGGCGCTGGCGAAGGCGCCGGCGGAGCGTCATGCGTCGGCGCACGGCTGGCGCGTCGAACTGCTGGCGATGCTCGATACGCTGGCCGCGCCGCGCGATCCCGATCAGACCGTGGTGGCCGTGCCGCTTGCGCGGCAGGCGCTGGCGCCGCCCGACCTCGCGAGCGCGCCTGCGCACGTGCCCGATTGGCCGGCGGAATTTTTGTCGCGGATCGAGCGGCAACTCGCGAGCCACGTCGGCCCGGTGGCGTCGCGGCTGGTGCGGCGCGCGGCGGCACATGCCACCGATTCGCACGGGCTGGCCGCCGAACTGGCGCGGCATCTGCCCGACGATGCGGCGCGGCATGCGTTCGCGGCGCTGTTGGCGCGCGATGCGACGGCGTCGGGGATTACGTCGGTGCGCGCGGCGCGGCGCGATGGCGGCGGGTTGGGTACGACGGTGGCGGCGGTGGCGGCTGTCGATCCGGCGCTGGTCGAGCGCACCGCGCGGCGGCTCGCGACGCATATCGGGCCGATCGCGCGCATCGTGGCGCAACGCGCGGCGGTGGGGGCGGATACGGCGGTGTTTCGGGCAAGGATTGGGGAGGCGTTGCCGGAGGCGGTGGATCGGCGGGGGTTTTGGGAGGGGATGGGGGGATGAGTGGATTTTAGAGAACCCTGCGCTGAGGCAGTGAATAGACAAGTGGTTTGTAAACATGCCTAACATCATTTCGTATAGTATGTTTACATATACGATATCCGGTGTTTACATATGTTCGCTCAAATCGATCCTCAGACCGTACGGTGGCTCTCCGGCCTTTTTTCACATGAGACAGCAGTCGCGCTCGTTCCCGCACTGGAGGCCGAGCGCAACATATCCCGCCAGGCGGCTGCCGCTCAAGTGCGTCGCTGGGTAGAGGCAGGATTCCTGAAGGAACTCGGCAACACGCGCCCTAAACGTTACTCGATTGAGACGCTGTTCTTTCACGAGTGGACGTTCCCTCTCGCCGACTTCGACGAACACGTCGCATGGACAACGTCCGTTCGCCCCGCGCTGGAGGCATACGCCAGCGAAGCGGCGTTGCGAATTTGGGACTACGCCGCGACTGAAATGATGAACAATGCCAAAGATCATTCCGATGGTTCGTCGCTCCACGTTGTTATTTGGATTACGGCAACCGATGCCGCGTTATCCATTACAGACAACGGAGAAGGCATATTCCGGCGCATTGCTCGGCTTTGCGAACTGGACGACGAACGATTTGCGCTGCTGGAACTGGCAAAAGGAAAGCTGACGACAGATCCGAGCCGTCATTCGGGAGAAGGCATCTTCTTCACATCGCGAGCAATGGACCGCTTCCAGATTCAATCCGGCGACTTGACCTTCGACCACGAAGACCAACTACTGGATATCTTGCTCGACAACGAGGATCAAATGTTAGCTGGAACCCATGTCGTCATGGCGCTATGCCATCAAACGGAGCGAAAACTACGCGCCGTTTTTGACGAATTCAGCTCCGAAGATCGAAACGAAGGGCTGTCGAGATTCGACAAAACCGTGATTCCCGTCCGACTCGCACGCCTTGGCACCGAGAGCGTCGTCTCGCGCTCACAGGCCCAAAGACTTCTCGCACGTGTTGAGCGATTCCATCGAGTGATCTTCGATTTTGAAGGCGTGGACAGCATTGGCCAAGGATTCGCTGATGAGATATTCCGTGTCTTCAAGAATCAGCATCCTGACGTCATATTTTCCATCGTCAATACAAATGACGATGTCAACTTCATGATCAATCGCGTCCGCGTTCACAATGACTGAAGCCTCGGGGCTTGCCCCTGAGGGCCAGGTTTCGGCGCCGATCAGGAGCATGACCAAGCACAACGTCAGAAACCGGCTTATCGATAAGTTGAAATCGACCTGACAACGATTTTTTTGAACAGAAACGGCGAAAAATTCGAGAAAGAAAAACCAGTAACGCCTGATGGCGGAAGGCAGCCGGAGTCGAACCGACCCGGGAACGATTGACGTCCCCAACCAGATTTGAAGTCTGGCCGTACCACCGGATACGAATGCCTTCCGCAGACTTGAACTTCAACGCACTGCTTGAAACCTGAAGCGGCGAACACCACCGCAATCAACCCGACTCCACCTCCGAACCTTCGGCACGCAGCAAATGCCGGTCGCGGTGAAAGCGAGTATACCCAACGCGATCGAAGAACTCGAGAATCTGGATCGCGCGCTTGCGGCCCAGCCCCGTGCCATCGCGAAACGTAGCGGCATCCACACCGCCCATGCACCCCATCGCCATCCCGGTCACAAGCTGCGCCAACTCCGCCACCACCGATTTGTCGTAGAACAGGTCACGCACCACCTGATGCACGTCACCGCGCCGCGCCAGCTTGCGCAGCAGCACGCGCACGGCCTCTTCCTGCGCGCCGGTCGCGGAGGCCAGATCACGCACCCACGGCGGATCGAAGCGGCCGGCCGCGATCAGCGGCAGCAGGCGCTGCGCGAGCGTCTCGTCGGCCGGATCGAGGCTCGCGGTATGCATGGGCAGGCGCACCCAGCGCCCCTCGCGCACGAGGCTGCCCTCGCCCGCCATCGTCTCGATCAACGCGCGCCACAGGGCGGCGTCAGCCAGCGGCAACGCCATCCGGCGCAAGCGATCGAGATCGGGGCCGGGCTCGTCGGGCGAGCGCTCGTGGAATGCCGCCAGCACCTCGATCACGCGCGCGCGGAACGCCGCGCGGCGGCGCGGTGCGATCGCGCGCGGGCCATCGGTGCCCGGCACCACCACGGCGTTTTCCGGCAGCGGCAACCGCTCGGCCGGCAAACCGGTCAGGTGCATCAGCGTGGCGATCGGCAGGCCGAGCGGCGCCTCGTCGAGCAGCGCATCGATGCGCCCTTCGTCGAGCCACGCGGCAATCGCGCCGAGCCACGCCAGCCGCGCCGGCGCACGCCGCTTGTGCGTGGGGCCGAACGGGTCGAGCACGCGGCCGCCGCCCACGGTGCGCGTCGCCTGGGCGTTGCGCACGATGAAGCGGTCGCCCGGCATCGCGAACACCGGCACGTCGAACACGAGCTGCACGCGCCCGCGCTGGCCGGCCGCCAACGTGTCGATGTCGATCGGCGCGACGTGCGCCACATGGTGCTGCGTGCCCAGATGCACATGCAGCGGCGACCAGTGCGCGAGCGTCAGATCGGCATCGGCCAGCAGGCTCAGTTCGACGTCGATACGCGGTGAAGTGGCGGCGAGCCGCACGTCGGCGATCACGTCGCCGCGCGACAGCGCCGCCTTGTCGATGCCGGCCAGATTCAGCGCGCAGCGCTCGCCGGCATGGCCGATTTCGGCAGGCCGGTTCTGCGCATGCAGGCCGCGCACGCGCACCGGCTCGCCGGTGCGCGCAACGTTGAGCGTCTCGCCCACGCCAACCCGCCCGGCGAACGCGGTGCCGGTCACGACGGTGCCCTGCCCGGCCAGCGTGAACACGCGATCGACGGCGAGCCGGAACAACCCGTCGTCGCGCCGCGCGCGCCACTGCGCGGCCAGCTCGCGCAACGCCGCGCCGAGCGCCGCGACGCCCGGGTCGCCGGGCTGCGTCGCGCAGGTTTCGACGATCGGCGCACCGGCCAGCGCCGTGGCATCGAGCCACGCGCGAATCTCGTCCGATACCTGCGCGCGGCGCGCGGCATCCACGCGATCGCATTTGGTCAATGCAACGATGCCGTGCGTGACACCGAGCAATTCGAGGATCGCCAGATGCTCGCGCGTTTGCGGCATCACGCCGTCGTCGGCGGCGATGACCAGCAGCGCGACATCGATCCCGCACGCGCCGGCCGCCATCGTATGCACGAGCCGCTCGTGGCCCGGCACGTCGATCATGCCGAGTACCTCGCCGTTGTCGAGCGGCGTGTACGCATAACCGAGCTCGATCGAGATGCCGCGCGCCTTCTCTTCCTTGAGGCGATCGGTGTCGACGCCCGTCAGCGCGCGCACCAGCGTGGTCTTGCCATGATCGATATGGCCGGCGGTCCCGACGATCATGAGTGAGCATCTCCGGCCGCGAGTTGCGCCGCGAAGGCCGGCTCGTCGCCGGCTTCGAGGCAGCGCAGGTCGAGCCGCAGGGCGTCGTCGGCAATCCGGCCGACGACAGGCCGCGGCAGCGCCCGCAACCGTGCTTCGAGCTGACCGAGCGCGCGCCCGGCGCGCTTGCCCGAGGCGAGCCGCATCACGAGCCCATAGCTCGGCAGCACGTCCACCGGCAACGCCCCGCTGCCGATCTGGCTGAACATCGGCTCGGCGCTGACGACGAAGGCCTCGCCCACCGCCCGCTGCATGGCCGGCAGCATGCGCTGCGCGGTGTCGGCGATCTCGGCCTGCGCACGCGTGAGCAGGCGCAGCGTGGTCAGCCGGTCGCGCAGGAATTCGGGCGCACGGTAAAGCCGCAGCACCGGTTCGAGCGCCGCGAGCGTCAGCTTGCCGACGCGCAACGCGCGCTTGAGCGGATGCTTCTTGATTTTCGCGACAAGCTCGCGCGATCCGACGATCAGGCCCGCCTGCGGGCCGCCGAGCAGTTTGTCGCCGCTGAACGTGACGAGATCCGCGCCGGCCGCGATCGTGTCACGCACGGTGGGCTCGTGCGGCAGCCCCCATTGCGCGAGATCAACGAGCGTGCCGCTGCCGAGATCGACCGCCACCGGCACGCCACGTTCTCGGCCGATCGGCGCGAGTTCGTCGATCGTCACTTCGCGCGTGAAGCCGGTGATCGCGTAGTTGCTGCAGTGAACCTTCATCAGCAGCGCGGTGCGCGGGCCGATCGCCTCGGCGTAGTCGCGCGCGTGGGTGCGATTGGTGGTGCCGACCTCGCGCAGCCGCGCGCCGGCGCGACTCATGATGTCGGGAATCCGGAACGCGCCGCCGATCTCCACCAGCTCGCCGCGCGACACCACCACCTCCTTGCGCACGGCGAGCGCGGACAAGGTGAGCAGCACGGCCGCCGCGTTGTTGTTGACGACGGTGGCCGCCTCGGCGCCCGTCAGCTCGCAGATCAGTGCGTCGATCAGGTCGTCGCGATCGCCGCGGCGGCCCGTTTCCAGATCGAATTCGAGATTCATCGGCCGCGTCAGCGCGGCCACCACGGCCTGCACGGCCTCGCCGGGCAGCAGCGCGCGGCCGAGGTTGGTGTGCAGGACCGTGCCGGTCAGGTTGAAGACGGCCCGCATCGCGCTCGCGTCGGCGGCCGCGAGCCGGGCGCGCACGTCGGCGGCCATGCCGGCCTCGTCGGGCGTGCCGGCACTTGCCGGATCACGCCGCACCGTCTCGCGCCATGCGTCCAGCGAGGCGCGCACGGCAGCCAGCACACGAGTGCGGCCATGCGTCTCGACGAGCGGCAACACGGCCGACGACGACAGCACGCGATCGACGGACGGCGCGCGCGCGAGCCGCGCGTTCAGGTCGTTGACGCCGGTATCGCTCAAGGGCGCCTCTCCGTTCACGCGTCGGACGACGGCAGTTCGGGCCACAGCAGCGGATTCGGCGAACTGCGCCGGTAGCCGGCCTCGTTCATCAGCAGATCGAGCGTGAGGCTGGCGAGATCGTCGGCCAGCGGCTCGAACGCGAAATCCTTGTCCTGATAGCCGATCTTCCGATAGGTATGGCATTCGTCGCAGGATTCGGCCTTGATCGCCTCGCTGCCGCCTTCGATGCCGTGATACGCGATGCCCTTGGTTGAATCGCAGTGCGAACATTTGGTGCGCACCATGTGCCATTCGCTCGTGCACAGCGAGCATTGCAGGAAGCGATAGCCCTGATACTTGCCGCCGATGCGGATCACGCTCGCGACCGGATGCGAGCCGCACACGGGGCACAGGCCGGGTTGATCGAGATACGGCACGTCGGCGGGCTGCACGCGCGAGGCGAGATCGGTCCAGACCACCTGCAGCGCGGCCGCGATGAACGGCGCGGAGGCCGGCTCCACTTCGGCCACGCGCAGCGCGACGATCGCATCGGCCTGCGCGTCGAGCTGCTCGGCGGTTTTCAGGCGCAGCGCGTCGATCAGCTTGGCGAGCGGCGGCGTGACCAGGCCGCCCTGTTCGACGCTGTCGAGCAGGCGTTGCAGCACGTCGCGCCAGCGTGGATCGCGTGTGCCCGTCATGGCGGGCAGGATCGGCATCGAATGGGTTTGCGCGTGACGGATCGCGTCGGCATCGGGCAACGGCGCGTCGAGCGTGCCGAGCACCGCATGCTGCGCGTCGGCCAGCGTCGCCATCAGGCGCAGATAGCCCGAGATCGGATTGAGGTCGGCCAGCTTGCGCAGGCGCGCGGCGCGCTCGGCAAATGCGCTCGCGCGCTCGGGCAGACGAAAGCGGGGAATCGCCGAATGATCGAGGGCCGTGATGTCATTCGGGTCGAGTATGCGTTGTGTCACGAGAATCACCTGAAACTGTCTGGCCGGCGCCGCGATTTGCGCGCCGGAATCGGCTGCCGCAACCGGCTTGCGCGGGACGCGGCAGCCGCTGCGAAAGGGTTGACCGATCGGAAATGCACGCCGGCCCGCGAGCCGGCTTGGCGGCGGAGGCTGATGCATCATCGCCGTGAAGAATACAGCTTCCTGCAAGCATTCGCCAATGCGAGGCCAGGAATCGCCCGAATAGGCGAACACAGCTCGCGCGCCGCGTTAGACCGGAGGAAAACATCGCGACGGATGGCCTTGGCAGGACACGACCGCGCGAGGAAAGCACATGGGAAGCGAATCGCACAACAAAATATCGCGCCAAATCATCGATGGCGATTCAGTGCGACTCTTTTCACATTTCACGCATTGCAACCGCCTTGAACGGCAACGCAGTGAATGAAAACCGAGGACGCCAAACTAGCATGCAGGCACGAATCGACGCCGAAAACAGCCGATGAAATTTGATCCATTGCAAGGCGGAAACCGCCCGCGATCCGGCCGGCACTTGCATCCCGAACGTCACGATCGTCGGCCGTGATCGACCGCAATGAAAAAGGCCATCCCGAGGGATGGCCTTCGCGTGCCGGCCTCAATGCACCGGAACGCCGCGCTAACGCGTGCGGCTCGACTCCTTGACGGTCTGGCGGAACCATTTCGGATGATGCTTTCTCGCCCAGCCAAGCGTGGTGGTGCCGCGCACCATCGCGCCGATCGAGCCCTTCACCCACAGCGCCGCATAGATGTGGGTAATGATGCTGGCGATCAGCACGAAGGCCGCCGCCGCATGCGCCACCGCCGCGAGACGGATCACCTCGATCGGGAAATAGATCGAGAAATACCGCCGCCAGATCACCACACCCGACAGCAGCAACACCAGCAGGCAGCACACCAGCGTGAAGAACAGCAGCTTCTGCCCGGCGTTGTAGCGCCCGACCGGCGGCAGGTTCTCCTCGCGGTTGTTCAGCACGTCGCCGATCTGCATCATCCACCGTCGGTCGTCGGCGTCGATCAGGTTGTGGTGCCAGTAGCGCACCACCATGATCGCGAACGACACGAACATCACGACACCGGCAAACGGATGCAGAATGCGCGTCCACTGGCCGCCGCCGAACAGCGCGGTCAGCCAGAACATCGACGGATGAAACAGCGCCAGCCCCGACAGCGCGAGCAGCACGAACGTGATGGCGGTGATCCAGTGGTTCGAGCGCTCGTTCGCCGAGTAGCGGACGATCAGGTTCGGGTCGTCGTGGCTCATTTCACGTCCTCCTTGATCCGGCGTGCTTCGTCCCGGGCAGCAGCCTCCTCTCCCTCCGTCACCTCGTTCGGACCGACCCGCGTGTAGTGGAAGAACCCGGCCAGCGCGGTCAGCGCAATCCCGGCCAGCGCGAGCGGCTTGGCGATGCCCTTCCAGAGCTTCACGAACGGGCTGATCGACGGATTCTCGGGCAGGCCGTGATACAGCGTCGGCTTGTCCGCGTGGTGCAGCACGTACATCACGTGCGTGCCGCCCACGCCCTGCGGGTCGTACAGCCCCGCGTTGGCGAACCCGCGATCCTTGAGGTCGACGATCCGGTCGGCCGCCTGCTGCTTCATGTCCTCCTTGGTGCCGAACATGATCGCCCCGGTCGGGCAGGTCTTCACGCAGGCCGGCTCCTGGCCCACCGCCACGCGATCGGAGCACAGCGTGCACTTGTACGCGCGGTGGTCGGTCTTGGAGATCCGCGGGATGTTGAACGGGCAGCCGGTCACGCAATAGCCGCAACCGATGCAGTTCTCCTCGTGGAAATCGACGATCCCGTTGTTGTACTGCACGATCGCGCCCGGCGACGGGCAGGCCTTCAGGCAGCCCGGATCCTCGCAATGCATGCAGCCGTCCTTGCGGATCAGCCACTCGAGGTCGCCGGCCGGGTTCTCGTATTCCGAGAACCGCATGACTGTCCATGAATGCTCGGTCAGGTCGGCCGGATTGTCGTAGACGCCGACGTTCTCGCCGATCTCGTCGCGCAGGTCGTTCCACTCCATGCAGGCCGTCTGGCACGCCTTGCAGCCGATGCACTTCGATACGTCGATCAGCTTGGCGACGGTGCCCGTGACGGGATCGCGCGCCGTGGGCGGCGGCGTGGTGGTGGCGGACAGCCGCCTGATGTCCAGCGATTGCAATGCCATCTCGTTTCCCCTTTATGCCTTTTCGACATTCACCAGGAATGACTTGAATTCCGGTGTCTGCGAGTTGCCGTCGCCCACGGACGGAGTCAGGGTATTGGCGAGATAGCCGGGCTTGGCCAGCCCCTTGAAGCCCCAGTGCAGCGGAATGCCGACCGTCTGCACCTTGTGCCCGTCGACCATCAGCGGTTTGATCCGCTTGGTCACGACCGCCACCGCGATGATGTAGCCGCGATTCGACGACACCTTGACCCTGTCGCCATGCACCACGCCCACCTCCTTGGCGAGATCTTCCGAAATCTCGACGAACTGCTGCGGCTGCACGATCGAATTCAGCCGTGCGTGTTTCGTCCAGTAATGGAAGTGCTCGGTCAGGCGGTAGGTGGTGGCCGTGTGCGGGAACTTGTCGGGCTTGCCGAGCGCGGCCCGGTCGTCCGGGAACACGCGGGCGGCCGGGTTGTTCAGCGCACGCGGGTTGCCGGGATGGAACGGGTTCGCGGCCAATGGCGTTTCGAACGGCTCGTAGTGCTCGGGGAACGGACCTTCGTTCATGCCGTCGCGGGCGAAGAAGCGCGCCACGCCTTCCGGATTCATGATGAACGGCCCCATGCCGTTTTCAGGTGGTTCGTCCACCTTGAAATCGGGCACATCGGCGCCGCCCCAGGCGCGGCCGTTCCAGCCGACCAGCTTGCGGGTCGGATCGAACGGCTTGCCGGCCGGGTCGCACGAGGCGCGGTTGTACAGAATGCGCCGGTTCGCCGGCCACGCCCAGGCCCAGCCGAGCGTCTGGCCGATGCCGGTCGGATCCGAATTGTCGCGCCGCCCCATCTGGTTGCCGGCCGCCGTCCACGCGCCGCAGAAGATCCAGCAGCCGCTCGCGGTCGAGCCGTCGTCCTTCAGTTGCGCGAAGCCGGCCAGTTGCTCGCCGCGCTTGACGAGCACCTTGGTCGGATCCTTGGCGTCCGTCAGATCGACCAGCGCACGGCCGTTGAACTCCATCGCCAGTTCTTCCGGCGTGGGGCTTTCCGGGTTTGCGTACGGCCAGGTCAGGTTCACGATCGGATCGGGGAACTTGCCGCCGTCCTTCTTGTAGGCCTCGCGCATGCGCAGGAACAGGCCCGACATGATCTCGAGGTCGCTGCGCGCCTCGCCCGGGCCGTCCGCGCCCTGCCAGTGCCATTGCAGCACGCGGGCGGAATTGACCAGCGAGCCGCGTTCCTCGGCGAAGCAGGTGGTCGGCAGCCGGAACACTTCCGTCTTCACGGCGGCCGGGTCGACGACGTTGAAATCGTCGTGCGGCTTCCAGAATTCGGAGGTTTCGGTGGCGAGCGGGTCCATCACCACGAGCCATTTGAGCTTGCCGAGCGCCATCGCCGTCTTCGCCTTCGACGGTGCCGCCGCCAGCGGGTTGAAGCCCTGGCAGATATAGCCGTTCATCTCGCCGTGCGCCATCAGCTCGATGGTTTGCAGCAGATCGTACGGTTTGTCGAGCTTCGGCAGGTAGTCGTAGCCGAAGTTGTTCTCGGCGGTAGCCGCATCGCCCCACCACGACTTCATGAAGCTGACGAAGAACGCGCGGTAGTTCTTCCAGTAGCTGAGCTGGTTCGGCCGCAGCGGCTGCGAGGCGCGCTTCGCGATGTAGCCCTCGTAATCCTGCTCGGCCTGCGACGGCAAAGTCATGTAGCCCGGCAGCAGGTTCGACATCAGGCCGAGGTCGGTCAGCCCCTGGATGTTCGAGTGCCCGCGCAACGCGTTCACGCCGCCGCCGGGTATGCCGACGTTGCCGAGCAGCAGTTGCACCATCGCGCCGGCGCGGATCATCTGTGCGCCGACCGAATGGTGCGTCCAGCCGAGCGCGTAGAGGATCGTGCCGGCGCGGCCCGGCACCGCCGTGGTGGCCAGCATCTCGCACACCTTGAGGAACTTGTCCTTCGGCGTGCCGCAGATGCGCTCGACCATCTCGGGCGTGTAGCGCGAATAATGCTGCTTGAGCAGGTTGTAGACGCAGCGCGGGTGCGCAAGCGTTGGATCGACCTTCGCGAAGCCATCGTCGCCACGCTCGTAATCCCACGTCGATTTATCGGGATAGGTGTGCGTGTCGGGGCTGTAGCCCGAGTAGATTCCGTCGTTGAACGCGAAATCCTCACGGACGATGAACGGGAAATCCGTGTAATTCTTGACGTACTCGTGCTGGATCTTGTCGTTCGTCAGCAGGTAGTTGATCACCCCGCCGAGGAATGCGATGTCCGTGCCGGTACGAATCGGCGCGTAGTAATCCGCCACCGATGCCGTGCGCGTGAAGCGCGGATCCACGACCACGAGCCGCGCCTTGCGGTGCGCCTTCGCTTCCGTGACCCATTTGAACCCGCAAGGATGGGCTTCGGCTGCATTGCCGCCCATGACCAGGATGATGTCTGCGTTCTTGATGTCGACCCAATGGTTCGTCATCGCGCCGCGGCCAAACGTCGGGGCAAGACCTGCCACCGTCGGGCCGTGTCAGACACGTGCCTGGTTGTCGAATGCGAGCATCCCCATGCTGCGGATGGTTTTGTGCGTCAGATAGCCGACTTCGTTGCTGCCGGCCGAGGCGGCCAGCATGCCGGTGGTCAGCCACCGGTTGACCTTCTTGCCATCGGCCGAGGTTTCGACGAAATTCGCGTCGCGATCTTCCTTCATCAGCTTCGCGATGCGGTCGAGCGCCGCGTCCCACGAGATCGGTTCCCACTTGTCGGAACCGGGGGCGCGGTATTCGGGCTGCGTGAGCCGGCTCGGGCTGTGGATGAAGTCGATCAGGCTCGCGCCCTTCGGGCACAGCGTGCCGCGATTGACCGGATGGTCGGGATCGCCTTCGATGTGGATGATGCTCGATTTGGCGTTCTTGGCGCCGTCTCCGAGCGAGTACATGAGAATGCCGCAACCGACCGAACAATACGGGCAGGTGTTGCGGGTTTCGACGCTGCGCGCCAGCTTGTATTGGCGAACTTCCGCGAGAGCGGCGTCGGGCGAGAATCCCAGCAGGGCGAGACTCGATCCGGCGAGCGTAGACGCGGTCACCTTCAAGAACTGGCGCCGGGACATGTGGAGCATGGTGGTCTCGGCGAGGAGGTATTGAGGAACGTAATTCGTATGACGACGGAATTGCACGACGATTTTACGCCGTCCATTCCACGGTCGCATGTCGAAAAAATCAACATTGCGCCATTTTGTTTATAGGAAATGGCGTTGCCGATGGAAAGTCGGATCGACACGAATTCATGACCCCGGAAATCGGCCTGCATGCGCACCGCCGCCTTCAAACCCTTGTCGACAAAGGATTTCAGCGAATTTCATTCACTTCGCTGTATTTATAAATACATAACGCACCACGCCAATTTAACGATTCTCCACATCGTTTGACATTCAATTCGCGACGAATGCGATTGATTTCACTCGGTCTCGTTGTATATATAAAAACATAACGAGCCATTAAGGCGGCCAAAAACAAACAGGCCGGCGACAATGCGCCGGCCTGCCGATTCGAAACGCCCCACGGCCTCACTGCGCGTCGCGCGGCTCCGCAATCTGGAACAGGCAATCGCCGCGCTGGGTTTGCGCGGGCACGCGGCGACACACCACCTCGCCGTTCGCCTCGAAGACATGCACGACCGGCTCGCGCAGCGGCGTATCGGGGAAATGGATGCGCGCGGCGGGCTGCCCTTCGCGCACCACATCGCCAAGCTCGACGAGCGGCTCGTAGACACCCTGCTCGTAGGCGAACACGAAATGACTCGGGCCGCTCGTGCTCATGAAGCGCGTGACGGCGGGCGGGCCGTCCGGCACCAGCGGGCCATGCACCGCGCCGATGAAGCCGAGGAAGTTGAGCAACCCCTGCCAGCCCTGGCGCAGCAACGTGGCATCGGTCATGCCGGCGCCTCCCAGTTCGGTCAGGATCGAGATCGCGCCCTGACGGCGCGCGGCGGCCGATGCATAGGTGGGATTCGGCGCGGTGAGGTACGCGCGCGGCATGCCGAACGCGCTCAACACCGCCTTCACGTGCCGCGCCTCGTCGGCGTCGCGCGGTTCGAGCGCGATCAGGTTGCCGCCGTGATACAGCAGTGAGCTGCCGCCCGAATGCAGATCGACGAGGTAATCGGCACGCGCCAGCAACACATGCTCGATATAGTCGGCAATGATTTGCGTGGGTGTGCCGGCGGGGTCGCCGGGGAAGGTGCGGTTCAGGTTGCCGCCGTCAAGCGGCGATGTGCGCAACCCGGCCTCGGCGGCCGGGTAATTGGCCATCGGCAGCACGATGATCTGGCCGCGCACCTGCTCGGCCTCCAACTCGCGAATCAGTCGCGAGGTGAGGATCTGCCCTTCGTATTCGTCGCCGTGATTGCCCGACATCACCAGCACCACCGGCCCCTCGCCGTTGCGAATCGACGCGACCGGCACCGGCAGCCAGCCGTATGCGGAACGATGCACCGAATGCGGCAGGCGCAGATAACCTGCATGCTTGCCATCGGCGTCGAGGTCGATTTCACAGCGAATCGGGTTCGGATGTCGGGGGGATACGTCTGTCATGATCGGTAGGATCGGTTGGCATGCGGGAAATCAATCCCGCAGCTTACCGGCATTCGCACGGTTTCGGGGCGCGAGCCGCCGCGCCCTACCGCACCGAGCGCGGGCACGGCGTTTGCGCGCCAAATGGGCGACCGGCTGCCTTGTACCGGCCGCCCGTGTTTCGCCCGTGCTCCGCCTCGATGGCCTTTGCTCATGACGCGGCCGGTTTCGCCCCCGATCGAATAAACTTTTCGGGACAGAATGCGTCCGATCGCAAAACAACTTTTCAGGCGCGCTCGCCGCGCCCCGCGCTCAAGCCCATGAAGCCCCTGCTCTCGCAACCACCGCAAAAGCTCGTCAAGACCAACGTGAACTGGGCGCTCGACGCGTTCAAACGCTTCTCGAACGACCACTGCACGACGATGGCCGCGAGCATCGCGTTCTATTCCGCGTTTTCACTGGCGCCGATGCTGGTAATGGTGATCGCCGTGGCCGGCTGGTTCTTCGGCGCGGACGCCGCACGCGGCGAAGTGTTCAACCAGGTTCACAGCCTGATCGGCAACGAGGCGGCCGCCGGCGTGCAGACCATCGTCGAGAACGCGCATCGGCGCGACAGCAACGGCGGGGTCGCCGCCGCGATTTCGTTCGCCATGCTGGCGATCGGCGCATCGGCCACGTTTTCGTCGCTGAATACGGCACTCGGCATCGTCTGGCCGACCAGCGAAAAGCGCTGGTCGTCGATGTTCGGGTTGGTGCGGGTGCGGCTGATCTCGTTCGGTCTGGTGCTGGGCGTGGCCTTCCTGCTGATCGTGTCGCTGTTGCTCGATACGGCGATCACGATCGTCGGCAAATGGCTGTGGGGCACGACGCGTTTCGTCGTGATCGGCAACGTGATCCAGTTCACGGTCGGCATCGCGATTCTTGCCTGCGCGTTCGCCGCGCTGTTGAAATTCCTGCCCGACGCACATGTCACACGGCGCGATGCGCTGACCGGCGGCGTCGTGTCGGCCGTGCTGTTTTCGGCGGGCAAGAAGCTGTTCGCGATTTATCTCGCGCATGCGGGTACCGCCAGTGCGTTCGGCGCGGCCGGCTCGCTCGCGGTATTGCTGATGTGGTTGTATTTCTCGGCGGCGGTGCTGCTGCTCGGCGCCGAATTCGCGGCGGCCCGCGGCGACGCCGAACACGCGCGCGCCGAGGCGCGATTGGCGCAATCGAACCCGCCATCTCCCCCGCAACCGCCCATCTCGTCCTGATTCGGTGACGGGTGAATCGCCCCGGATTCGCCCCACTCGAACCTCTCGGGGTTTTCCCTTAATCAATCGACGCATTCGCCGCCGTATCGGCGGGATGCGCTCACGACACGGCGCCGAAACCTCGCGCGCAAACGTTTGGCATCGTGCTTTTTCGCCTCGAAACCGCCACCTTACGCCCCGCCGACACTACGATCCCCAATTCTCACAACAATCTCAGCGAGTCAATTCGCCTTTATTCCCGCAATTGCAATAATTTCGCAATTGCTTGATACCAAAGGACTTTTTACCGTTGTGACGTTTTGGAGACACTTTATTTTTTTGGGTTTCTTGCGCGATACGCACTGCGCTATTCTCCATTTCGCAACAAATAACGAATCACTTTGCGTGGAGAAAACTACCTATGAAAAAACTCGCTCTGTCTACCCTCTCGTTGGCACTCCTCGGCGCTGCCGGCGCAGCCCATGCTCAATCGAGCGTGACGCTGTACGGCGTGATCGACACGGCAATCCTGTATTCGCACGGCAATAACGGTACGGGCAACAACGGCTGGCAGATGAACAGCGGCAACATTCAGGGCAGCCGCTGGGGCCTGAAGGGCGCGGAAGATCTGGGCGGTGGCCTGAAGGCAGTGTTCCAGTTGGAAAACGGCTTTAACTCCAACAACGGCACGCTGGGCCAAAACGGCAAGATGTTCGGCCGTCAGGCATTCGTCGGCCTGCAAAGCGACCAGTTCGGCACCGTGACGCTGGGCCGCCAATACGACCCGCTGGTCGACATGGTCCAGGCCGTGACGGCAGACAACTACTTCGGCAGCGTGTTCGCAACGCCGGGCGACGTCGACAACAACGACAACAGCCTGCGCGTGAACAACGCCATCAAGTACACGTCGCCGGTGTACGCCGGCCTGCAATTCGAAGGCTTCTACGCCCTGGGCGGCGTGGCAGGCTCGAACGGTTCGGGTCAAACGTGGTCGGCAGCCGTGGCCTACAACAATGGCCCGATCGGCATCGCCGGCGGCTACTACCAGGCTTCGAACCTGTACGGCACGGCACGTGGCCAAAACTGGGGCGGTTCGTCGGACGCGATCTTCGACGGCCCGATCAACAGCGGCTACACGAACGCGAAGTCGATCGGTATCGGCCAGGTTGCAGGCCAATACGCATTCGGCCCGTTCACGGTCGGCCTCGGCTACTCCAACGCACAATACAAGCGTGACAGCTTCTCGTCGTTCGCATCGACCGAGAAGTTCAACACGGGCCGCGCATTCGCCACGTACCAGGCAACGCCGGCTATCCTGCTGGGCCTCGGCTACTCGTACACGAAGGCAAGCGGCGACACGGAAGCCAAGTACCACCAGGCTTCGCTGGGCGCGGACTACTCGCTGTCGAAGCGCACCGACATCTATCTGGTCGGCGCGTACCAACACGCAAGCGGCACGCAACGTCTGGCCAACGGCACGACGCAAACGGCACAAGCTTCGATCGGTTCGTACGGCCTGGCCGGCACGAGCTCGCAAGAGATCGTCGCCCTGGGTCTGCGCCACAAGTTCTAAGCCATACCCGCTTCACGGCAATACGGCGGCGCCTTCGGGTGCCGTGCGTTGCCGGAGCGATCAAACCAGCCCGAGGCTTTGCCGACGGCTGGTTTTTTTACGCCCGCGCGTTTTGCGCCGCCGCGCTCGTTCGTCCACCGCCTTCGCTCGCGCCGCGCGCGCATAAAAAAATCCCCGCGCGCTTGCCGCACGCGGGGATCTTTTTGGGCTGCGTCGATGGCACCGTGTAGCTGGGCCTCTCGGCAATTCCCCGTCCTGCTCGACGCTTCGCTTACGCTGCGGCGTCCTTCAGCTTCTTCAGCGCACGTGCCTTGACGCGCACGCTTGCCGGCTTGGCCGGGAACCAGCGCTCTTCACCCGTGAACGGGTCCTTGCCGAAGCGCTTCTTCTTCGCTGCGACTGCCGTTGCCGAGATCTTCAGCAGGCCCGGCAGCGTGAATTCGCCCAGACCCTTCTTGTGGATCGAGCCGAGAATCACGTTTTCGAGCTGGGCCAGCACGGCCTTGACCGTCTTCAGCTCGACTTCAGCCTTTTCGGCGAGGTGCGTAGCCAGCGAAGCCTTGGTGAAGCTGTCCTTGATCGGCGTCGGAGCGGCAGGCGCCTTCGCGACTGCCTTCTTCGCCACTACTTTCTTAGCCGGCGCGGCTGCCTTCTTTGCCGTCACTTTCTTCGCCGGTGCGGCAGCCTTGGTAGCCACCTTTTTTGCGGAAGTCGCCATTTTTCTCCTACCTGGTGTGGTCGTTGGATACGAAGCACGCAATGTGCATGCTCCAAGGCCGGATTCTACAAGCGGCGTGACGCTTCGTGCAGCACTTTTATGCGTAATTCGCGGGTTTTCGGCAGGTTTTGTTGTCTTGTGCCGGCGCGATGCCCTGCCACGCGCGCTAGATGCGCCAAAACGCAAGCCGGGCGCGTCGAATTATGTTCGATATTTGCATCCCTATACTGAGGACGTTTTCCGCCCGGACATTCGCATGCGCAACCTCAAAACCGTGAGAGGTCTGGACGGCCTGCGCGCCGTCGCCGTCATTCTGGTTTTCCTGTCTCACAAGGCCCACGTCGAGGCGATCGATGTCGGGCAGCTCGGCGTGTGGCTGTTTTTCCTGATCAGCGGCTACCTGATCATCGGCGAGCTGCACCGCGCGCGGCTCGCCGTCGAACACGGCACGTCCACCCGCCGCTACGCGTTGAGCCTGTTCCTCGCCAAGCGCGCGTTGCGCATCTACCCCGTCTATTACCTGCTGCTCGCCGCGCTCGCGATCGCGCACGCCACTGTGTACCAGCGCGGCGTCGATCTCGGCCTCGCGTGGCATGCGGTGTTTCTGTCGAACTTCTGGATCGGCGTCGTGAAACAGGGCTGGCCGGGCAGCACCTCGCATTTCTGGAGCCTGGCCGTCGAGCAGCAGTTCTATCTGGCCGCGCCGGTCGTGCTGCTGACGACGCGCGCCTCGCGCCATCTGGCGTGTTGCGCGGTGGCCGTCGCGCTGGGTGCGGCCGGCCATCTGCTGCTGTACGACGCGAACGCATCGCAGGTGCTGATCTATGCGTTCTCGCCTTGGAATTTCTCGTTGATCGCGCTGGGCGGCATCGGCGGGATCGCCGCGAACCGGGCCGGCGGCCTGGCCGGCCTGCGCATCATGCGTGCGCCGCTCGCGCATTGGCTGCCGTGGCTCGCGACGGCCGCCGTGGCGCTGCTCGTCACGCTGCCGGCATGGGCGCCGCCGCTATCGGGCATCGACGACGGGCTCGCCGACGTCGGCCTCGGCGCCGCACTCGGCGCGCTGCTGCTGTGCGTAGTAGCGCTGCCCGATCATCCGATGGTCGACGGGCTCGAGTGGACGCCGCTCGCCTACCTCGGCACGATCAGCTACGGCTTCTACCTGTTCCACAACCTGATTCCGTCGCACTTCGGCGTGTGGCCGGCGCTCGACGCGCGGCTCGATTTGCCGCCAGCGGTGGACGACGCATTGCCGGTCGTGCTGCAGTTCGCCGTGGCGGTGGGCCTCGCGCATTTGTCGTGGCGGTATTTCGAGCGGCGGCTGCTCGGCTATCGCGAGCCGGTCAAGCGCGGGCTGCAGCGCGCGTTTCCGGCGACGGCCGTGCGCGGGCAATGATGCGGTGTGCGAAGCGACTGGCGAGGGCGATGGGGTAGCGCCATGTCGTGCGCATTGCGGGCGCACCGGCCCGGTCGCACCGCCTGCATGCCGTACCACCACGCATCGCCGCTGGCGACATCGCAGGCCCTGTCGGCAAGCCGCGTCCTTCACGTCACTGCGATCGGTGGCTTGCGCCCACTGCCCGGCAATTCCTTCCCGAACAGCACCCACAAAAAAGCCCCGGCGCGAAGCCGGGGCGAATGCAACAACCACACCACATGGACGTGAAGAAACAGTAAGTGCAGCCCGTCAGGCGGCCTGGGCCAGCACGGCCAGACAGGTGCGCAGGTAGGCCTCGAATTCGCGGCTGACTTCCGGATGCTGGAGCGCCAGCTCGACGGTCGCCTTCAGGTAACCGATCTTGCTGCCGCAATCGAAACGCGTGCCGAAGTAGCGATACGCCAGCACCTGCTCGTCGGCCAGCAGCGACTGCACCGCATCGGTCAGTTGCAGCTCGCCGCCCGCGCCCGGCTTGATCCGGCGCAGATGATCGAAGATGCTCGGCATGAACACATAGCGGCCGACCACGCCGAGGTTCGACGGCGCGTCTTCAGGCGCCGGCTTCTCGACGATGCCCGACAGCTTGATCACGTCTTCTTCCCACTCGCGGCCCTCGACGATCCCGTACGAACGGGTGTCCTCGCGCGCGACGGTTTCGACGCCGATCACCGAGCTGTGATAGTGGTTGAACACGTCGACGAGCTGCTTGAGCACGGGTTGTTCACCGTGCAGCAAATCGTCGGCGAGGATCACGGCGAACGGCTCGCCGTGCACCAGCTTCTCGGCGCACAGCACGGCATGGCCGAGGCCGAGCGCCTCGGGCTGGCGCACGTAATAGCAATCGACGTTGCTCGGCTTGATGCCGCGCACGAGTTCGAGCAGCTTGTCCTTGCCGCGCGCTTCGAGTTCGGCCTCGATCTCATACGATTTGTCGAAGTGATCCTCGATCGCGCGCTTGCTGCGCCCGGTCACGAAAATCATTTCGGTAATACCGGCATTAATCGCCTCCTCCACCGCATATTGAATCAGCGGTTTATCGACGACCGGCAACATTTCCTTAGGACTGGCCTTGGTCGCCGGTAAAAAGCGCGTGCCGAGTCCGGCAACGGGAAACACGGCCTTTTTGACTTTGAGCATGGTGATGAAATCCCGGATAAATTGCGGGCCGCGACGGCGGCGCGGCCCGTTGATACGGCGTGTGCGTCGGCGCGCCGGGATGCGCCACCAGGGCGGCCCCGGCGAACCTCGGCGATCAGTCGAACTCCTCGACGAGCGCGTCGCCCTCGAGTCCGAAACGGCTGATCGGTTCGTTCTTCAGTGCGTCGCGATAGGCCGACAACACGACCATCACGAGTAATACGGCGCCGCTGGCGATCCAATTCATATCCATGATGCATTCCTCGTCTGATTCGACCCGAAGCCAAACTATCAAAAAAAAATCGAGAAATAATTGGCCCGATTTCGCAACCCGGAATAGCCCGCCTGTCGAAACGTCTTGTTGCAATTTCGTGGGTGTTTTTTTATTTCAATGTTCGATTTCTCACGCCTTAGGATGAACGCGCGCCCGCTGTGAACCTTCGCTCACGGCGGGCTTCCGATCCACTCTCAGGCCGAGGAATCCGACGCATGAACGCTCTCAGCGCGCCGACGCTCGCGCGCCCCGCCGCCCCCGACAACAAGGACGCCCTGATCGACGCGCTGCGCGGCTTCGCTGCGTTGCTCGTGGCCTATTTCCATTGCCGGCAGGTTGTATGGATCGGCATGCAGGCCTTCCATCACGGCCATCCCAAGCTGCACGATCCGGGCACGCTGCTCGCCTATCTGACGTTTCCGTTCGCGTGGGGCTCGGCCGGCGTGCCGGTGTTCTTCGTGATCAGCGGCTACTGCATCCATCGCAACATCGCGCTCAAGCAGGCCGCGTCGCCCGACTACCGGCTCGATACGCCGAACTTCTGGGCGCGGCGCTTCGCCCGCATCTATCCGGTGCTGCTGGCCGCGCTGCTGATCACGCTGGCGCTCGACCTGATCAGCCTGCAGTTCGCGCCGGTCAGTCACAAGATCCGCGAGATCGGCTGGACGGCCTTCGCGGTCAACCTGCTGTCGCTGCAGGGCATTGCCGGGCAAACCTACGGCTCGAACGGCGCGCTCTGGACACTGTCGCTCGAGGTGCAGTTCTATGCGGTGTATCCGCTGTGGTTCGCGCTGCGCAAGCGGATCGGCATCGCGCCGCTGGTGGCGGCGGTGGCGCTCGTCAATCTGGCGTCGGCCTGGCTGTTCGAGCGGCACGACGTGCAGATCTTCACGTCCTATTGGCTGTCATGGACGCTCGGCGCGCTGATCGCCGACCTGCGCGCGCGCCGCGCGGCCGGCACCGCGCCGTCGCGCCTCTGGTATCTGGCGGGCGCGGCCGGCATCGCGCTCGGCTGCGTGGTGTTCCATTTCGGGCAATACGGCGCATTCCAGCTCTGGTCGATCGGCTTCGCCTGCTACCTGCACGCGGCGATCGCGCGGCCCGCGCCGGCCAACTTCGCCGTGCGCGGCTTCGCGTGGCTTGGCGATTTCAGCTATTCGCTCTACCTCGTGCATTTGCCGCTGTTCGTCTGCCTCGGTTCGGTGCTGTTCCGCTCGCAGTTGCAGACCTCGATCTGGCCGTCGTTCGCGTTCATGGCGGCCGCGATTCCGGTGGCGTGGGTGGTCTACCAGGTCGTGGAACGGCCCGCGATGCGCTGGGCGGCCAGCTTCAAGCCGTCGGCCAAGCCGGCGCGTACGGCGGCGCCGGCAGCGACGGTCTGAACCGCGTGAGTTGAGTGGGAATGCAGCGGCCGGAAACGTCCGGCCGCTTTTTTGCATTGATCGTGGACGGGCCTGCACGTAAAAAAGCGCGTTGCGCGGCTCCTGCATGCC
>NZ_BAAILN010000055.1:66338-96124 GCF_054589155.1 Burkholderia sp. 3C
ATCCGCTCGACCGCCTCCACATAACCGCTCGTGCCGAAGCGGCGCACGGCCGTTTCGAAGCCGTTCGCCACGAGCCGCTCGCGGCGCTCGCGGTCGTGACGCAGCGCGCCGAGCGCCTCCGACAGCGACACCGCGTCGCCCGGCTCGCAGAGCAGGCCGTTCACGCCGTCGTCGACGATCTCGACCACGCCGCCCGCCCGCGCCGCCACCACCGGCCGCCGCGCCAGCATCCCCTCGACGATCACGCGCCCGAACGGCTCCGGCGTGATCGAGGTGTGCGCCACCACGTCGACGGCCTTCATCCAGGCCGCGATGTCGCGCTGGAAGCCGGCGAACGTGACGCGATCGCCCAGCCCGCGCTGCGCGACGAGATCCTGCAGCTCGGCCGCGTATTCGTCCTCGCCGAACAGCGGTGCGCCGACCAGCACCACGTGCAGATCCGGGTCGCGCACGGCCGCGTCGAGCAGCAGGTGCTGGCCCTTCCAGCGCGCGAGGCGGCTGAACGAGCCGACGATCCACGCCGTTTCGGGCAGGCCGAGCCGTGCCCGCAGAGCGGCTTGCGGCGTAGCTTCGAGCGCCACGAACGGCGCGGCGTCGATGCCGTTGAACACCACGTCGACCGCTTCCTCCTCGCCGCCCGTCAGCGCCAGATAGGCCTGCGCCGACGCGTTCGAATTGGCGATCACGCGCGTCACGCCGAGCCGCGCGCAATGGCGGATCGCGAACAGTTGCTTCGAGCCGAAATGCTCGTGGCTGACGATGTCGCGCAGATGCCAGACCACCGGCTTGCGCGCGATCCGCCCGGCCAGCGCGCCCACCACCATCGCGCGCTGCGTGTTGGCGTAGATCACGTCGACATCGCGCGCGCGGCGCACCACCTCGCGCACCAGCGACAGCAGCCCGCCCACCGCGCGCAGCGACGCGCCGCCCTTCTTTTTCACGCGATCCATGCCGCGCGACTTCATCACGCTGACATCGACGCCGGCCTCGTCGAGCGCGTCGCGAAACGGGCCTTCGTCGAACAGCAGCACGCTCGCGGTACCACGCCAGTGCGTCACGAATTCGAACAGCGACAACTCCGCGCCGCCGAGCACGCCGCTCTGGTCGAGCACCAGCGCGCGCACCTGGCTGGCCGCCACCGTGCCGGCCTCGCGTGCACCGGCGCGGGCGCGCGCCTGCGCGTTCGGCAGCAGGCTCTCGATCTGCTCGACCAGCCGGCGGCGGAAATGCGAGGTCGCGAAACGCTCGGCGTTCGCGCGGCAGGCCTCGGGCCGGAAGCGCGCGGGATCGGCTTCGAACGCATCCACCGCCGCCACGATCGCCGGCACCTTCTGCTCGTCGAAGAAGATCCCGGTGGGCGCGGGATCGGACGCGGCGTCGCGCACCGTTTCCAGCGCGCCGCCCTTGCCGAACGCGATCACCGGCGTGCCGCAGGCCTGCGCCTCGACCACCGAGATGCCGAAATCCTCTTCCGCCGCGAACACGAACGCCTTGGCGCGGCGCATGTGATCCTGCAGCACCGAGAACGGCTGGTAGCCGAGAATCTCCACGTTCGGGCCGGCCTTGGCGCGCACCTTGCCCATCTCCGGGCCGTCGCCGATCACCACCAGCCGCCGCCCCGGCATGCGCGCGAAGGCCTCCACGATCAGGTCGATCTTCTTGTACGGCACCATGCGCGAGGCCGTTACGTAGAAGTCCTCTTTTTCGGTCGACAGCGAAAAACCGTCCACGTCCACCGGCGGAAACACCACCGCCGCGTCGCGCTGATAGACCTTGCGGATGCGCCGCGCAATGAACGCCGAATTGGCGATGAAGCCGTCCACCGAATTCGAGGTGCGGATATCCCAGTTGCGGATGTAGTGCAGGATCAGCCGCGCCATCATCGACTTCATGCCGCGCGTGAGCTGCGATTGTTCGAGGTACTGATGTTGCAGATCCCACGCATAGCGGATCGGCGAATGCACGTAGCTGACGTGGATCTGGTCCGGCCCGGTCAGCACGCCCTTGGCCACCGCGTGGCTGCTGGAGATCACCAGGTCGTAGGCGGAGACATCGAGCTGCTCGATCGCCAGCGGCATCAACGGCAGATAGCTGCGGTACTTGGTGCGCGCGAACGGCAGCTTCTGGATGAACGAGGTCGTGACCGGCCGGCCGTGCAGGAAGCTGCGATCGTCGAGGAAATCGACCAGGCTGAACAGGTCGGCGTCGGGAAAGCACGCGATGATCTGCTCGAGCACGCGCTCGGCGCCCGCATAAGTGACCAGCCAATCGTGGATGATCGCCACCCGCAGCGGGCGGCCGGCGGGCCTGCCGAGCGGGCGCGCCGCGCCGGCCGGCTGGATCTGGCGCGCGAGCGGCGCCGCCGTGCGTTCTACGAGTTCGCCTTTCATACGCTTTTCCCCGGAATGAGCCGCCCGATCACGCCGCGCACGAGTGCGCGCAGGCCGGGCGTCGTCAGAAGTGACCACGCGATGTTGAGCGCGGCAACGAGTGCGCAGAGCGCGATGGCTTCGAGCAGCGTCGGGCCCGTCCAGGCCAGCGCGAGGCTCGCGAACAGGAACGCCAGGTGGGCGAGCATGTCGAGTACGATGCCGCGCTGGCGCACCGAGGCCAGCACCAGCAGCACGCCGTAATCCACCAGCGCGCGCGCCACCACCACCACGGCCGCGCCGATCAGCCCGAACTGCGTGACGCCGAACCACAGCGCGCCGACGAAGAACGGCAACTGGATCACCCCCGCCAGGCCCGCACGGGCCGGATTGAGTTGCGACTGGATCAGGATCCGCATCACGCTGGCCTGCCCGACCAGCCAGATGCCGATCACAAGAATTCGCCCGACCGGCGCCGACTGCATCGCCAGATCGTGGCCGACCCACAATTCGAGGAACGGCTGCAGCGCGAAAATCGCGGCGATCATGATCGGCGTGAACACGCCGTTCAGGAATTCGAGCGACTGGCGCACCAGATGGTCGGCATGATCGCGATCGACGGCCGACAGGCGCGGAAACAGCGTGCGCACCACCGCGTTCGGCAGCATGTTCAGGCGCGTGACGAGGTTCTGCGGCACCGTGTAATACGTGACGTAGCGCGCGCCCAGATGCGCGCCGAGCAGCACGCGGTCGAGCGAATCGGACACCATGCTCGCGGTGCTGGCGATCAGCATCCAGCCGCCGAACGTGAACAGCTCCTTGGCGGTTTGCCAGCGCGGCGGCGCGACGCGCCGGATGTTCAGCACGCGCAGGCTGGCGCGGAACAGCAGCAACGCCGCGATCAGCCGCGCCAGCACGGCGGCAGCCAGCACGGCCGGCAGGCTCGGCGCGATCAGCCAGGCCGCGAACAGCGGCAGCAGCTGGAACAGGAACGTGCCGAACGTCTGGTTCGCGTTGTAGATGCCGAAGCGTTCCGCACCGTTGATCGCGCCCGAGAACACCCACGACACGTTGGCGATCGGAATCGCGCAGGCCAGCCACGGCAGCGCGTGATACACCTCGTGCTGCAACTGCCCCGATACCTTGGTGAAATACGCCGTGTAGATGAACGCGCCGAAATAGATCAGCAGCCCGCCCACGATGCCGGTGATCAGGTTCAGCCAGGTCGCGCTCCAGAACACGCGCTCGCACTGCGCCGGGTCGCCGCTGGCGATCGCCTTCGAGATCTGGTTCTGCGCGGCCATGCTCATGCCGAGATCGAGGATTCCGAAATAACCGATCAGCGTCCACACGAGGCTGACCACGCCGTAGCGATCGACGCCCAGCGCGTGAATATAGGCCGGCACCGTCACCAGCGAAACGAACGTCGGCAGGATCAGCCCGACGAAGTTCACCGCGACGTTCTTCAACATCCGTTTATCCATGCTTGCGTTTCGAGCGGACACGATGATCCGCTCTCCTCATTGATTCACGTCGATTCATCATCGCGGCGTCCAGCGGTACATCATCACCTTGCCGCGTGCGTCTTCCTCCACGAAGATCAGGTACTCGCCGTTATCGCGGCGATGCGCGCTGATCCCGAACGGCACGTCCACCCAGCCCGACGCGCGGCCCACTTCCGGCCCCGGCTTGATCACGCCGACCTCCTTGCCGTTCTCCTTGTCGTACACGTGCACGATGCCGACCGGCTCCACGCCGAACAGGTAGCGCCCCTCCACGGTCAGGCCGATCAGGTTCAGGATCGGCTTCGCGTCGGGCGCCCACGGCAACGCCACCTGGTAGCGTTGCACCGGCTTGTCGCTCGACCATTTGTCGTAGCGCACCAGCACGCGGCCCACTTCCTTGTTGATGCCCGGCTTCGGCTGCGCGTCGGCCGTGTAGCCCGTCACGTAAAGCGTGTCGGTGGCCGGCTCGTAGATCGCGCGGCGCAGCTCGGTAAACGGCGCGGGCGTCGGGTAATTGGTCAGCTTGTCGTACGAATAGATCGGGTTGCCGGCCTTGTCGAGGCCGCCATAGCGGAAGCGGTGGATGCCGCGCGTCTCGCTGGCGCGCCAGATGTCGCCGTTGGTGTCGACCCACCAGCCCCAGCCGCCCGCGCGTGCCTTGGTGTCGGTGTTGATCGCGAATTCGTCGGCGTCGAAGCTGCCGTTGCCGTTCTTGTCGCGCCAGATCCAGTCGCCACCCGAGGGCCGGTTCGGCACCTTGTCCACCGGCCGCGCGCGCCCGGCGATGAAGCCCGACGGAATCGCCGTTTCGCCATCGCGCTTGGCGTCGAAGCGGTAGATCTTCAGGTGATCGGCGTACATGTCCGTCAGATACAGAAACGTGTGCCCATCGAGCTGGCGCGCGGTCGGCAGGCCCGGCCATTGATCGGTGTTGAACACCGGATCCTGCGGATACTTGAAGCGATTGGACAGGAATCCGACATATTTCCATTCGTGCCCGGCCGGCTTCGAGAAATCGAGCTCGAAACGCTTGTTGCCGGTGTAGACGCTGTTCGGCCGCGCCGGGTCGATGAATGCACTGTCGACGAACAGCAGGCCGTCCACCTGCCAGCGCAGCTTGTCGTCGGCGCCATAGCTGGCGAGCGTCGCGCCGAGGCCCGCACCGAGCGTGCCCTGCTTCGGACCGATACCGTTCATCGCCACATAGATGTTGCCGGCGCGATCGGCGCCCACGCCCGTCAGGCCGTTGAAGCGCAGCGGGCCGGGCCGCCCCGCCACGCCCGAGAAGATGCCGCCGCGCTCGCCGAGCGTGCCGCTCATCGCGTAGCTGCCGCCCTGCGCCGGCTTCGAGAAAATCAGGATCTGCTGGCGCGGGCCGTTGTCGGCGATCAGCACGCGGCCCTTCGCATCGACCACCACGTCCACCGCGTCGCTGCCGGACGGCAGCGCGGGCGCATCATCGATCACACGGCCGTCGGGGCGGACGTGCGCCAGCTTGGCCGGGCCGCCGAGCGTATCGGTCAGGAGCCACAGCGTGCCGTCGTTATCGAGCGCGATGCGGCCCGGTTGGTGCGCGCTGAACGTCGACAGCTTGTCCATCGATTCGGCGTCGTACACGTCGACGCTGTCGTGTTGCGGATCGGTCGCGTAAAGCCGCTTGGCCGAGGCCGCGAGGCCGGCCACTTCGGCGCGCGTATCGACCGGCGTGTCGTTGACCTTCAGGAAGCTCGCGGCCATCTTCGCCCGCGCATCGCCGGCCGCCGCGGCACGAAACGGCGCGGGCTGGCGCATGTCGCCGATCGCGCGGCGCGAGATGCCCCACCACTGACGCCCCTTGTCGGGCCACACGCCCGGGCTGACCAGCCGGCCCTTTTCATTGCCGACGCCGATCGCCACGTAGGCGTAGCGGTCGTTGACCGCGATCGCGCTGCCGCCCGCATTGCCCCAGCCGTGCGTGCCACCGGCGAAGCCGAGCATTTTGCCGTCCTGATAAACGCTGGCCTCGGCGCCGCTCTCGTCCCAGGGGGCATTCGTATACACCTTGCCCTGCGGGGTGACTGCGATCGCGCGGATGTCGATCTGCGTCCAGCTACCGTCGCCATAGCCATGGGTATTGCCGATCCACGACGTGGTGGCGTCGAGCACGGCTTCGGCCGAGGTGCGGCCGGGCAGACACACGGCGGGAACGATGACGGCAAGGGCGATCAGGAGCGAACGTCGCAATGCAACTCTCCGGAGTGGACGGATGGACGGACGGCCCATATCCAGCCGAGCGGTTCGCGGCAATGCACCACGATACGGCGCAACGTCGGACCGGCCCGGGCGGCAGGGTGCGACGCAGGTTACAAGCGAAAATAATCACAAGAAATTCCGAATTCTTTTCCGCGGCGCATCGTTACATGTGGTTTCGAATTCGCATGAAAAACCCGCAGGCTTTCAGCAAATTCAAGGCATGTCGCATTTAATCGGCCGTAACTTGTACCGATAACAGCCACGGGATAGCACCCTTAAAAGCCGTGCACGCCATCACCGCTCCGCTTGGCAACCGGTTTTATATCGCCATTTTTTATCGATTTCTTTTCCCTAGAATCCCACACGGATCATTCCTGGATTTACAGATTGCATTCTTCCGCCCTTGGCGCATGCGCAATTCGACTTTCAGATCCGTCCAATTGACCCGGAGCAGTCGCCCATACATGATGCGCGACGCGCCACAACCCTGACAGGCCACGATGACGCTCGACACGCCCGCTTCACCGCCCCGCCATACAAGCCGCATCGTTCAGCTCGATGGCTTGCGCGCGATCGCCGTGATGGCCGTGTTCCTGCAACACGCGGTCAAGGCGCCGCTCTGGATGGGCGTCGATCTGTTTTTCGTGTTGAGCGGCCTGCTGATCACCGGCATCCTGCTCGACCGCAAGGAGCGCGGCCTGCCGCTGTTCCGCCATTTCTACGTGCGTCGCGCGCGCCGCATCCTGCCGTCGTACGGTCTGCTGTTGATTGTCTCCACGCTGCTGTTCGGCGCAGGCTGGCTCGCGCACTGGCCGTGGTATGCGTTCTTCTCGACCAATATCGGGCTGTCGATCGGCGGCATCGGACATGAAAGCCTGAACGTGCTGTGGTCGCTCGCGGTGGAAGAGCAGTTCTATATTTTCTGGCCGTTCGTGGTGCTGTTCTGCCCCGAGCGCGCGCTGGCCTGGGTCGCGGCCGCGCTGGTGATTGCGGCGCCGCTGCTGCGCGCCGTGGCAACGCCGTGGTTCGATTCGTTCTGGCCGATCTACTACCTGACGCCGTTCCGCATGGATCTGCTCGCCGCAGGCGCACTGCTGGCCGTCGTGCTGCGCCGCGACCGACGCGCGCTGGAGCCGTACACCGGCCTCGCCGTGGCGGCCGCCTGCGTCGCGCTCGCCCTGCTCGCCTGGCTGCATCTGTCGAACCCGCGGTTCCGCGCCGCCAATACGCCACTGTCGAACGCCGCGCTCTACAGCATCTCGCTGGTGCTCTGCACCTCGATCGTGGTGATCGCGCTGCGCGGCCGCGGCATCGTGCAGCGCGTGCTGACAAACCCGGTGCTCGTCTATGTCGGCACCATCAGCTACACGATTTATCTCGTTCACCTGAGCGTTTTGTATGCGCTCTGGCCATGGCATATGAATCGCTATGTCACTGCCGTCATTGCACTGGCGATCACACTCGGCTACGCCAGCTTCACCTGGTTCGCGTTCGAACGCCGGCTCACGCGTGGCCCCGCGCCATCCGTGTCGGCAGTGCCCCAATCCTCCACTCGCTCCATCGGGAATCCGTTATGAGTTCAGCACGCAAGAAGGCGATCATCACCGGCATCACCGGACAAGACGGCGCCTATCTGACGAAACTCCTGCTCGACGCCGGCTACGAGGTCACCGGCACCTACCGGCGCACGAGTTCGGTCAATTTCTGGCGCATCGCCGAACTTGGCGTGGCCGATCACCCGAATCTGTCGCTGGTCGAGCACGACCTCACGGACCTCGGATCGAGCCTGCGCCTGATCGAACGCGTCCAGCCCGACGAGCTCTATAATCTCGCCGCGCAAAGCTTCGTCGGCGTCTCGTTCGACCAACCGGCGACCACGGCCAGCGTGACCGGGATCGGCGCACTGAACCTGCTGGAAGCGCTGCGCGTGGTCAGCCCGCGCACTCGCTTCTATCAGGCTTCGACATCGGAAATGTTCGGCAAGGTGCAGGCAATTCCGCAAATCGAGTCGACGCCGTTCTATCCGCGCAGCCCGTACGGTGTCGCCAAGCTTTACGCGCACTGGATGACGGTGAATTACCGGGAGTCGTACGGCATGTTCGCGTCGAGCGGCATCCTGTTCAATCACGAATCGCCGCTGCGCGGCCGCGAGTTCGTCACACGGAAGATCACCGACACCGTCGCCAAGATCAAGCTCGGCAAGGCCACGCGGCTCGAACTCGGCAATCTCGATGCCAAGCGCGACTGGGGCTTCGCATTGGAATACGTCGACGGCATGCGCCGCATGCTGCAAGCCGACGAACCCGATACCTTCGTGCTCGCCACCAACCGCACCGAAACAGTGCGCGACTTTGCACGCATGGCGTTTGCCGCGGCCGGCTTCCAGATCGAATGGTCCGGCAAGGACGAGCACGAACGGGGCATCGACATGGCAACCGGCAACGTGCTCGTTGCGATCAACCCGCGCTTCTATCGGCCCGCCGAAGTGGAGCTGCTGATCGGATGCGCGGACAAGGCGAAGGAAAAACTCGGTTGGCAGCCGCACACAACCCTGGAACAACTTTGCACTATGATGGTTGAAGCGGATCTCACGCGGAATCTTCATCATGAAACCTTCTGATCTGCCGCGCGCTCGCCGCGCGCTCGTTACAGGCCTCACTGGATTCACCGGCCGCTACGTCGCGCAAAGCCTCGAAGCCGCCGGCTACGAGGTATGGGGCACCGTCGCCCCCGGCACCGCGGCGCGACGGCGCGCGCAGATCGGACATCGCAGGGTCGTCGAAGCCGACCTGCTGGACCTCGCTTCGCTTCGCTCGGCGGTCGAGCAATCACGGCCGGACGCCGTCATCCATCTGGCCGCGTGCGCGCACGTCGCCAACAACGATCCGCGCGATCTGTACCTCGTCAATGTGGTCGGCACGCGCAATCTGCTGACGGCTCTGGTCGACGCCGGCGCAGCACCCCGTTGCGTGCTGCTCGCAAGCAGTGCCAATGTCTACGGCAACGCCGATGTCGAATCACTGGACGAAAGCGTGCCGCCCCAACCCGCAAACGATTACGCGGTCAGCAAGCTCGCCATGGAACACGCAGTTCGTCAGTGGTATGACAAGCTGCCGATCGTGATTGCGCGGCCTTTCAACTACACCGGCGTCGGTCAGCTCGACACCTATCTGCTGCCGAAACTCGTGACGCATTACGCGAATCGCGAGCCGCGCATCTCGCTCGGCAACCTCGACGTGAGCCGGGATTTCTCGGACGTTCGCGATGTGGCCGCCGCCTATGTGCGCTTGATCGAGGCGGCACCGGCCGGCCAGACGTTCAACGTCTGCTCGGAACACGCCTATTCGCTGAAGGAAGTCATCGCGATGCTGTCGAGCATGGTCGGCTACGTGATCGACGTGACGATCGATCCACGCTTCGTTCGTGGCAACGAAGTGAAAAAGCTGGTGGGTTCGCGTGAAAAGCTGCGCTCCTGCCTGGGCGAGTTGCCCGTGACGGCGCTCGACGAGACCTTGCGCTGGATGGTCGATGCGCTCAGGCGTCGCCCGTCGCCGAGCGATATTGCCTGCCAGGCTGGCGGAGGCTTCCAGCAACGCATGGCGGCCGGCTGAATCGCAACCGCCGACGTTCCCGCGTAGAGCATATGCAAAGAGCCGGCAAACGCCGGCCCTTTGCATTCCAACCTGCCGACTTACTGCCCCAACCCGCGCGCCAGATCGTTACGCAGGTCATCCACCCCTTCCAGCCCAACCGCAACCCGCAGTAGCCCTTCGCTGATGCCCGCCGTGGCCCGCGCTTCCGGCGTGATGCGCGAATGCGTCGTGGTGGCCGGGTGCGTGATGGTGGTACGCGTGTCGCCGAGGTTGGCCGTGATCGATACGATCTTGGTGTTGTCGATCACGCGCCAGGCGTTCGCGCGCTGCGCCTCGGGCGACTCGCCCTTCAGTTCGAACGACACCACCGCCCCGCCCGACTTCTGCTGGCGCTTGGCAATCGCGTACTGCGGATGCGATTCGAGGCCCGGATAGAACACGCGATTGACGGCCGGATGCTGTTCGAGCCAGCGGGCGATTTCGAGCGCGCTGGCCGACTGGCGGTCGACCCGCAGCGACAGCGTTTCCATGCCCTTGAGCAGCACCCACGCGTTGAACGCCGACAACGTCGGGCCGGCGCTGCGCACGAACGGGAACACCTTGCCCGTGATGAATTCCTTCGAACCGACCAGCGCGCCGCCGAGCACGCGACCCTGGCCGTCGAGGAACTTGGTGGCCGAGTGCATCACCACGTCCGCGCCGAGCTTGAGCGGCTGTTGCAACGCCGGGCTGCAGAAACAGTTGTCGACCACGAACAGCGCCTTGACCGACTTCGCGATCGCGGCGATCGCCTCGATGTCGGCGATTTCGGTCAGCGGGTTCGACGGCGTTTCGAGGAAGAACATCTTCGTTTCGGGCCGCACGGCCTCGCGCCACGCGTTCAGATCGGTCGGATCGACGAACGTGGTGGTGATGCCGAACTTGCTGAAGATCTGCGAAAACATGCCGAGCGTCGAGCCGAACAGGCTGCGCGAGCTGACCAGGTGATCGCCCGCCTGCAGCGCCGACATCACGACCGACATGATGGCCGCCATGCCCGAGGCCGTTGCGATGCACGCCTCGCCACCTTCCAGCGCCGCGAGGCGATCCTGGAACATCGTGACGGTCGGGTTCGTGAAGCGCGAATACGTGTAGTTGTCCTCCGAATTCGCGAAGCGCGTCGCGGCGTCCTGCGCGCTCGTGAAGCAGAAGCTGGAGGTCAGGAACAGCGCTTCGGAATGTTCGTTGTATTCGCTGCGCAGCGTGCCCGCGCGGACGGCGAGCGTATCGAGGCTAAAGGAGTCGTCCATGGTTCGGTCATCCGGTTTCATGCGCGTCGCGCCGCAGGCGCGCCGCTTTTGGCGAAAAGCCAACGAAAAAGCCCGCGACGCGTCGGCATCGGCGGGCTTCAGATAGGCGGTCAACAGCGTTCGACTCGGGCCGGCATAACGCACCCGGCCTCCGCTTTAGCTGTTTCGGGGCATCGCCCCACGTCCGCAAGCTGATATCAAATCGACGCAGGGCACATCGTAACACGCGAATTCCAACGATGCGCCCCGGGCCTCATTCGACCGACAGTTGCAGGTTCATCTGCGAACGCGCCACGTCGCCGTTCTGGTCGCGGTCCAGCTGCGAAGCCGGTGCGAGACGCGCGCGTTCGAGCGAGTCGAGATATTCCGGCGTGACGTGGCCCGTGATGTAGTTGCCGTCGAAGCACGACGCCTCGAAGCTGGTGATCTCGGGGTTGATGTCGCGCACTGCACGGCGCAGGTCATCCACATCCTGATAGATCAGGTAATCGGCGCCGATCATCTTCGCCACTTCTTCGTCGGTGCGGCCATGGGCGACCAGCTCGTTGCGGGTCGGCATGTCGATGCCGTACACGTTCGGGAATTTCACGGGCGGTGCGGCCGACGCGAAGATCACCGATTTCGCGCCCGAATCGCGCGCCATCTGCACGATCTCGTGCGAGGTGGTGCCGCGCACGATCGAATCGTCGACGATCAGCACGTGCTTGTCCTTGAACTCGATGCTCATCGCATTGAGCTTCTGGCGCACCGACTTCTTGCGTACGGCCTGGCCCGGCATGATGAAGGTGCGGCCGACGTAGCGGTTCTTGAAGAAGCCTTCGCGGTATTCCACGCCGAGCTTGTTCGCCACCTGCATCGCGGCGGGCCGCGACGAGTCGGGGATCGGCATCACGACGTCGATCGGCACGCCCTTCAGCTCGCGCTTGATCTTCTCGGCGAGGTAGTCGCCCATGCGCAGGCGCACGTTGTAGACCGGCACGCCGTCGAGGCAGGAATCCGGGCGGGCCAGGTAGACCCACTCGAACATGCACGGGTTCAGGCTCGGATTTTCAGCGCACTGCTGGCTGTGGAAGCTGCCGTCGTTGCTGATGAAGATCGCCTCGCCCGGCGCAACGTCACGCACGAGTTCGAAGCCGATGCCTTCGACCGCCACCGATTCCGACGCCACGATCCACTCCACGCCCTGCTCGGTTTCGAGCTTGCCGATACACAGCGGGCGGATGCCGAACGGGTCGCGAAACGCCACCATGCCGTGGCCGGCGATCTGGGACACGATCGCGTACGAGCCTTGCGCGCGGCGGTGCACGCCCGACACGGCCTTGAACACGGCGGCCGGATCGAGTTCGAGGCCGGTGGTCGCCAGTTGCAGCTCGTGCGCGAACACGTTCAGCAGCACTTCGCTGTCCGAATTCGTGTTGATGTGACGGCGATCGATGCGGAACATCTCGTCCTTGAGCTGTCCCATGTTCGTCAGGTTGCCGTTGTGCGCAAGCACGATGCCGAACGGCGCGTTGACGTAGAACGGCTGGGCCTCGGCTTCGCTCGACGCCGAACCGGCCGTCGGGTAACGCACCTGGCCGATGCCGCTGGCCCCCGGCAGGCTGCGCATGTTGCGCGTGCGAAACACGTCGCGCACCATGCCGTTGGCCTTGTACATATGGAAGTTGCTGCCGTCCGCGGTCACGATGCCGGCTGCGTCCTGACCGCGATGCTGCAGCAGCAGCAGGCTGTCATAGATGAGCTGATTGACCGGGGAATGAGAGATAACGCCTACGATGCCGCACATGGCATGGTCCTTCAAGGATACAAAAACGGTTTCGGCTGCTGCGTACTCAAATATGGATATACGCAGCCAGCCCGTCGGGCAAGTATGGCTTCAGCTCATGCACGCCTTGCACGGCGAGGGGACGCAACAGCGCGTTGCGCCAGAAATCCTGTTTCGGCAGATCGGTCAGCCCCGCTGCCGCCACCAACGCCAACACCAGCAGCACGCCGCGCATCAGCCCGAACAGCAGCCCGAGCGAGCGGTCCACGCCGCCGAGGCCGGTGGCCTGCGCCAGCCGCGAGAGCAGCGCATTCGCCACGCCCGCCACCAGCACCACGCCGATCACCAGCCCGCCGAACGCGATGACCCACTGGGTCAGCGCGCCGCCCGGCCAGTTGGACGGGATGAACGGCAGCACCACGCCGACGTAGCGGCACGCGATGATGAACGCCGCGATCCAGCCGATCAGCCCGAACACCTCGGACACGAAGCCGCGCCACGCACCGCGCAATGCCGACAGCAGAATCACCGCCATCACGGCGTAATCGAATACTGTGAACATCGCCGCCTTACTGAGTCAGGCCCGCATCGCGCACCTTCGCGATGGCGGCCGATGCCGCCGCGCGATCGGCGAACGGGCCTGCACGCAGCAGTGTAGCGACGCTGCCGTCGGCCTGCTTGCGACGTTCGACATATGCGGGTACCCCCGCCGATTTCAACTTGGCAGCCCAGCCGCGGGCCGTCGCCTCATTCGTGAACGAACCCAGTTGCACCGCGAATCGCGCGCCGGCCGGCGAGGACGGCGAGGCGCCGTTGGCTGCCGCGGCCTGCTCGGAATCGGGTTGGGACTGGGGTTCGACGGGCGGCTTGGCCTGCGCGACGGGCGGCTTCACCGTGGGCGCCGGCTTGGCGGCGGCCTGCTGCTGCGGTTTCGCGGCCGGCGCGGCGGGCAACGTGGCCTTCGAGCCCGCGCTCGCCACGTCGGGCGCCTGCGCCGTCTGGGTGTCGTCGGTTGCACCGGGCGGCGCGTCGTGCGCGACGCCGGCCTGCGTGTCGACGGGATCGTCGTCGCGGGTCGGGGCCGCCTTCGCCGGCTTGTTCGGGATATCGATCGCGATGTCGCTGGTGACCGGCTTCGGATGCGCATCGAGCACCATCGGCAGCACGATCACGGCGGCGACCACCAGCGCGATCGCACCGACGAGACGCCGGCGCGCGCGTTGTTTCTCGGGGAGGGTCGGATCGAGCAGCAACGCGTCCGATTCAGGACGCTCCGCGCGACGCGTGCGCCGCTCCGGGCGTTCTCCGCGAGCGGCCCGTGAGGAGCCGGACCTTGACCCGCGCCGGGGCGGCGCGTCGTCGTCTTTCTTTTTGCCGAACGAGAAGATTCCCATGTATGGCTGATCCGAACTGCCCGTCAGTGTTGCTGCGATTTACGGTAGGCGATCACACCCGCTACCGTATAAAAACTACCAAAGACCACGATTCTATCATTCTCCGAGGCCCGTTTCAGGGCATCTCGAAAAGCGTCCGCGGGCGTTGCGTAATGCGTGACGCTGCTGTCGGGACCCTCCTCGACACCGGCTTCACGCAGCGCTGCCTCGAGCGACGCGGCCGAGGCCGCGCGCGGCAGCGGCAGATCGGTCACGCACCAGTGATCGATTTCGCCTTTCAACTGCTTGAGCACGCCCGCGATGTCCTTGTCGCGCATCGCGCCGAACACCGCGTAAGTGTACGGAAAGAAACCCATATTGCCGAGGTTTTGCGCGAGAACGGCCGATGCGTGCGGATTATGCGCAACATCGAGCACGATTGCGGGCTTGCCCGGCAGCACCTGGAAGCGTCCGGCCAGCTCGACGGTCGCCAGACCGAGGCGGATGTCCTGCGCCGACACCGGCAGGCGCGAGCGCAGCGATTCAAGCGCGGCCAGCGCGGCCGAGGCGTTGATCAACTGGTTCGCGCCACGCAGCGCCGGATAGGCGAGCGCCGGATAGCGCTTGTCGCGGCCCAGATAGCTCCACTGCTGGCGCTCGTTGCCGGCCTGCGCTTCATAACGGAAATCGCGCCCGACCAGCCACAGATCGGCGCCGATCGCGGTGGCATGATCGATCAGCGTCTGGGGGGGCGACGGATCGCCGCAGATCGCCGGCGTATCGGCGCGGAAGATGCCGGCCTTCTCGAAGGCAATCTTATCGCGCGTATCGCCGAGGTATTCGGTGTGATCGATGTCGATGCTGGTGACGACCGCGCAATCGGCGTCGAGGATGTTCATCGCGTCGAGCCGCCCGCCCAGCCCCACTTCGAGGATCACCGCGTCGAGCCCGCTTTCGGCGAACAGGCGCAGGATCACCAGCGTCGTGAATTCGAAGTACGTGAGCGTGACCGGCTGCACCAGGCTCAAGCGCGCCGCCTCGACGGCCTCGAAATGCGGCAGCAGCACGTCGTCGGCCACGTTCTCACCGCCGATTCGCGCGCGCTCGTTGAAGGCGATCAGATGCGGCGACGTATGGCAGCCGACGCGATAGCCCGCCTTGAGCAGGATCGTTTCGAGAAACGCGCAGGTCGAGCCCTTGCCGTTGGTGCCGCCGACCGTGATCACCGGGCACGAGAACGACAGCCCGAGGGCGTCCTTGACCTGGCTGATACGGTCGAGGCCCATGTCGATGCCGACCGGATGCGCGGATTCGAGATGCGAAAGCCACGCGTCGAGAGTAGGAAATGTGCTCATCTGTGCCACTGCAAACCGGAAAAAAGCAGGAAAAATGCGGATCGGCGAATCACGCCGAAAAACGAAAAACGCGCCGCCCGGCCGGGCCGGACGACGCGTCGGCGGATGCCGCGCGGCGCTTACGCCAGCGCGTCGGCCGGCTGGCGCTGCAGCAGCGCGAGCAATTGCGCGATTTCATCGCGCATCTTGCGGCGGTCGACGATCATGTCGATCGCGCCCGACTTCAGCAGGAATTCCGCGCGCTGGAAACCTTCCGGCAGCTTCTCGCGCACCGTCTGCTCGATCACGCGCGGGCCGGCGAAGCCGATCAGCGCCTTCGGCTCGGCGATCACCACGTCGCCGAGGAACGCAAAGCTGGCCGACACGCCGCCCATGGTCGGATCGGTCAGCACCGAAATGAACGGCAGCTTGGCTTCGGCCAGCTTGGTCAGCATCGCGGTGGTCTTGGCCATCTGCATCAGCGACAGCAGGCTTTCCTGCATGCGCGCGCCGCCCGAGGCCGTCACGCAGATGAACGGCACGTGCTGCTCGAGCGCGTTCTGCGCGCCGCGCGCGAAGCGCTCGCCGACCACCGAACCCATCGAGCCGCCCATGAACGAGAACTCGAAACAGGCCGCGACCACCGGCAGCGTGCGGATCGCGCCGCCCATCACCACCATCGCGTCGGTTTCGCCCGTCTCGTCGATTGCTTCCTTCAGACGATCCGGGTACTTGCGGCTGTCCTTGAACTTCAGCGTATCGACCGGCACGATTTCCTGGCCGATTTCATAGCGGCCTTCCGGATCGAGCAGCGCATCGAGGCGCTCGCGCGCGCCGATCCGCATGTGGTGATCGCACTTCGGGCACACATGCAGATTGGCCTCGACGTCGGAGCGGTACAGCACGGCCTCGCAAGACGGGCACTTGACCCACAGCCCCTCGGGGATGCCCTTGCGGCTCTTGGGGTCGGTCTGCTTGATCTTCGGCGGCAACAGCTTGTCGAGCCAGCTCATGTGTGGTTTCCCTGTTCAAGACGGGCCGGATCGATCCGGCTCGTATTCGGTGTTTCTGATGATGCGCGTGGCGGCCGGGGCCGCCCTGCAACAACCCCGGCGGCCTTTTTACGTGGCCTTGGCCTCGCCGTCCAGCGCGGCACGCACCTCGGCGATGAACGCCTTCAGCGTGCCCACGGCCGCTTCCGGCGTGGCTTCCTCGAGCAGTTGCACGAGGCGGCTGCCGATCACGACGGCATCGGACACTTCGGCCACCGCGCGCGCCGTGGCGGCGTCGCGAATGCCGAAGCCGACGCCGACCGGAACCGGTACGCGCGACTTGATGGCCGGGATTTTACCTGCAATGTCGGAAACATCCAGATTTCCGGCGCCGGTCACCCCTTTCAGCGACACGTAATACACATAGCCGCTCGCAATCCGCCCGACTTGCGCCATGCGTTCCTCGGTAGAAGTGGGCGCCAGCAGGAAAATGGGGTCGATGCCGGAAGCGCGCATCGTGGCGGCGAACTCCTCCGCCTCCTCGGGCGGATAGTCGACCACCAGCACGCCGTCCACGCCGGCCGCGCCGGCGGCTTCGGCGAACGCTTGCGCACCCATGCGCTCGATCGGATTGGCATAGCCCATCAGGACGACCGGGGTGGCGTCGTCGCGCTCGCGGAAGCGCTTGACGTCGTCGAGCACGTGCTTGAGCGTGACGCCGCGCGCGAGCGCACGTTCCGACGAGCGCTGGATCACGGGGCCGTCGGCCATCGGGTCCGAGAACGGCACGCCGAGCTCGATCACGTCGGCGCCGCCTTCGGCCAGCGCGTGCATGAATTCGACGGTTTTCGCCGGGTCCGGGTCGCCGGCCGTCAGGAACGGAATCAGGCCCTTACGGCCCTGGGCGGCGAGTGCTGCGAATGTTTTCTGGATACGGGACATGGTGTCACTTTCCTGGATTCGGTCGCGATCGGCGGGCATCAGTCGTCGACTGGCGCAGCCGCCGGCGCGGCGAGCGCGCTCACGCGTTCGCGCGCGATCGCGCAATAGCTTTCATTGATCTCGTAGCCGACGAAGCGGCGTCCGTGTCGCGCGCATGCCACGGCCGTCGTGCCGCTGCCCATGAACGGGTCGAGCACGAGGCCGCCCGGCGGGCAGCTCGACAGCACCATCCGCTCGACCATCTCGAGCGGCTTCTGGGTCGGATGGTCGACGCGCTCCGCGTGCTGCCGGTGCAGGCGCGAAATCGACCAGACGTCCTTCGGGTTGTAGCCCATCTCGAGCCACTTGCTGCCTTCGAACAACTTGCGCGAACGGGCCTTCTTCGTTTCGGCGTCGTAGGGAATGCGGATCGGATCGAGATCGAAGTAATAGCCCTTCGACACCGCGAAAAAACCGATGTTGTCGTGCACCGACGTGTAGCGGCGCGTGGTGCCGCCCATGCTCGGCACGCGCCGATCCCAGATGATCTCGTTGATCATCGTGAGGCGGGTCTTCAAGTAGCTGAAGATTTCCGGCGCGTATTGCCAGGTGCAGAACACGTAGAGCGAGCCGCTCGGCTTGAGCTTCGGAATCGCCAGGTCGAGCCACTGACGCGTCCACGCGAGATGCGCGTCGCCCTGCAGCTTGTCCGAGTCGTTGCCGTAGTCCTTGCCGAGCCCGTAGGGCGGATCGGCGACGATCAGGTCGATCGACGCATCCGGCAGGTTCGCCGCATCGGTCAGGAAATCGCGGTGATGAAGGTCGAAGCCGGGCGGCAACGCGCGCGAGGGCGCCGCGGCCGAAGCCGCATCGCTCTCGCTTGCCGCGCCGCCGCCCGGCGCCTCGATCAGATCACGCACCGGGCGTCAGAGCACGATGCCGCCGCGCTCGGCGACGGTATGCATGTCCTTGTCGCCTCGGCCCGACAGATTGACGAGGAGGATCTTGTCCTTCGGCAAGGTGGCGGCGAGCTTCGCACCGTAGGCGATCGCGTGGCTCGATTCGAGGGCCGGGATGATGCCCTCGATCCGGCAGCAATCGTGGAACGCCTTCAGCGCTTCCTCGTCGGTGATCGGCACGTACTGCGCGCGGCCGCTGTCCTTGAGCCAGGCGTGTTCGGGGCCGACGCCCGGATAGTCGAGGCCCGCCGACACCGAATGCGTCTCGATGATCTGGCCGTCCGCATCCTGCAGCAGATAGGTGCGATTGCCGTGCAGCACGCCGGGGCTGCCGCCCGTCAGCGAGGCCGCGTGACGGCCGCTGTCGAGGCCGTCGCCGGCCGCTTCGACGCCGATCAGTTGCACCGAGGTGTCGTCGATATACGGATAGAAGATGCCCATCGCATTCGAGCCGCCGCCCACGCAGGCGATCACGGCGTCGGGCTGACGGCCCGTCATTTCGGGCATCTGCACCTTGCATTCGTCACCGATCACGCGCTGGAAATCGCGCACCATCATCGGGTACGGGTGCGGGCCGGCCACCGTGCCGATGATGTAGAACGTCGATTCGATGTTCGTGACCCAGTCGCGCATCGCTTCGTTGAGCGCGTCCTTCAGCGTACGCGAACCCGATTCGACCGGCACCACGGTCGCGCCGAGCAGCTTCATGCGGTAGACGTTGGCGGCCTGGCGGCGCACGTCCTCGGCGCCCATGTAGACCACGCATTCCATGCCGAAGCGCGCGCAGATGGTGGCCGTGGCCACGCCGTGCTGGCCCGCGCCGGTTTCGGCGATCACGCGCTTCTTGCCCATCCGGCGCGCGAGCAGCGCCTGGCCGATCACGTTGTTCACCTTGTGCGCGCCCGTGTGGTTCAGGTCTTCGCGCTTCAGGTAGAGCTGCGCGCCGCCGAGCATTTCGGTCCAGCGTTGCGCATGGTAGATCGGCGACGGACGGCCGACGAAATGCTTCAGTTCGCGGTTGTATTCGGCGACGAATTCGGGGTCGGCCTGGTAGCGCTCGTAGGCGGCACGCAGCTCGTCGAGGGCGTGAATCAGCGTTTCGGCGACGAACACGCCGCCATACGGGCCGAAATGGCCGCGATCATCAGGAAGGTTGTACATGCTTGTCTCTCTATCGGACGGCGCGGCAGGCGCCGCGCCGGCATTCAGCTCACCGGGCGTCCGCGTCGCGCACTGCGCTCACGAACGCCGCCATCCGGGCGTGATCCTTCACGCCCTTCTCGCCCGGTACTTCGATGCCACTGGAGACATCGACCGCGTACGGGCGGATCTGGCGTATTGCGTCACCGACGTTTTGCGCGGCCAAGCCACCACTCAAAACGGCCCGACGCGCGAGCTCTGCGGAAATAAGAGACCAATCGAAGACCTTGCCGCTGCCGCCGTAGTCCGGCACATGGGTGTCGAACAACAAACCGCAGGCTGTCGAATAGTGAAGTGCCGATTCTACCAAATCGGCGCGCTGCGTCGAGATGCCAATGCGCAACGCGCGCATCCACGGCAAACGCGCCGCACCGGCCAGCTCGATGCACTGCGCCGGGGTTTCGTCGCCGTGGAACTGCAGCATGGTGAGGGGCACGGCGTCGAGCACGCGCGCGAGCTCGTCGGCCGTTGCGTTGACGAACAGGCCGACCGCCGACACGAACGGCGGGATGCGCCGCACCAGCTCGGCCGCCTGCTCGATCGTCACCGCGCGCGGGCTTTTCGGGTAGAACACGAAGCCGACCGCATCGGCGCCGAGCGCGACGGCGTGATCGACATCGGCGCGACGGGACAGCCCGCACAGCTTGATGCGGGTGCGGGCCTGGGGAGCGGTGGCAAGCGGCGTGGCGGTCATCGTGGTGCGTCCTGCGAGGGGGTACGGCGGATTCGGTTGCAACGGTGTTCTGGCGCTCAAAACGGCGCGGGGCATCGGTCAGGGGCCGGCGAGCCCATCTGGCGGCGCGTCGAGATCGGCCCAGACGGTGCTCCACGGCACGCTGCCGAGCTGCGCCGGGGGCACGGCGAATTCGTCAGGATAGCCGACATGCGCGAGATACAGGCCATCCGGCATGAAGGTCGGCGCGGCGCGGTCGCGGTTGCGCGCGGCCAGCACCTCCGCCATCCAGTCGGCCGGATAACGGCCGCGCCCCACCGCCACGAGGCAACCCATCAGATTGCGCACCATGTGATGCAGGAACGCGTTGGCGCGAAACCGGAAATGGATGAAGCTGCCCGACGGCCGGATATCGATCTGGTACAGATGCTTGACCGGCGTTTTCGACTGGCACTCCGACGAGCGGAACGACGAAAAATCGTTTTCGCCGATCAGGTGCTGCGCCGCTTCGCGCATCGCGTCGACGTCGAGCGGCGTGTGAACCCAGCCCGCGCGCGCGTTCAGCATCGGCGAGCGGAACGCGTGCACGTAGAGCGCGTAGTAATAGGTGCGCTCGAACGCGGCGAAGCGCGCATGGAACGCGTCCGGCATCGGCTTGGCCCACTGCACGGCCACCGTTGCCGGCAGGAACGCATTGGTGCCGCGCACCCAGGAAAAATCGGCGCGCGAAAGCTCGGTGTCGAAATGGACGACCTGGCCGAGGCCATGCACGCCCGTATCGGTCCGCCCCGCCACCACGGTTTGCAGCGGCACCAGCGCGAATGCCTTCAGCGCCTGTTCAAGCGTGTCCTGCACGGTGTTGCGGTGCGGCTGGGATTGCCAGCCGCAGAACGCGGCACCGTCGTACTGAATGCCCAGTGCGATTCGCATTACGTGGCGTCGGCGAGCTTGGCCAGCAGGACGCGTGCTTGATCCCGCGTGCCCGGGCGGTTGGCGTCGATCACTTCGCCGAGCAGCGCGCGTGCACCGTTCAGATCGCCGAGTTCGACGTATTCGGACGCCAGATCGAGCTTGTTGTGGGCGATGCGATCGAGCACGGCATCACTCGGCGGCGGGATCGACACACCCGGGCCAGCCGGCAGATCCAGATCGAAATCGAGGCTCAGCGCGCCGAACTGCGCCGCGCCGAGCGGCGCGAAGCCGGCTGGCGCGTAACTGCCGGGAGCCGTTGCCGCGGCATCGTCGTCGAGCGGCAGTTCATCGTCGAGCGAGTCAGGCAGCGAATCCAATCGATGCGGATCGCTACCCGCCTGCCCTGCAGGCTGGGTGGACGCCGACGATGCGGACAAATCGCGACCGAATGCCGGGAGGGTCGACGTGGATAGACTGTTAGTTGCATTGCGGGGCGTGAAATCAAAATCCGCTACCGGCGTGCCCGTGCGCGGCGGCAGGGGCATGTCGAGGCTGTCGAGAGCGGAAATCGCATCGGCCGGGAATTCGTGCGTGGGCACGCCGGGCGAGGCGCTACTGGTCAATTCGTTCAATTCGGTCAAGGTCGTGAGATCGACGGGCGCCGCCGGCGCTGCCTCGATCGGCGCGGGTGCGGTCCCGTAATCGGGTTGGCCCGGCTGCGGTGCGATCGCGTCGGGCGTGTCGTCAGGGGCGGCTGCTTCGGCCGCCGGTGCCGCGGGTTCAACCACCGCGGGCGGCGGCAGCGATTCGGACGCGGCGAGGATGGCGTCCGGGATCGGGGAAACGGGTTCTTCCGCCGGCGACTCGTGATGCGCCGTTTCGGGCGGTTCGTCGTGCGTTGCCATCGGCGTTTCGGCAGGTGCCGACGGCGGCGGTACTGCATCCTGTTGATGCGTCACGGTTTCGGCCGCAACCGTTGCGGCGGCAACGGCGCCTGCGGCCGTCGCCGGAGACGATGGCGGCGGCGTATCCGTACCGGTTTGCGGCTCGACTTCCGGCTCGGCACGCTTGCGGCGGCGGAACAGGAAACCGAGAACCAGCGCAGCCGCCGCAACGCCGACGGCGATCGCGGCTGTCCGGTCGAACGGCACGGCAGGCGCCGAAGGCTGAACGGCGGCCGGCTTGGCAGCCGGTGCCGAAGCAGGCTTGGCGACCGGTGCCGACGCAGCCGCTGCGGGCACCGACACGCCCGACGCCGCATCCGCCGCGCTGCCGGCCGTCGACGGCGCGGCAGCCGGTGCGGGTTTCGCTTCCGGCGCCGTGGCTTCCGGCGCCGGCTTGCCGATGCCGTGCTTCTGCAGATCCATCAGTACACGATTCTTCAGTGCCAGCAGTTGCTGGAGGCTCGACGGCCGAGCCTGCGCGGCCGACGCCTCGGCGTTGCCGCTGGTCGCCGCGCGCGCTCCGCTGCCCGGCGCCAGCAGCGCGGCTTCCGCCTCGCTCGACCCGACCGGCGGCGCGGTCTGGATCGACCCGCTCCAGCTGTGCGGGCCGGTCGAACCGGTGGTCGAACCGCTGTTCGCGGCATTCGCATGCGGAGCGGCAACGGCCGGCGCCGCTTGCGCCGCAGCCGCTGCAACCGACGAGGACGGCGCGACGATCGTCGCCGAAGCACCCGGCACAGCCGCCGGCGCCGAAGCGCCCGCGGCAACGGCACCGCTCACGGCATTGGCCGGATGCGGCGCCGACCCGCCGATGGGCGCAGCCGGGCTGGCGCCATGCGCGGCCGACGCGCTCGCAACCGGCGCCGCGGGCGCCGAAGCACCCGCCACTCGCGCCGGCGCAGCCGCCGTCGCGCCGGAAGCAGGAGCAGGAGCAGTACTCGTGGCCGCCGATGCACTCGCCGGAGCGGCAACGGCCGCGCCGGTCGCATCGAGCGGCGGCACGGTCAGCGTTGCCCCGAGCCGCAGCCGGCTCGGATCGTTTTTCATGAACGCCCGAGGATTCGCGGCGAACAGCGCGCGACCGGCCCGGCCCAGCACCACGGGATCGTGCGATTGCGTGACGGCAATGGCGAGATCGTTGAGCGACTGGCCCGGCCGGACCGTGACCGATTGCGGCGCAGCCGCGGAGGCCGGTGCCACCGCATCCGATGCCGCGGCCTGCGCAAGCGGGGCGGCGGCCGACAGCAGCGCAACGGCGGCGGCCGCGATCGCACGCATCGCGAACGCGCGGGAAATCAGGGCGGGAAACGAGGCAACGGAAGCCTTACCGGGGGGGGATCGCAGCATCATCGGTAGATTCGCCGCGGCAGCGCGCGGCCCTGGTTCACGTTGGAGGGAGGACAGGATTCGGGACGTTCGCGCCGGCGCACCGAGAGAAAGGCCACGCCGCGCGACGCCGGATTGCGTCGTAGCCGCGTAGTTTACTTTACCCGCCGCCCGTTTCGTCGGAATTGTCTTGCGCGGCATGACACAAGCAAACTGCAAGCCTTGCTCGCCTCGCGCCGCGCGACCCAAAAACAAAGCGGCGCTCGCCGCGCCCGGCTTGCCACCGGGCACCACGAACGCCGCCGTCGTCCTTCCGGACGCGAGCCGCGCCGGCTTACTTGTCGAGCAGGATGCGCAGCATGCGGCGCAACGGCTCGGCCGCGCCCCACAGCAGTTGATCGCCAACCGTGAACGCGGACAGGTATTCACCGCCCATCGCCAGCTTGCGCAGGCGGCCGACCGGCACCGACAGCGTGCCCGTCACCACGGCCGGCGACAGATCGCGCATCGACGCTTCGCGCTCGTTCGGCACGACCTTCACCCAGTCGTTGGCCGAGGCGAGAATGCCGTGCACTTCGTCGAGCGGCACATCCTTCTTCAGCTTGATGGTCAGCGCCTGCGAATGGCAGCGCATCGCGCCGATCCGCACGCACAGGCCGTCGACGGGGATCGAACCCGGTTCGCCCATGGCCGGCTTGCCGAGGATCTTGTTGGTTTCCGCGCCGCCCTTCCATTCTTCCTTCGACATCCCGTTGCCGAGATCCTTGTCGATCCAGGGGATCAACGAACCGGCCAGCGGCACGCCGAACTGGCTGGTGGGCATGGCGTCGCTGTTCATCGTGGCCAGCACGCGGCGGTCGATGTCGAGGATCGCCGACGACGGATCGGCCAGTTGCTCGGCCACGGCGCTGTTCAGCGCGCCCATCTGCGCGAGCAGTTCGCGCATGTTCTGCGCGCCGGCGCCCGACGCGGCCTGGTACGTCATGGCCGTCATCCAGTCGACCAGGTTTTCGCGGAACAGGCCGCCCAGCGCCATCAGCATCAGGCTGACCGTGCAGTTGCCGCCGACGAAATTCCTGGTGCCCTTGACGAGCGCGTCCTTGATCACGTCGAGGTTGACCGGATCGAGAATGATGACCGCATCGTCCTTCATGCGCAGCGACGAGGCCGCGTCGATCCAGTAGCCGTTCCAGCCGGCCGAGCGCAGCTTCGGGAACACCTCGTTGGTGTAGTCGCCGCCCTGGCACGTGATGATCACGTCGCACTTGCGCAGTTCGTCGATGTTCGTCGCGTCTTTCAGCGTGGTCTCGTTCCTTGCGAAGGCCGGCGCCTTGCCGCCCGTGTTGCTGGTGCTGAAAAACACCGGCTCGATCAGATCGAAATCGCCTTCTTCCTGCATGCGCTGCATCAGCACGCTGCCGACCATGCCGCGCCAACCTACGAGACCTACGTTCATGACTAACCCTTTGCTTGAGAGCTTCCCCGCCTTTTCCGTCCCCCGGCGCAACCGCGCGGGGAAATCAGGCGGGCACGACGGATGACGATCAGCTTTTCGTGATCGTTTTCGTGATGATGATTTTCGTGGAGACGATGGCGCGCGCACCTGCACGGGCTTGAGTGCCGTGGAGGTTCAGGACCGGGGAGATCGAGAGATTCTGCGCCATGCGAAGGAGTCTACACAAACCTGATGGGCCGTACAACGACCCGCCGAAACTATCGTGCCCGATGTTGTTCGCGCACCCCGCAACCGGAGCCCACGCGCGAAAAACGCACCGGAACACACCTGTCGAACAGGGCGACACGCGGGGGCGGCACACGCCCGGGCCAACCGGCCCGCGCGGCGCTCACCCTGCCCTGCCGCCCTGGCCTTACAGCGCCGCGATGACCGCGTCGCCCATCTGCGCCGTGCCCACCTGCTTGCACCCCGGCGTGGCGATGTCGCCCGTGCGGTAACCCTGCTCCAGCACCTTCTGCACCGCGCGCTCGATGCGCTCGGCCTGCTCGCCGCGATTCAGCGAGTAGCGCAGCAGCATCGCCGCCGACAGGATGGTGGCGAGCGGATTGGCCACGCCCTTGCCGGCGATGTCCGGCGCCGAACCGTGCGACGGCTCGTACAGGCCCTTGTTGTTCTTGTCGAGCGAGGCCGACGGCAGCATGCCGATCGAACCCGTCAACATGGCCGCTTCATCGGACAGGATGTCGCCGAACATGTTGCCGGTGACGATCACGTCGAATTGCTTCGGCGCCTTGGCGAGCTGCATGGCCGCGTTGTCCACGTACATGTGCGACAGCTCGACGTCCGTATATTCCTTCGACACGTCGATCATGATGTCGCGCCAGAACTGCGAGGTTTCGAGCACGTTCGCCTTGTCCACCGACAGCAGCTTCTTCTGGCGCTTCTGCGCCGCCTGGAACGCGACGTGCGCGATGCGGCGCACTTCCGGCTCCGAATAGCGCATCGTGTCGAAGCCTTCGCGCGCACCGGCGAACGGGCCGTCCGGCGCTTCGCGCGTGCCGCGCGGCTGGCCGAAGTAGATATCGCCGTTCAGTTCGCGCACGATCAGGATGTCGAGGCCCGAGATCAGTTCCGGCTTCAGCGGCGAGGCGTCGACGAGCTGCTCGTAGCAGATCGCCGGGCGGAAGTTCGCGAACAGTTCGAGATGTTTGCGCAGCCCGAGAATCGCCTGCTCCGGACGCAGCGCGCGTTCGAGCGAGTCGTATTTCCAGTCGCCCACCGCGCCGAACAGGATCGCGTCCGCTTCCTTGGCAAGCTTCAGCGTGGCGTCCGGCAGCGGATGGCCCGCGGCCTCGTAGCCGGCGCCGCCGACCGGCGCCTGTTCGAGTTCGAACTTTTCGTCGAGGGCGTTCAGCACCTTCACCGCTTCGGTGACGATCTCCGGGCCGATGCCGTCGCCCGGCAGCACTGCAATCTTCATGCGATTTCCTGATATGGGTTGGTTCGAATCGGAAGCGTACGATGCATGCCGCGCCTCACGCGCGGCACCGCATTATCCGATCAGGCGGTTGTTGAGCCAGGGCTGCTTGGCAAGCCGCTCCGCCTCGAACTGGCGGATCTTGTCGGCGTGGCGCAGCGTCAGGCCGATATCGTCGAAGCCGTTCAGCAGGCAGTACTTGCGGAACGCCGCGACTTCGAACGGATACTCGCGGCCGTCGCCGGAGCGCACCAACTGCGCCTCGAGATCGATCGTCAGCTTGAAGCCGTTGAACGCGTACGTCTCGTTGAACAGGTGATCGACCTGCTGTTCGCTCAGGACGATCGGCAGCACGCCGTTCTTGAAGCAGTTGTTGAAGAAGATATCGGCGAAGCTCGGTGCGATGATCGCGCGGAAGCCGTATTGTTCGAGCGCCCACGGGGCGTGTTCGCGCGAGCTGCCGCAGCCGAAGTTCTTGCGCGCCAGCAGCACCGAGGCGCCCTGGTAGCGCGCCTGGTTCAGCACGAAATCGGGGTTCAGCGGGCGCTTCGAGTTGTCCTGGCCCGGCTCGCCGTGATCGAGGTAACGCCATTCGTCGAACGCGTTCGGGCCGAAGCCGGTGCGCTTGATCGATTTCAGGAACTGCTTCGGGATGATCGCGTCGGTGTCGACGTTTTCACGATCGAGCGGCGCCACGACGCCGGAATGCACTGTGAATTTTTCCATGATCCGTTTCCAGATTGTCAGCTCGCGGCGCGCGAAATCGCGCGGCCTGCGGCATTGATGTCCTCGCCGACGCCCGCCACCGTATTGCAGGCGGCCAGCCCGAGCACGACGCCCGCCAGGGCGAACGCCGCGACCAGGCGGCTCACGATGATGCTGTTGCGGCGCATGCGATTATCCGAGCCGGCGAATATCGACGAAGTGGCCTTCGATGGCGGCGGCCGCCGCCATCGCCGGGCTGACCAGATGGGTGCGGCCGCCCGCGCCCTGACGCCCTTCGAAATTGCGGTTCGACGTGGACGCGCAACGCTCGCCCGGATCGAGCCGATCCGCGTTCATCGCGAGGCACATCGAGCAGCCGGGTTCGCGCCATTCGAAGCCGGCATCGCGGAACACCTTGTCGAGCCCTTCGCGCTCGGCCTGCGCCTTCACGAGGCCCGAACCCGGCACCACCATCGCCAGACGCACGTTCGACGCGACGCGGCGGTTCAGCTTCTTGACCACGTAGGCGGCCGCGCGGATATCTTCGATGCGCGCGTTGGTGCACGAACCGATGAAGATCTTGTCGACCTTGATCGACTCGATCGGCGTGTTCGGTTCGAGCGCCATGTAGGCCAGCGCGCGCTCCATCGCGCCGCGCTTGACCGGGTCCTTCTCGCGCTCGGGGTCCGGCACGCGGCTGTCCACCGCCGTGACCATTTCCGGCGACGTGCCCCAGGTGACCTGCGGCACGATATCGGCCACCGTCAGCTCGACCACGCGGTCGAATTGCGCGCCGTCGTCCGACTTGAAGGTGCGCCAGTACTGCACGGCCTGATCCCATTCGACGCCGGTGGGCGAGAACGGACGATCCTTCAGGTACTCGATCGTGGTGTCGTCCACCGATACCATGCCGGCGCGCGCGCCTGCCTCGATCGCCATGTTGCAGACCGTCATGCGGCCTTCCATCGACAGCGAGCGGATCATCGAGCCGCCGAATTCCATCGCGTAGCCCGTGCCGCCGGCCGTGCCGATCTTGCCGATGATGGCCAGCACGATGTCCTTCGCTGTGCAGCCGCGCGGCAGTTGGCCGTCGACCTTGATCAGCAGGTTCTTGCTCTTCTTCTGCAGCAAGGTTTGCGTGGCCAGCACGTGCTCGACTTCCGAGGTGCCGATACCATGCGCGAGCGCACCGAACGCGCCGTGCGTGGAGGTGTGCGAATCGCCGCAGACGATCGTCATGCCCGGCAGCGTCGCGCCCTGCTCCGGCCCGATGATGTGGACGATGCCCTGGCGCATGTCGTTCATCTTGAACTGGGTGATGCCGAAGCTGTCGCAGTTCGTGTCGAGCGTGTCGACCTGCAGCTTCGAGATCGGATCGGCGATGCCCTGCGTGCGATCGGTGGTCGGAACGTTATGGTCCGACACGGCCAGGTTCGCGCTGATCCGCCACACCGGGCGCTCGGCCATCTTCAGCCCTTCGAACGCCTGCGGGCTGGTCACCTCGTGCAGCAGATGACGATCGATGTAGAGCAAGGTGGTGCCGTCCTCTTCTGCGTGGACGACGTGCGAATTCCACAATTTGTCGTAGAGAGTCTGTGCCATGGTATGCGGGGTTGTAGTGACGACAAGTCCTTCTGGTGCAGACGATTATGCCACCAAGATGACAACACGGCACTACCAGGATGAGAAAAAACTCAATAAAAACAGTGAGTTGAGTAGTAGTTTCGATACCTGGATAAGTTTTACCGGGCAATCGGGGCCACCTTGGCTCACGCCGTCGCGATCAGGCGGCGACGTCGTACTGCACCGTCAGTTGCCCTTTCTTCTCCTTGACGCGGGCGATCGTGACCGCCCCCACCGCGGCGGTGTCGGCCACGTGCGTGCCGCCGCACGGGCTTGCGTCGAGCGTGCCGTAGGCGAGCATGCGCATGCCGTCGCGCTCGGTCAGCACGCGCGGCAGCGCCGCCGCGATCAGTGCATTGACCGCATCGGCCAGCGCCTGCGCGTCCATCTCGCGGGCGTCGGCGTCGCGCTCCATCACCACGCGTGCCTCGCCGGGCCAGTGGTGCCCCTTCACCGCGCGCCAGCCGAACGTAGCGCCCGCGTAGGCGATCAGATGGCCGGCCGAATGCAGCCGCGCATGCAATGCACGCGGCCCGGCATCGACCTCGATCGACACCTCGCCCGCCGGCACCGCGCGATCGGTGAAATGGACGACCGTGTCGCCTTCGATGGCCACGTGCAGCACGTTTGCCTCGCCGATACGGCCGGTGTCGGCGCGCTGGCCGCCGCCCTGCGGATGAAACAGCGTCTCGGCCAGCACGACGCGAAAGCGCGCGGCGCTCCCGCCCGGCTCGGCCGCCGCCTCCGGTTCGCAGGCAAGCACCTGCGTGGTCAAGGTCAGCGCATCGCTGTCGAAATAGCGGCGGATCGTCATCGTTACTCCTGCTGGCGTGGATTCGAGGCTCCGACTATGCGGGCGGCGCGGCCGCCGCTCAAGGGGGCGCGTCCTTCAATTTTTTACAATCCCTGCCCGTTTCGCGCGGCTAGTGTGGGCGCATTCCCCGATTCCGCCCTCAACGGGCCTTTCTTCAGTCAGGATTCACGTCCCATGGAACACGCTTCGACGCCGGATCAGCCGGTGCTCAACTTCAGCAGCGACAACATCGCCGGTGCGTCCCCCGCCGTGCTCGACGCGCTGGTGGCCTGCGCGGCCGGCCACGCCGCCCCGTACGGCAACGACCCATGGACAGCGCGCGTC
>NZ_BAAILN010000055.1:96200-102332 GCF_054589155.1 Burkholderia sp. 3C
TGTTCGAGCACGAGGTGGCGGTGTTCATCGTCGGCACCGGCACGGCCGCCAACGCGCTCGCGCTGGCCGCGCTGACGCCGCCCTGGGGCAGCGTGCTGTGCCACCCGGACAGCCACATCAACAACGACGAATGCGGCGCGCCGGCGTTCTACGCCGACGGCGCGAAGCTGATCGCAGTGGACGGCCCCGCCGGCAAGCTCGATCCCGATGCGCTGCGCGCGGCCGCGCGTGCGAAGCTCGGCGACGTGCACACCACCCAGCCGTCGGCCGTCAGCATCACGCAGGCCACCGAGATCGGCAGCGTCTACACGCTCGACGAGATCGGCACGATCGGCGAACTCTGCCGCGCCGCCTCGCTGCCGCTGCATATGGACGGCGCACGCTTCGCCAACGCGCTGGTGTCGCTCGGCGCCTCGCCGGCCGACATGACCTGGCGCGCCGGGGTGGACGTGGTGTCGTTCGGCGCGACCAAGAACGGCGTGCCCGGCTCCGATGCGGTCGTGGTGTTCGATCCGCACCGCGCCCGGGAGCTGGCGTTCCGCCGCAAGCGCGCCGGGCATTTGAGCTCGAAGATGCGCTTCCTGTCCGCGCCGCTCGACGCCTACCTGGCCGACGACTTGTGGCTGCGCAACGCGCGCCACGCGAACGCGATGGCGCAACGGCTCGCAGCCGGGCTGGCGAGCGTGCCGGGCGTGGACATGACGGGCAGCGCCGATGCGAACATCCTGTTCTGCCGCCTGCCGCAGCCGGTGATCGCCGGCCTGCTGGCGGCCGGCGTGCGCTTCTATCACGATCGCTGGGCGCCGGGCGTGGCGCGCTTCGTCACGTCGTTCGCGACGACGACGCAGGAAGTCGATCGTCTGATCGAATTGGCGCGCGGTGTGAAGGGATCGATGTGAAAAAATCGGCCTGAAGGTTTCGGCCTGAAGCGCGGCCCGCACGCGCCTCAGTAGCGCGACGGCGCGCAGCCGAACGCGCGCCGGAACGCGCGGTTGAAGTGGCTCTGGTCGTAGAAACCGACAGCCTGCGCCACTTGCGCGATGGATTGCGTGCCGTGATGCAGCATCATGCATGCACGTTCGAGACGCAGCCGCACGAGCCACGCGTGCGGCGTCATGGACGTGGTCTGCTTGAACAATTTCAGGAACACGAAGCGATCGGTCTCGCAAAGGGCTGCGAGCGACTCGAGCGTGATCTTCTCGGCCAGATGCGCCTCGCAATAGTCGCGCACGCGCCGCCATTGCACATCGGCCAGACCACCGCCCACCTCGCGTGGCACGAAACCGCGCGACTGCACGAATAGCCGTTCGAGCGCGAGCAGCCAGGCCGATTGCAGGCCGAGCGGGCCGTCCAGATCCTCGCTGCGCAACGCCGTGTGAATCATGCTGAGCCGTTGCGCCAGAGCCGGATCGGTCAACGTCGCGCCGTGCAGCACCGGCCCGTTCGCGCCGCCTGCCAGCTCGTCCGCGATGTCGGCGAGCCATGCCGGCGGCAACCTGAACGTTTTCAGCGAATATGCGGCGTCGCCCACGCGTGTGCCGTCGTGCACCTCGCCGGGCGGCATCAGGGAAATGCTGCCGGGACCGAGCAGCAGGCTGTTGCCGCCGACCTGCTGGCGCTGCACGCCGTCGGTCACGATGCCGACGTGGAAATCCAGGTGGTAATGACGATCGAAGCGGAATTCGCTGAAACGCGCGTCGCCGAGCACGAGTCCGGGGACATCGCGGCTGCGGGTGTATTCGACGCGATCTTTCATCAGCGGCAGGCAGAAAACGGAGGGGAAGCAAAGCGCGCGCCGCGTTGCGGTGACATGCGGCGACCGAGATTGCGCTCGGCACGCATTGTCGCCGAGGCCATGCCGGCGGCGTGTTGCGATTTATTGCACGCGGTTGAACGACTTGCTCGGGAATTGTGACGGCGCGAGCTGCATCGCCAACGGATCAGTCCCGTTGCTCGCCACCCCGGGCTTCGTCACGCATGGCGACTTGAGCAAGGCATCGGCATGCTTGCGCGAGGAGATCATCGACGCGATCGCCAGCGAAGCGAGCCCGAATCCCGCCGTGGCGAGCCCTTCCCCTGCACCCATTGAATGGTATTGATTCGGACGAAATGCCACCGGATCGCAGGTAGTGGACAAAGCTGGCGGCGCCACGAGCCCATTGGCGGCGTCGCGGACATTTTGCTCGGCGATGCCGGCATTCGCCGTCGACGCCGTTGCCAATATGGCGATCACGAACAACGACGAACGGATGAGTGAATTCTGCATGAACGGCCCCCAGTTTTTATTTGATAACGACCGACGTTGAATTGGATTAATTCCACCCCAAACCGACACTCACCTTATTACCATCCTGATCATAGCCGGCCCGGCGACGCACGCACAAATCACGATGATTCATGTTTTCCGGGCAATGCTGAGCAGCATACAGCCTGTCTTCGGCGCTCATCTCCCACGCATGGGATTGTTTCACCGTCACGCCCAACCCCGATTCAGCCGCCGGTAACGCAATTTGCTTCCGGGACGAGATCAACGGGATCTCCTTCGCCACACACGGCGCATCCCCCACGGCGTTTCCCGCTTGCTGCGACATCGCCAACGCAGCAGGCGACAGCATGACATTGCCCGCCACACCGGCAGCGCTGCCGCCTACGCCAGTCGCCGGAGCGGGGCGAAACTTCGGGGAATCACAGGTCACCATCGTATTCGCTCGCGCCACGATGCGTCCGTTCGCGGCGTCGTCGAAATTCTTCTCGATCGCGCCGGCCTGCGCGGCAGCCGAAACGATCGCCATCATACCGGCGATCATCGAAAACGACAGGAATTGAGCGCTGCCTTGCATACGATTACCTTTCATCAGTGAGTAGCGAAAGTGTAATCCTGCGGTATGCCTCGATTGTCAAGATTTGTGATAGTTCTGTGCCGACGTATTTATTCAGGGTCGTGACAGCAAATACAGAGCTTATTACCGTCGGGATCACGAAAATAGGCACCGTAATAATTCGGATGATAATGCGCACGCAATCCCGGCGGCCCTTCGCATACCCCGCCCGCCTGAAGCGCCAGGGCATGACATCGGTCCACCGTTTGCCGATCCGGCGCGAGCAACGCAATCATCTGACCATTGCCCGGTGTCGCGACCTGGCCGTCGAACGGCCGGCAAATCAGGAATAGCGGGCGCGGCGCGTCAGCCGGCATCCAGCCGGCCATCGTCGGCGGATCACGAAATTTCAACGGCATGCCGAGGGCGGCCATCAGGGGCGCATAGAACGCATGCGCTTGCTCGACATCGCGTACGCCAACACAGACATGAGACAACATGCGGCACCTCGTCGTGGAAATGACACTGATGATGCCACGGCGTCATGCCACTCTTGAACGCCAATCGGCAAACGCCGCGCGAGACTCCACCGCGCCAAAGCAACAGGCCCCGACCGCTTTCGCCGTCGGGGCCTGTTTTGCCGTTCGGTCAGGCGCGGCGCTGACGCACCTCGCTCGACCCTCGGAAACCGCTTAACGCTTGTCGATCGACGTCGCTTCGCGCGACGTTTCGCCGACAAACAGCTGACGCGGACGACCGATCTTCTGTTCCGGATCGGCAATCATTTCGTTCCACTGACCGATCCAGCCCACCGTACGTGCCATCGCGAAGATGCAGGTGAACATGGCGGTCGGGATGCCCAGCGCGCGCTGAACGATACCCGAGTAGAAGTCGACGTTCGGGTACAGCTTGCGCGACACGAAGTATTCGTCTTCCAGCGCGATCTTCTCGAGCTGCATCGCGAGCTTGAACAACGGGTCGTCGTGCAGGCCCAGCTCGGTCAGCACTTCGTGGCAGGTTTCGCGCATCAGCTTCGCACGCGGGTCGTAGTTCTTGTACACGCGGTGACCGAAGCCCATCAGCTTCACGCCCGAGTTCTTGTCCTTCACTTGCTTGATGAACTCGGGAATGTTGTCCGGCGAACCGATCTGCTCGAGCATGTTCAGCGCGGCTTCGTTCGCACCACCGTGCGCCGGGCCCCACAGACATGCGATACCGGCGGCGATACAGGCGAACGGGTTCGCGCCCGACGAACCGGCCAGACGGACGGTCGAGGTCGATGCGTTCTGTTCGTGGTCGGCGTGCAGGATCAGGATGCGGTCGAGTGCGCGCACCAGCACGTCGTTGACCTTGTACTCTTCGCACGGGTTCGCGAACATCATGTGCATGAAGTTCGCGCTGTACGAGAGTTCGTTCTTCGGGTACACGAACGGCTGGCCGATCGTGTACTTGTACGCCATCGCGACCAGCGTCGGCAGCTTGGCGATCATGCGGATCGCCGACACATCGCGGTGACGCGGATCGTTGATGTCGAGCGAGTCGTGGTAGAACGCGGACAGCGCGCCGACTGCGGCGACCAGGATCGCCATCGGGTGCGCGTCGCGGCGGAAGCCACGGAAGAAGAAGTGCATCTGCTCGTGCACCATCGTGTGCTTCGTGACGGTCTCGACAAACTCTTCCTTCTCGGCGGCGTTCGGCAGTTCGCCCTTCAGCAGCAGAAAGCAGGTTTCGAGGAAATCCGCGTTTTGCGCGAGATTGTCGATCGGGTAACCGCGATACAGCAGCTCGCCCTTGTCCCCGTCAATGTACGTGATGGCCGAATTGCACGCCGCCGTGGACATGAAGCCCGGGTCGTACGTGAACTTGCCGGTCTGGCCGTACAGCTTGCGGATGTCGATTACGTCCGGGCCCAACGTGCCCTTGTAGATCGGCAGTTCGACGCTCGGCGAATTGTCGCTGAACGATAGCGTGGCTTTAACATCAGACGGAGTCATGGCACATCCTCAATCGAAAGTAGAAACGGGATTCGATAACGGGCGCGGCGTTGTTACGCGCTGCGCAGCATCTCCAGCAGCCGGGAAACATCCGGGCCGGCAAGGTCGCCTTCTGGTTCCTTGCGCGCGAGCAACAAGTCCATCAGGTCGTTGTCGGATAGTTCGAGCAGGCGGGTCAACGCGCCCACATCGGTATCGGTGAGGTCATGCTCGTATCGGTTGAGAAAACGATCGAGAATCACATCGTTTTCCAACAGACCCCGCCGCGCCCGCCAGCGAAGGCGCGCGCGACGGTGCGGGTCGGACTGGTGCGACGAATCAGTCATGTCGTATCAGGTCAGACCGTGCGGCGAACCATCAATTCCTTGATCTTGCCGATCGCCTTGGTCGGGTTCAGCCCCTTCGGGCAGACGTCGACGCAGTTCATGATCGTATGGCAACGGAACAGACGGTACGGATCTTCCAGGTTGTCGAGGCGTTCGGCGGTGGCTTCGTCACGGCTGTCCGCGATGAAGCGATACGCCTGCAGCAGGCCGGCCGGGCCGACGAACTTGTCCGGATTCCACCAGAAGCTCGGGCACGACGTGGAGCAGCTTGCGCACAGAATGCACTCGTACACGCCGTCGAGCTCTTCGCGCTCTTCCGGCGACTGCAGACGCTCCTTCTCGGGCGGCGGCGTGTCGTTGATCAGGAACGGCTTGATCGAGTGGTACTGGTTGAAGAAGTGCGTCATGTCGACGATCAGGTCGCGCACGACGGGCAGGCCCGGCAGCGGGCGCAGCACGATCTTCTGCGGCAGATCGTTCAGGTTCGTCAGACACGCCAGACCGTTCTTGCCGTTGATGTTCATCGCGTCCGAACCGCACACGCCTTCGCGGCACGAGCGACGGAACGACAGCGTTTCGTCCAGTTCCTTCAGCTTGACCAGCGCGTCGAGCAGCATGCGTTCATGCGTGATCTCGACTTCGTACGTCTGCATGCGCGGCGCCGCGTCCTTGTCCGGATCGTAACGATAGAGTTCAAAAATGCGTTTTGCCATTTCAAATTCCTTGGAGTCGGCTTAGAACGTACGCGCCTTGGGCGGCACCGATTCGACCGTCAGCGGCTGCATGTGCACCGGCTTGTAGTCGAGGCGATCGCCTTCGCTGAACCACAGCGTATGACGCATCCAGTTGTCGTCGTCGCGATGCGGATAGTCGTCCTGCGCATGCGCGCCGCGGCTTTCCTTGCGTGCCTCGGCCGACACCATCGTGGCGCGCGCCACTTCGACGAGGTTCTCCACTTCGAGCGCTTCGACGCGCGCCGTGTTGAACACCTTC
>NZ_BAAILN010000056.1:0-1748 GCF_054589155.1 Burkholderia sp. 3C
TGCGTGTCTCGGTGCTCAACATCGAGGCGGCGCGCGCGCAGTACCAGATCACGCGCGCCGAACTGCTGCCGACGCTCGGCGGCACCGGTACGGGGTCGATCGAGCGGCTGCCGGCCGGTATATCGACCACCGGCGCTCCGCTGATTACGCGCGACTACAACGTCGGCTTGTCGGCGTCGTGGGAGCTGGACCTGTTCGGCCGAATCCAGAGCCTGAAGGATCAGGCGCTGGCGCAATATCTGTCGACGGCACAGGCCCGCAAGGCGCAGGAAATCTCGCTCGTCTCGCAGGTGGCGGATCAGTATCTGACGCTGCAATCGACCGACGACCTGCTGAAGGTCACGGAAGACACGCTGAAGAACGCGCAATCGTCGTACAACCTGACGAAGCTGCAGTTCGACAACGGCACCGGCTCGGAGCTGGATCTGCGCCAGGCGCAGACGGTGGTCGAGCAGGCGCTGGCCAATCAGCAGGCGCAAGCCCGGGCACGCGCGCAAGCCGTGAACGCGCTGGTGCTGCTGGTCGGCGAGCCGCTGCCCGACGATCTGCCGGCCGGTTTGCCGCTGAACAACCAGAACCTGCTGACGGATATTCCGGCCGGCTTGCCGTCGGATCTGCTGACGCGCCGCCCCGACATCATGGAGGCCGAGCAGACGCTGCGCGCGGCCAACGCGAACATCGGCGCGGCCCGTGCGGCGTTCTTCCCGAAGATCTCGCTGACGGCCGCGTTCGGCACCGCGAGCCCGACGCTGGGCGGCCTGTTCAAGGCCGGCACGGCGGCGTGGTCGTTCGCGCCGAACATCGCGCTGCCGATTTTCGAGGGCGGCTCGAACATCGCGAACCTCGATCTGGCGCATGTGGAAAAGCGCATCGAGATTGCGAACTACGAGAAGGCGATCCAGTCGGCGTTCAGCGAAGTGTCGAACGGCCTGGCGGCGCGCGGCACCTACGATCAGCAGATCGCGGCGCTGGCACGCAACGAAGAGGCGCAGCAGCGCCGTTACGACCTGTCCGACCTGCGCTACCGCAACGGGGTGGATAGTTATCTGACGGTGCTGACGGCGCAAACCGACCTGTACACGGCGCAAACCACGCTGATCTCGGCACGCCTCGCGCGCTGGACCAACCTGGTGGACCTGTACCGCGCGCTGGGCGGCGGCTGGATCGAGCAGACCGGCGATCAGCCGCGCGAAGCCGATGCGCCGGTGGATTACAGCAAGCAGGTGGCGCCGGCTGCGGCGGCCTCGCAAGCCAAGGCGGGCTGACCCCGGTACGGGCGGCGGCATGGATTGCCGCCCGCGCCTCACGCACACCCCGGAAGCCCTCGCGGTTTCCGGGGTGTCGTTTTTTGTCGAACCGGAATGCGTCGTGCCCGTCATGCCGCGCTCGATGGCGAAGCGTCACCGACCTGTCAGCGGGCGACATCGATCCGGCCTCGTTACCCCCTGCGCCGATTCCGTCCTATCGCATTGTCGCAATTCTTCTAGATGCGAACCGGCGCTTCCGCTTGAATAACGTTCCGAATCAGGCAATTTGATCGAGGCACGCCGCGGCTGCGGCGCAGGTAAGTCTTTTGACGACGGACGTCGGGAAAATCATGTTCAACTATTCCACCAGCACCATCGAAGCGGTCGATCCGGACCTCTGGCAAGCCATCCAGCACGAAAACCAGCGCCAGGAAGATCACATCGAGCTGATCGCTTCCGAGAACTACACCAGCCCGGCCGTGATGGCTGCGCAAGGTTCGC
>NZ_BAAILN010000057.1:0-5598 GCF_054589155.1 Burkholderia sp. 3C
GGAAGCCTGACGATTACCTACTTTCACACGGGCAATCCGCACTATCATCGGCGTAGAGTCGTTTCACGGTCCTGTTCGGGATGGGAAGGGGTGGTACCGACTCGCTATGGTCATCAGGCTAAAGGGGTTGATGCGTCGCTGCTTGAGCGCCACATCCAATCTGGAAGAAGTAGTAATGAGTTGTGTGTATCGGCACACGAGAATTCTTTCTATAACGCTTGTCGTGCCTTTTAAGATCCTGAACCTGCGGTTCAGGATGGGATGCTCGTAAGTGCTGAAGCACTAACGATCATCGACACAGACTTGTTATAGGATCAAGCCTTACGGGCAATTAGTATCAGTTAGCTGAACGCATTACTGCGCTTACACACCTGACCTATCAACGTCCTGGTCTCGAACGACCCTTCAAGGAGGTCAAGCCTCCAGGGATATCTCATCTTAAGGCGAGTTTCCCGCTTAGATGCTTTCAGCGGTTATCTCTTCCGAACATAGCTACCCGGCGATGCCACTGGCGTGACAACCGGTACACCAGAGGTTCGTCCACTCCGGTCCTCTCGTACTAGGAGCAGCCCCCTTCAAATATCCAACGCCCACGGCAGATAGGGACCAAACTGTCTCACGACGTTTTAAACCCAGCTCACGTACCTCTTTAAATGGCGAACAGCCATACCCTTGGGACCGGCTACAGCCCCAGGATGAGATGAGCCGACATCGAGGTGCCAAACACCGCCGTCGATATGAACTCTTGGGCGGTATCAGCCTGTTATCCCCAGAGTACCTTTTATCCGTTGAGCGATGGCCCTTCCATACAGAACCACCGGATCACTATGACCTGCTTTCGCACCTGCTCGACTTGTCGGTCTCGCAGTTAAGCACGCTTATGCCATTGCACTATCAGCACGATTTCCGACCGTACCTAGCGTACCTTCGTACTCCTCCGTTACACTTTGGGAGGAGACCGCCCCAGTCAAACTGCCTACCATGCACTGTCCCCGACCCGGATCACGGGCCAAGGTTAGAACCTCAAACAAACCAGGGTGGTATTTCAAGGACGGCTCCACCGAAACTAGCGTTCCGGTTTCATAGCCTCCCACCTATCCTACACAGATCGGTTCAAAGTCCAATGCAAAGCTACAGTAAAGGTTCATGGGGTCTTTCCGTCTAGCCGCGGGGAGATTGCATCATCACAAACACTTCAACTTCGCTGAGTCTCGGGAGGAGACAGTGTGGCCATCGTTACGCCATTCGTGCAGGTCGGAACTTACCCGACAAGGAATTTCGCTACCTTAGGACCGTTATAGTTACGGCCGCCGTTTACCGGGACTTCAATCAAGAGCTTGCACCCCATCATTTAATCTTCCGGCACCGGGCAGGCGTCACACCCTATACGTCCACTTTCGTGTTTGCAGAGTGCTGTGTTTTTATTAAACAGTCGCAGCCACCAGTTTATTGCAACCCTTTCACCCTCCTGGCGCAGGCCAGTCAAGCTACAAGGGCGTACCTTATCCCGAAGTTACGGTACCAATTTGCCGAGTTCCTTCTCCCGAGTTCTCTCAAGCGCCTTAGAATACTCATCTCGCCCACCTGTGTCGGTTTGCGGTACGGTCACTGTTAAACTGAAGCTTAGAGGCTTTTCTTGGAACCACTTCCAATTGCTTCGCTTCCTAAGAAGCTCGCGCCACACCCTTGAATTCTGCGCCCGGATTTGCCTAAGCGCCTTCTCCAATGCAGCGACCGGGACTTCCAACACCCGGACAACCTTCCGCGATCCGTCCCCCCATCGCATTTAACAATGGTGCAGGAATATTGACCTGCTTCCCATCAGCTACGCATTTCTGCCTCGCCTTAGGGGCCGACTCACCCTACGCCGATGAACGTTGCGTAGGAAACCTTGGGCTTACGGCGAGGGGGCCTTTCACCCCCTTTATCGCTACTCATGTCAGCATTCGCACTTCCGATACCTCCAGCACACTTTACAGTGCACCTTCGCAGGCTTACGGAACGCTCTCCTACCATGCACATAAATGTGCATCCGCAGCTTCGGTATATAGCTTAGCCCCGTTACATCTTCCGCGCAGGACGACTCGATCAGTGAGCTATTACGCTTTCTTTAAAGGATGGCTGCTTCTAAGCCAACCTCCTGACTGTTTTAGCCTTCCCACTTCGTTTCCCACTTAGCTATATTTGGGGACCTTAGCTGGCGGTCTGGGTTGTTTCCCTCTTGACACCGGACGTTAGCACCCGATGTCTGTCTCCCGCGATTGCACTCTTCGGTATTCGGAGTTTGCTATGGCGAGGTAATCCGCAATGGACCCCTCAACCATGACAGTGCTCTACCCCCGAAGGTGAGACGCGAGGCACTACCTAAATAGTTTTCGGAGAGAACCAGCTATTTCCAAGTTTGTTTAGCCTTTCACCCCTATCCACAGCTCATCCCCTAACTTTTCAACGTTAGTGGGTTCGGACCTCCAGTACGTGTTACCGCACCTTCATCCTGGCCATGGATAGATCACTTGGTTTCGGGTCTACGCCCAGCAACTGAACGCCCTATTCGGACTCGCTTTCGCTACGCCTGCCCTATTCGGTTAAGCTTGCTACTGAACGTAAGTCGCTGACCCATTATACAAAAGGTACGCCGTCACCCCTTACGAGGCTCCGACTGTTTGTATGCATGCGGTTTCAGGATCTATTTCACTCCCCTCCCGGGGTTCTTTTCGCCTTTCCCTCACGGTACTGGTTCACTATCGGTCGATCACGAGTATTTAGCCTTGGAGGATGGTCCCCCCATCTTCAGACAGGATTTCACGTGTCCCGCCCTACTTGTCGTACACCTAGTTCTTTCATACTGCTTTCGTCTACAGGGCTATCACCTGCTATGGCCGCACTTTCCAGAGCGTTCGACTAACAATACAAATAAAGAGTACAGGCTCTTCCCATTTCGCTCGCCACTACTTTGGGAATCTCGGTTGATTTCTTTTCCTGCGGTTACTTAGATGTTTCAGTTCACCGCGTTCGCTTCACATAGCCTATGTATTCAGCTATGGATACTCCAAAAGGAGTGGGTTTCCCCATTCGGACATCTACGGATCAAAGCTTGTTTGCCAGCTCCCCGTAGCTTTTCGCAGGCTACCGCGTCCTTCATCGCCTGTGATCGCCAAGGCATCCACCACATGCACTTGTTCGCTTGACCCTATAACGAGTCTGTCTCGCTTGCGCTGGACAGTCGCTACAGGTTGAGTTCTCGCATTTGTGCCGTATTCCAATTTGAGCCGAACAATTAAGTTCGAATCTTCTTGAGATACATCGATACAATCACAACCCGAATAACTTTCACGCCCATCTCAAATAGACGCTTCCGTTATTCAAATTACTACTTCTTCTAGATTGTTAAAGAACGACAGCCGATAAGTACACATGGTGTACAGATCGCTCTGACTGGCTCAATCGCCAATGACAAATCCTCAGGTCACACTGACCTGAACGCTTGTCATTGAAGATTGGTGGAGGCAGACGGGATCGAACCGACGACCCCCTGCTTGCAAAGCAGGTGCTCTCCCAGCTGAGCTATGCCCCCATACAGAGACTTCTCAAGGATACTGTCCAGACTAAGTGGTGGGTCTGGTTGGATTCGAACCAACGACCCCCGCCTTATCAAGACGGTGCTCTAACCAACTGAGCTACAGACCCCTGAGTCTGTCTTGATTTACAGCCGATAAGCGTGAACGCTCAACTTTCGCGGTATTAGCTCGAGAAAGGAGGTGATCCAGCCGCACCTTCCGATACGGCTACCTTGTTACGACTTCACCCCAGTCATGAATCCTACCGTGGTGACCGTCCTCCTTGCGGTTAGACTAGCCACTTCTGGTAAAACCCACTCCCATGGTGTGACGGGCGGTGTGTACAAGACCCGGGAACGTATTCACCGCGGCATGCTGATCCGCGATTACTAGCGATTCCAGCTTCACGCACTCGAGTTGCAGAGTGCGATCCGGACTACGATCGGTTTTCTGGGATTAGCTCCCCCTCGCGGGTTGGCGACCCTCTGTTCCGACCATTGTATGACGTGTGAAGCCCTACCCATAAGGGCCATGAGGACTTGACGTCATCCCCACCTTCCTCCGGTTTGTCACCGGCAGTCTCCTTAGAGTGCTCTTGCGTAGCAACTAAGGACAAGGGTTGCGCTCGTTGCGGGACTTAACCCAACATCTCACGACACGAGCTGACGACAGCCATGCAGCACCTGTGTATCGGTTCTCTTTCGAGCACTCCCAGATCTCTCTAGGATTCCGACCATGTCAAGGGTAGGTAAGGTTTTTCGCGTTGCATCGAATTAATCCACATCATCCACCGCTTGTGCGGGTCCCCGTCAATTCCTTTGAGTTTTAATCTTGCGACCGTACTCCCCAGGCGGTCAACTTCACGCGTTAGCTTCGTTACTAAGGAAATGAATCCCCAACAACTAGTTGACATCGTTTAGGGCGTGGACTACCAGGGTATCTAATCCTGTTTGCTCCCCACGCTTTCGTGCATGAGCGTCAGTATTGGCCCAGGGGGCTGCCTTCGCCATCGGTATTCCTCCACATCTCTACGCATTTCACTGCTACACGTGGAATTCTACCCCCCTCTGCCATACTCTAGCTTGCCAGTCACCAATGCAGTTCCCAGGTTGAGCCCGGGGATTTCACATCGGTCTTAACAAACCGCCTGCGCACGCTTTACGCCCAGTAATTCCGATTAACGCTTGCACCCTACGTATTACCGCGGCTGCTGGCACGTAGTTAGCCGGTGCTTATTCTTCCGGTACCGTCATCCCTCGGCTTTATTAGAACCAAGGATTTCTTTCCGGACAAAAGTGCTTTACAACCCGAAGGCCTTCTTCACACACGCGGCATTGCTGGATCAGGCTTTCGCCCATTGTCCAAAATTCCCCACTGCTGCCTCCCGTAGGAGTCTGGGCCGTGTCTCAGTCCCAGTGTGGCTGGTCGTCCTCTCAGACCAGCTACTGATCGTCGCCTTGGTAGGCTTTTACCCTACCAACTAGCTAATCAGCCATCGGCCAACCCTATAGCGCGAGGCCCGAAGGTCCCCCGCTTTCATCCGTAGATCGTATGCGGTATTAATCCGGCTTTCGCCGGGCTATCCCCCACTACAGGACATGTTCCGATGTATTACTCACCCGTTCGCCACTCGCCACCAGACCGAAGTCCGTGCTGCCGTTCGACTTGCATGTGTAAGGCATGCCGCCAGCGTTCAATCTGAGCCAGGATCAAACTCTTCAGTTCAATACCTGTTACTGTTTTTCGGTTCTTTCGAACCGGTCGCTCACTCAAAGCTGACAGGATTACGAATTACTTCATAAACCTGACTTACTTTTGTGTGAGACTCTTGATACTTTTGCTGACCTGATCCTAAGATCAGGACCGCTTCCATCAAGCGTCCACACTTATCGGCTGTAGATTGTTAAAGAGCGTTTCCGAGAGAAGCTTGGCTTCGTTTCGGCGCTGCGTTTTCAGCAGCAGAGAAGCGAGATTATGAAGAACATTTTGAAGCGCGTCAACTACTTTTTTCAGCGCTTCGATCAACAGACTGCATCGATCG
>NZ_BAAILN010000058.1:0-13374 GCF_054589155.1 Burkholderia sp. 3C
GGGCGGACGTGATCTTGGTATTCGTGGACATGAGGTTCTCCGGATTTGAAGTGGGCGCACCCACATTGGGTACGCTCATCAATTCGCTGCCTCCGCGCCGCGAGTTACAGGCGGTGCGAAATTTTTTCGCCGCGCTTGTATTCGAAGCGAGACGCTGATGTTGCTACGTGCGTTTTTCGCGCGCGCGGCGTTCCCCATCACGTTCAGTGATGCATATGATCGTCAATGATCAATGGACGTTGCGCGCCATCGGCGGCACAGTGTTCAGGTTCAAATCGTCAGGACGGGCGCGATGCCGACAATCGAACATCTGTTTGCCGGTGGCATCACCGAACTGGGGCCGGAAGGGCATCTCACGGGCATTTACAAAACGAGGATCGCCGATGCAGACGTGGATCTGTCCGGTATTCGCGGCGACCAGCAAGCCGACCGGCGCGTGCATGGCGGCCCGGAGAAGGCGGTTCACCAATACGCGTTCGAAAACTACTCGGTGCTCGGGCGGCAGTTTCGCGATTGCGAGCCGTTGCTGCTGGCCGGCAGCGTGGGCGAGAACATTTGCGCGCCGGGGCTGACCGAAGCGAGCGTCTGCATCGGGGATGTCTACCAGGCGGGCACGGCGATCCTGCAGGTGTCGCAACCGCGCCGGCCCTGCTGGAAGATCGATCATCGCCTGGGCGCCAGCGGGGTGACGGCCTTCATCGCGCGAACGGGCATCACGGGCTGGTATTACCGCGTGCTGCGCCCCGGCAAGCTCGCGGTGGGCGATGGGATGGACCTGATCGAGCGGCCCGACCCGGCGTTTTCGATCGAGCGCTTCTGGGAAATCCAGATGGCGCACCGGCCGCGCATTGATGCCGTGTCGGCATTGGCGGCCGCCGACGGGTTGGCGCCGGAGTGGGTGCAGCGCTTGACGCATCGCGCGGAGTGGCTTCGCTCGCATGGGGGTTGAGGTATCGCTTGGACGACAGGCCGACGCAACGACAAGCGCAGCGTCGGCCCATTCCTCAGGCAGCCTGATGATCGGCCAACGCCACCGGCTGCATGCGCGCGTAGCGGCGCACGTCCCAGTTCAGTTCCAGCTCGGCCGGCGAAAGCCCCGCCACCAGCTCCGCCATGCGTTCGGCCGCCGGCATGACGCGGTCGATCTTGCCCACGCCCTGGCCCGCATACAAGGACAGCTTCTGCGCCATCTTCGGCTTGTCGATGGCGCGTGCGCCGCCGCCGATCAGGCGCAGCAGGTTCCACTTGTCGCGATTGGGAATCACCCGATGCGGCGTGCCGTATTTCCATCCGAACGAATAGCCGGTGCGGTATTCGGTGTCGTCCACGGTGGCGTCGACGATCTTTTGCCGGTAGAGCGGGTGGGCGTTCGATTCCTCGGTGGCGACGAACGCGGTGCCCACCAGCACGCCCGCCGCGCCCAGGCGGATCATCGTCCGTACATCGTGCCGGTTGACGATCCCGCCGGCGGCCAGCACCGGCCGCCCCTGCGCGATATCGATCAGCGACGCGAGCAGCGGCAGGACGCCGATCGTGCCGCGATTCAGGTGCCCGCCGCTTTCGCTGCCCTGCGCCACGATGATGTCGGCGCCGCTGTTCAGCGCCCGGCGCGCCAGTTCGACCGAGCCGGTCTGCACCATGACCACCAGCCCCGCGTCCTTGGCGCGCGCGATCATGTCCGAATGGGCCTCGGCATAGAACAGCGACAGCATGCGCGGGCGTTCCTGGAGGATCACCCGGAACTGGGCCTCGAACACGTCCGGGCCGCCGAACGACGGCACCAGGTTGACGCCGAATGGCCGATCGGTCAGCTCGCGCGTTTCCTGAATCCATTTGCGCAGCGTCCTGGGCGGCAACCGCAGCCCGCCGATCGTGCCCATGCCGCCCGCGTTGGCCACGGCGGCCACCAGCTTCGGCCCCGAGATCGCGGCCATGCCGCCGAGGAAAACGGGGTAGTCGATCCCGCACAGTTGCGTGACGCGATTCCCGGGAAAATGCGATTTGTACGTGCTCATGGTCTAGAGCTCCACACGTTTGCCAAGCATGCGCTTGAGTGCCTCGTTTCTGAGGATGAAATGGTTCTTCAGGGCGCCGAACATATGCAAGGCGAGCCCCGCGAGAAACGCGATCGAACCGGCGTTGAACAGGAAGGCGACCACCGCGTGCGCGGTGCGGTTGGCGTCGAACAACGCCGGAATGTCGATGCCGCCCGGCAATGGCGTGGCCTCGCCGGCGGTGGCGTTGGCGAGCCACGCGGCGAACGGCAGCAGCACCATCGCCAGGGCCAGCGCTGCCGCCACCGAGCGGCTCACGATTACCTCGATCGGGTTCGGGGTGCCGACCGGCAGCGGATGCCACGACGTGATGCGTTGCCAGAACCGATAGATCGACACCACGAACAGCGCCAGGCCCAGCGCGTTTCGTGTGCGCAGCAGCGCCGCGTGTTGCACCGGGTCCGCGCCGGCTGCAAGCAGGGCGGCGAGCACGATGATCGCGAGCAGCAGCGCGGCGATCAGCCAGTGCAGCACGATCGTGATCGGGGAAAAGCCGAGGCCGTTGTCTCTCAGTTGCATGGTCATCTCCTTCAGGTGTTTCGGTGATCGATGCGCAGCGACCTCAATGGCTGACGGTCTGCGACGATCCGATACCGGTCTGGGCGCGGAAGAACTGCGCATCGAAACCGGCCCGGTCGCGCGCGGCGCGATGGCTGCGATCCGTGACCGAGCCGAGCCAGCAACCCAGTACCGCGATGCTGGTCGAAACGATCGCGGGATAGTCGTAAGGAAAGATCGCCCGGGGGTGGCCCAGTATCGCGACCCACACGGCCGGCGAAAGCACCACTAGCCCGACCGAACTGATCAGCCCGGCGAGGCCGCCGATCAGCGCGCCGCGCGTTGTCAGCCCCTTCCAGTACATCGACAGCGCGAGGATCGGGAAATTGACCGACGCGGCGATGCCGAACGTCAGCGCCACCAGGAACGCGATGTTCTGGCCTTTGAACAGAATCCCGAGCACCACCGCGATCAGGCCGATGAAGGTCGAGGCGCAGCGCGAGACGCGCTTTTCGGCGGCCGGGTCGGCCCGGTTCTTCTTCAGCACCTTGACGTAGAGGTCGTGCGATATCGCCGATGTGCCGGCCATCGTCAGGCCCGACACCACGGCCAGGATCGTCGCGAACGCGATGGCCGACAGAAAGCCGAGGAACAGGTCGCCGCCGAGCGCCTTGGCCAGATACATGACCGGCATGTTGTTGCCGCCGATCAGCTTGCCGCCGAGCCGGCCGCCTTCATAGAACATCGGGTTCTGGCCGACGATCACGATCGACGCCAAGCCGAGCACCACGATCACGAGAAAGAAAAAACCGATGAATCCCGTCGCGACGAACACCGATTTGCGCGCCTCCTTGGCGTCGGGCACCGTGAAGAAGCGCATCAGAATGTGTGGCAGACCGGCCGTGCCGAACACCAGACCCACCGACAGCGACAGCATCGCGATCGGGTCTTTCGCCAGCTTGCTCGGCATGGCGATGCTGGCGGCGTTCGCATGTACGGCCGTGGCCTTGTCGAGCAAGCCGTCGAACGAGAAGCCGAATTGGCCGAGCGCCAGAATGGCGAGCAGCGTGCCGCCGAACAGCATCAACACGGCCTTGATGATCTGCACCCAGGTGGTGGCGACCATGCCGCCGAACGTCACGTACACGGCCATCAGCAAACCCACCAGGATGACCGCGTAGTGATAGGGCAGCCCGAACAGCAGCTCGATCAACTGGCCGGCGCCCACCATCTGCACGACCAAATAAAAACAGACGACCGTCAGCGAGCCGAACGCGAGCAGGGTGCGGATGGGCGTGTGCGCCAGCCGGAACGAGGCGATGTCGGCCAGCGTGACCTGCCCGAGGTTGCGGATTCGCTCGGCGAACAGGAACAGCAGCAGCGGCCATGCGATGAAGAAGCTGACGGCGTAGATCATGCCGTCGTAGCCGTTGAAGAAGATCATGCTGGTCAGCCCCAGCAGCGCGGCGGCGGACATGTAGTCGCCGGCCAGGGCGAGGCCGTTCTGAAAGCCGGTGATCCGCCCGCCCGCCGTGTAGAAATCGGTCATCGAGCGAGTCCTGGCGGCGGCCCAGTACGTGATGCCGAGCGTGGCCGCGACGAAGGCGAGAAACATGACCACCACCACCGGATTGACCGATTGCGCTTTTTCCACAGGCGCGGCCAGTGTGGCGGAGAACGCCGGAAGCGCCGTGGCGAGCAGCCCGGCCGGCAAGCCGAATCTGGCGAGGCGGCTCATGACGACGCCCCCGTATCGAGCTGCTGCGACAGCGTGTCGAATTCTCCGTTGGCGTAGCGCACGTACAGGCCCGTCAGCAACCAGGTTCCGACGATCAGCAGGCCACCGGCGATCCAGCCCACGGTGATCGCGCTGCCGCCATGGATTCGCGTCGCGAGCGCGGCCGGCCGGTAGGCCGCGACGAGCACGAACAGGTAGTAGGGAACCAGCGTCGATGCCGTCAGCCAAGTCACGATCTTTCGTCTCCGGCTGACCAACCTGACGAATGTGGGTGAACGCGATACGGCGGTGCGTGAAGCGACCTTCTCCATGGGGTGTCTCCGTCTGTTGCTCTTGTTGACCGATGTGTTGTTCGTGCCGCCACCTTGGTGCCAGGAACGATTCGGTGTCTTGTTGTTTAGACGATAGGGGGAGCGTCAGGTCACTTCAAATGATGATTGGTGATGCTTGCCATCGCTGCGAGTGAAGTGTGAAGTTGCGCGGCGTCGATCACGCGATGCTGCGCGCGAATCGTGGCTGGCGAGAGTGGCGGGCGATGTGAAAACGCGCTGTCGCCTCTCCGGGAACGGAGGGGCGGACAGCGCGTGAGGGCGATGCGATTCGAACAGGCGGCCCCGCAGCGAGCGGGGTCGGTCAGAAGATCGTGGTCAGGCGATGGTGGGGCGCATCGAGCGGTACGTGCCGCGCCGTTCGCCGTGCGTGAGGATCACCTGCCACAGCTGCCCCTGCCGCGAGCGGAAGAACCCGGCGCAGCAGAGCAGATAGTATTTCCACATCAGATAGAAGCGCCGGTCGTACCGGTCCTGAAGCGTCGGCCACGCGTGCTCGAAGCGTTCCCACCACGCCATCAGCGTGCGGTCGTAATCGTTGCCGAAGTTGTGCCAATCCTCGACGACGAACCACGGCTCGACGGCGTCGGCGATCTCGCGGATCGACGGGAGCTTGCCGTTCGGAAAGATGTAGCGGTCGATCCAGGGGTCGGTGCCGGCGCTGGTCTTGGCGATGCCAATCGAGTGCAGCAGGAAGATGCCGTCCGGAGCAAGCAGTCGATGCACTGTTTCGAAATACGTATCGTAATTCTTCGGCCCGACGTGTTCGAACATCCCGACCGAAACGATCTTGTCGAAATGGCCGATCAACTCCCGATAATCCTGCAGCAGAAATCTCACGGGCAGGCCCTCGCAACGCTGTTGCGCGAGCGCGAGCTGTTCCTTCGAGACTGTCACGCCGGTCACTTCGACGCCATAGCGCTCGGCCGCGAACTTGGCGAGGCCGCCCCAGCCGCAGCCGATATCGAGCAGCTTCTCGCCGGGGCGGAGTTCGAGCTTCTCGCAGATCATCGCCAGCTTGTCGAACTGAGCCTGTTCCAGATCCTTCGCATTCGCCCAGTAACCGCACGAGTAGATCATGCGGCTGTCCAGCATGGCTTCGAACACGTCGTTGCCGGCGTCGTAGTGCTGCTCGCCCACCTGGAACGCACGTTCGGATGCCTGAAGATTGAAGAAGCGGTGGCGCAGGTGTTCGATCGCGAGCCGAAACCTGGCGAAGCCCGTCGCGGCCTCGTCGACGTTCATCGACAAGAGCTTCGTGAACAGCTCATCGAGGCGATCGCAATCCCAGAGCCCATCCATATACGATTCGCCCAGGCCGAGCGACCAGCTCGTCAGCACGCGCCGATACACGTCGCGATCGCGAACCTTGATATCCCAGGGGCGCGTGCCGTCGATCGCAATGTCCGCATGCGCGAGCAGTTGCCTGAGCGCGGCGGGTGCTTCGTCTGTTTCGGTCTGGATGGCGTCACGGAAAGAGGTGTCGGGTTGCATGCGGGAGATCCGGGTTGTCGAATGAAATCTCTATTTAAGAACAATATAAATTTAATATTCTCAAATTGAGATGTTATCGATGTGCCTGCGGCTGCGCAAGCTTTGACCCTGGTGGCAACGATGGATTGGTTCAGGTCGCGGGAAGGCCGATGGCCGGCCCGACGCATTCTCGGTGTTTACGGCAGTACATGCGGCGGGAGCGATGCTCTAAGGTGATATTCAGGATCGCTTCGATCACTGATAGAGATGATGAGGTATCACTCATGGAGCTACGTCACCTGAAGTTCTTTTGCGCGATCGCGGATTGCGGCAGCTTCACGGCTGCGGCCGAACGGGTCTGCACGGTGCAGTCGAACATCACGATGCGCGTCAGGGAACTCGAATCGGAGTTGGGACAGCAACTGTTCATTCGCTACAAGAGCGGCGTGGTGCTGACGTCGGCGGGCGAAACGTTTCTCGGCTATGCGCGCCGCGTCCTGCATCTCGTCGAGGAGAGCCGGGTAGCGCTGTCGAGCGTGTCCGCGCCCACCGGGCGCCTGCGCCTCGGCTCTATGGAAACCACCGCTGCGATCCGTTTGCCCCGGGTGCTGACGCGGTATCGAAACCGCTATCCCGACGTGCAGTTGTCCTTACTGACCGGAACGACGGTAGAACTGATCAAGGCCGTCGAGGCGCATCGAATCGACGGCGCGTTCGTCGGCGGGTTCCATGACAACACGCATCTCGTGCAGGAAGAGGTGTTTCAGGAAGAACTCGTGCTGGTCAGCAACCGTGAATACGGCTCGCTGGCGGCCGTCACGCAATCGATGTCGACGCAAACCGTGCTGGTTTTCCGCACCGGCTGCTTCTATCGCTCGACGCTCGAACACTGGTTCTACCAGGCCGGCCTGGTGCCGCATCAGGTGATGGAACTCGGCACGCTCGACGGCATCCTGTCGTGCGTCGCGGCGGGCATGGGCGTGACGCTGCTGCCGCGCGCCGTGGCCGAACAGCATGCGTCGTCGGGCGAGATCCGGTGCCATGCGATGCCCCCGGAGCTGGCGCTCGTGAAGACCGTGTTCATTCGCAGGAACGACGAATTCGTGATGCCGGCGCTGGCCGAATTCCTGAATCTCGTGCATGCGGCATTCGGCGGCACGGACGACGCGCTGGCGAGCGTCACGGCCGAGCGGCACGAGATCGTGGCCGGAGTATTCGCTGCCGACTTGCCAACGGCCTGAGCGGCCACCGGCCACGCCGTCACGACGTGGGCAACAGGCGTACCAGTTCGTCGTACGCCGTGCTTCGATACGAAGCGCGCGCCACCAGGTAGGTATCGATGTCGCCGATCGGCGTGGTTTGCACCGTGGCCGACGGCGAAACGATCGCCAGCACCGATTGGGGCAGCACGGCGACCGCCGTTCCGGCCGCGACGGCCGCGAAGATCGCGTGATACGACGAATACTCGATGATTCGTGGGCGCAGGCGTTCCGCCTCCGTCGCCTGGGCTTCGAGCCATTGTTCGGCGACCCGGCGATAGGTGCAGCCTGCCGAGAATGCGGCGAGCGGGTAGCGGTCGGCGTGCTCCGCGAAACGGCTGATGTTTAGCCGGCTCGGCGCGACCAACATCAGCGTTTCCCGAAATGCGGGTACCGCCGACAGGCCGGGATGTCCCGACGCGAACTCGCTGTCGGCGCGCTCTGCGGTTTCGGCCACATAGGCACAGTCGAGCCGGCTGGCGCGCACGTCGTCGAGCAGCGCCCGGGTGGTGCCGGTCGACACTTCGAGGCTCACGGCCGGCCACAGGCTTTGATAGGCGCCGAGAATGGCCGGCAGCCGCGACGCCGCCGTGCTCTCCATCGCGCCGATCCGCAAACGCCCGGCCGGCGCACGCGAGTGCATGGCCTGGCGCGCTTCCTCAGCCAGCGTCAGCATGCGCTCCGCGTAGTCGAGAAACCGCTGGCCATCTGACGTCAACGTCATGCGCCGGCCGTCTCGCGAAAACAGCTGAACCTGAAGTTCATCCTCCAGTTGCTTGACGCGCGTCGTGACGTTCGACTGAACACGGTTCAGGAGTTGTGCTGCGCGCGTCACGCTGCGTTCCTTCGCGACGACGCTGAAAAATTCGAGATCGAGTAGGTCCATCGGCAGATCGGGTCGAGAGGCAATCGGGCTGAATTATCTCATTTCGAGAACAATTTAACAAACACAATGATGAATTGCGATGCTGGGCGGCGGATCGTACCAATCACGGAATGAACCGGCGTGGCGCTCCCGGTTGCGCGAATACGTTGCCGATGGAGGCGATTCGTTCGGATTCACCATACAAAAAAGCGCATTGAAAAACAGGACGTTATACCGGATCAGGCAGGTTTTTTTTGTCTCGTGTGACGAATTTATCCGGGTTTATTAGCATCTGCGCTGCTTCGACCGGCGAGCCTGCTTTCGCTTCGTCATGAGGCGATTTAACTATTCAATAAAGATGAATCCATTCCGGATGGAGGAGAACACATGCGGTTTACGAGAAACTTATATCGGAGTGCGAAATATCTAGCGATCGTTGTCGGATCGGCTGCTTCGGCTTTGGCACATGCGCAGGCCAGCGTGACGCTGTACGGCATTGTCGATGGCGGACTTTTCTTTGCGAGCAAGACACGCGATGCGGTCACCGGCCGGAACGACGGCAAGCAGGTGTCGTTTACCGACAGCGGCGTGTCGCCTTCCCAATTCGGTATCAAAGGCATCGAACCACTCGGCGGTGGCCTTGCTGCCGAGTTCCGCCTGGAAAGCGGCATCAATGTCGGAACGGGCGGCTTCAACGATTCGAACGGGAATTTCTTCGGGCGTCAGGCCTATGTGGGCCTGACCGGCCGCTTTGGCGAGATCAAGGCGGGGCTGCAACTGTCACCGTTCATGCTGGCGGTTTATGAACTCGACCCGCGCGGTTTTTCGGAGTTCGGCAGCAGCCTGCCGATATACATCGACAACATCGTGGTGACCGGGTTTTTCACGCCCAATGCCGTGTCTTACACGAGCCCGAATATCGCGGGCTTTCAGGGCAGCGTGCTGCTCTCGCTCGGTGGTGTGGCCGGCGATTTTCAAAACGGCCGGCAATATGCGGCCAGCCTCAAATACGATAACGGCCCACTGCTGGTATCCGCTTCGATGCTCAGTGCCAATGCGAGCACCGGCAGCGCGCTGATGACGCCGGTGCCGTCGCAACTCCCTGTTTCGGTGGCGGGCCGCCAATTGGGCGCCGCGTACCGGTTCGGAACCGTGACCGCGAAGGCCTCGTTCGTCAATTATCGAGCGGGCAATCGATCGAACGATGTGTATGGCGGCGGGCTGGATTTTCGCGCGACGCCGACTCTCGATCTGAACGCCGGTGTCTGGTATCAATTGCAGCATCACGAGTCGAACAATCATTCCTTGCTCGCCGCTGCGGGCGTGGAATATTTCCTGTCGACGAAAACCACGCTGTATTGCCAGATGGCCGTCGTCAACAACCACGGAACGATGGATACCGGGCTTTCCATCAGCAATGTGTTGTTCGGCGCGGAAGGCACGACCGTTGGAGCCGATCTCGGCATTCGACACAATTTCTAGTAGGCCCGGCAGCCACGCACGCGATGGGTCGCAGTCGTACTGTTCAATGGTACAAAAAATATCCAGCCGAATCATCGGCTTGAGGTGCAATCCGAACTGCACCGGCGGATTCCGATGACGCAAAAATTGTTTCGATATTAAGATAATTTTCAGAAAATCGGATCAACCATTCGTTATCGCTTCAATGGAATCAGGAGACATCAGATGTTGCGAAGCACGAGAAATAGCTGGAACCCCGGTGAAGCCGTCGCCAACGTGCTGGAGGAAACCCCGGCGGAAGCGATCGGACCGGAGGAGCGCATCACGCCGTTGCGCAAGCCGGCCGGCTTCACGCCGCCGGTCAAGCGTTATTCCATTCAGGTGCCCGTCGACGAAGACGGATTCCACCTTGCGATGTTCGGCGCGCAGGCCAGCAGCGTTCACGATCTGAACGACCATGCGCTGCACGACTGGGCGAAGGCACATCTGTACGATCATCCGTTCGGCCCGTCGTGCGTGCAGCACGGGCGCTCGCATCAGATCTTCGGCACCCACACGCACGCGATCTGCGCCTACTGGGTGTCGCGAGAGCGCTTCGAGGCGTGGGCGGCGGACCCGGCCGTCGAGGCATGGTGGACATCGCCGGATCGATTGCAGGGCAAGCACGGCACCTGGCGGGAAATCATGTATGTGCCGCGCGATCGTCAGGAGAGCGTCTATTGGCTCGACTATCCCGTGAGCTTGTCGGCCAGCCCTGACGTGAACGTCTATCCCACCCCATACAACAGCTACTTCGGATCGATGCGCGACCGGATCCAGGCCGCCGCTCACGATCTGCTCGAACCGATTCCGGGCAAAGAGGAACTGGCGTTGCAGGAAGGGCGTCGCGGCTTTGGCGAACACTGGTCGGTGCAGGTGCCGCACAACCTGTCGGTGATTCGCGGCGGAGTGTGCTGGGGCTTGATGGATGAAGAGCAAATCGAGAACTACGAAGTGGCGATGCGCGGCCCGGTCACGCGCGGCATGTACTACCTGCAGGGCAATCCACTCGAAAGCGGCTGTGCGTCGATGCTGTGGGAACGCATGACCGATGCTGACGGCAACGAGCTGCCCGATGAACATGCGCACGGCTATTTCATCTCGCTGAAACACCTCGAAGCGTGGTCCGAAGGGCATGTGACACACGCGGCGATTTTCCGTGGCGCTGTTGCTACCTACAAGAAATACGGCACGAACCAGCAGTATCGTTCGTGGCACGAATCGTACGTGTTGCCCGAGGGCGGCCACCGGTTCGAGTACTTCAACTGCCATCCCGATACCGGGCTGCTGTCCTGGTGCGACGCCACGCGTATCAAGTAAGCGCGTTGCGCACCATTCGAGCGATGATCGTGCCGCTCGAATGATGCGCACCAATCGGACTTCAGGCAGATTGCAGAATCTGGCGAATCGCGTTCTCGAACGCCTCGACCGGCTGCGCGCCAGTCAGGATGTACTGGTCGTTGAGAATGATCGACGGCACCGAGTGAACGCCCATCGCCTGGTATTTCCGTTCTTCCTGCCGAACCTCGTCCGCATAGTCGCCACGCTGAAGCACCAAACGCGCTTCGGTGCCGTCGAGGCCGATCGCCACCACCGCCTCGACCAGGACGTTGTGGCTGCTCGGCGATTTGCCTTCCCCGTGATATCGCTGGAGCAGTTCCTTCTTGAGCGCGACTTGCTTGCCCTGCAGGCTGGCCCAGTAAATCAGGCGATGCGCATCGAAGGTGTTGTAGATGCGCTTGCGCGGGCCGAACGTGAAGCCCACCTCGGCGCCTTTCTGGCGCATCGTGATTTGCGCCTGGGCGACCTGTTGCGGCGTGCGGCCATATTTCTTGCCGATGTGTTCGACGATATCTTCACCGTCTTCCCCCATCTGGGGATTCAGTTCGAACGGATGCATGACGAGTTCGGCATCGACGTCGTCACCCAGGCGCTCGAGCGCGAGTTCCAGCGAAGAAAGGCCGACGGCGCACCACGGGCAGGCGACATCCGAGACGAAATCGATCTTGAGCGTTTTTTGCATTGCATTTGCGACGAGGAGAGGAGGGGAGCCATGACGCGATACGAAGCCGAGGCGTTCGATCGCGTTCAGGCCGCTGCTCGTCGAGTGTGCCGGATCTCCACCCGGCCTTGAATCCACCAAAACCGAGGTTCGTCTCCTCGAAAAATGAGGACGACATACGGCGCGTGTTCCGTTCAGTTCGCCAGCGCCGCCACGAGATGCGCCGCCACCGCGCATACGCGCTCGTCGTCGCCGCGCCGGCCGATGATTTGCAGGCCGGCCCGAATCGGGAACGTGTCCACCGCGATCGGCAGCGACAGCGCCGGATGGCCACTCAGGTTGAAGGGGCGAATCAGCGACGACATCGCGATCACCGACGCGCCGCGTCGCGCTGCTGCGATGGTGATGGGGAAATCGGGCAGGGTCGGCATGACGATGACGTCGACCAGGCTCAACGCGTGGTCCACCGCATCGATGAAACTTGCCCGAACCCGGTTGGCTGCCGCGAGCATGTCCGGCGTGGTCGCGGTGGCCGCCTGCAGGCGCGCCTCGACGTCCGCACCGAGTTGCCCTCGGCCCAGCAGATGGCCGAACGCGCGCGCGTTCTCGGCATTGATCACCACCAGGCCGGCGTCGAACGCCTGGCTGAGCCCGTCCAGCGTGACGGACATTGCCGGGTTGCCGCTCGCCTGCACCGCCCGCGTCACCGCCGCGGCGATTTCCGGTCGGGCGGTCACCGTTGCGATGCCGATGTGCGCCGTGGCAGCGCCGAGTCGTGCAGTGGCCGCATCGAAATCGGGGGCGATGGCGTGCATGACCCGCACCAGCGTTTCGACGTCGCGGGCCAGCGGCCCGACGCAATCGAGCGTGGATTCGGTGGGGGCGACGCCGAGGCGCGACACGCGCCCGAACGTCGGCTTGAGACCGATCACCCCGCAGCACGCGGCAGGCCCGCGAACCGAGCCGCCCGTGTCGGTGCCGAGCGCCGCATCGACGAGCTTGAACCCCACGGCGGCAGCCGAGCCGCTCGACGAGCCGCCCGGCACGCGGGCCGGATCCTGCGGGTTGGTCGGCGTACCGGTGAAATCGTTGATGCCCGTCATGCCATAGGCCAGCTCATGCGTATTGGTCTTGCCGATGATCTGCCAGCCGGCGTCGAGCACGCGCTGCACGGCTTCGGCGTGGCGCTGCGCCGGCTCACGGTCCGCCAGCGCACGACTGCCGCAAACAGTCGGGTAGCCCGCAATATCGATCGTGTCCTTGATCGCGATGGTCGGGCTACCGGCGCTCGGGCCGCCCAACGACAGTTTCCGCGTGAAAATCGTCATGGCTTGTCTCGTGGTGATGCGGGCAACGGCGCGCCGTGCCCGGCAAGGTCAAAACGTAAAAAGGGCGTCGCGCGTGAACGCTCGCTGCCGATCGGGCCGGCCACCTTTCTACACGGAAACGCCGCGATCGGAAACGCCGATCCGATTTTTCTCTGGCGTTATTTTCAATCCGATGTTTTCAAACGAGGTTTTTGTCCGGCGGTGTTGAACGACACGCGCGTGCGAACGCTGGATGCATGGCGCATTCGTTCGCCGGAATGGTACAAAAAATAGGTTTTCAAATCATGGCGATGCGCGCCGCTCGCGATTGCGCCGACGCAATCGCGCG
>NZ_BAAILN010000059.1:0-8554 GCF_054589155.1 Burkholderia sp. 3C
CGGGCCCGCTCGGGCCCGACCGCCAGCGCACCGCATCGGCCGCCGGGCTGTCCGAATCGCACGGCTATTCGACCGATTCGCGACAACCTGCCGCCACGCCACCGATTGACAACGCGAAACGACTTCGAATACAGTTGTCGCCATGCGTTGCTTTCCGAACCCCCTCCGAATTACTTCCGGCCGCCTAGCGCGGTCGCTATCGCTACGACTAGCGTAAAGCTGTCGTAGCGCCGTGCATCCCGCACGGTCCCCCCTGAGCAGTTCTCGCAGCACCTTCTCGCCGTACCTAACCCTGTAGTCGTCAGCCGTCGTTCGTCCATCCGTCGAATGGCCGCGAAGATCCGCCGCACCGTCACGCGACCTCGCGTACCCGTGCGCAGGCAGCGTCACCGAATCCGTTGCCGCCCCTCTTCGCTCGCGACTGAATCGCCTTGAGGCCAAGATGAAGCGCAATCCCGCAGACAAATACCGCCCGTTCGAACCCGTACGCCTGAACGGCCGCAAGTGGCCGAGCCGCACGATCGAACGTGCGCCGATCTGGATGAGCACCGATCTCCGCGACGGCAACCAGTCGCTGATCGAGCCGATGAGCATCGAACAGAAGCTCGAATTCTTCGAGATGCTGGTGGCGATCGGGTTCAAGGAGATCGAAGTGGGGTTCCCGTCGGCCTCGCAGACGGACTACGACTTCGTGCGCAAGCTCATCGACGAGAAGCGGATTCCGGACGACGTGACGATCGAGGTGCTGGTGCAGTCTCGCGAGGATCTGATCGTTCGCACGTTCGAGGCGCTCGACGGCGTGCAGCGCGCGATCGTCCACCTCTACAACGCCACCTCCCCGTCGTTCCGCAAGATCGTGTTCGGCTTGTCGAAGGACGACGTCAAGGCGCTCGCCGTGAACGGCACGCGCATGATCAAGGAACAGGCGCAGGCCCGCCCCGGCACGCACTGGACCTACCAGTATTCCCCCGAAACCTTCAGCATGACCGAGCTGACCTTCGTGCGCGAAGTGTGCGACGCCGTCGCGCAAACGTGGCGGCCGACGCGCGATCACAAGATGATCGTGAACCTCCCGGCCACCGTCGAGGCGGCCACGCCGAACGTGTTCGCCGACCAGATCGAATGGATGGACCGCAACCTCGGCTACCGCGACAGCATCGTGTTGTCGGTGCATCCGCACAACGACCGCGGCACGGCCGTTGCCGCCGCCGAAATGGCCTTGCTGGCCGGCGCGGATCGCATCGAAGGCTGCCTGTTCGGCAACGGCGAGCGCACCGGCAACGTCGACCTCGTCACGCTCGCGCTGAACCTCTACACGCAGGGCATCGACCCGGGCCTCGACTTCTCCGACATCGATGCGGTGCGCCGCGTGGTCGAGCGCTGCAACCAGTTGCCGGTGCATCCGCGCCATCCGTATGCCGGCGACCTCGTGTTCACGGCCTTCTCGGGCTCGCACCAGGACGCGATCCGCAAGGGCTTCGCGCAGCAGCAGCCCGACGCAATCTGGGAAGTGCCGTACTTGCCGATCGATCCGGCCGATCTCGGCCGCAGCTACGACGCCGTGATCCGCGTCAACAGCCAGTCCGGCAAGGGCGGCGCCACCTACCTGCTCGAACGCGGCATGGGCTTCACGCCGCCGCGCCGCGTGCAGATCGAATTCAGCCACGCCGTGCAAACGGTGGCCGACCAGTCCGGCGAGGAAGTGACCGGCGACGCGATCTGCGCGCTGTTCCATCGCGAATATTTCGAAACCACCGGGCCGGCCGCGCGCGTCGGCGGCACGATGAGCTGGGAGCGGCACGAGATTGCGGCCGGCGGCCCGATCGCGAGCGACGCGACGGCCGAAGCGGTGGTGGCCCATGCCGCGGCCGCCTTCGCCGGCACGGCAGGCGCCGAGATCGAAGTGGCTTCGGTCGAGACGGTGCGCGCTGCCGACGGGCGCACGGCCGTGTTCGTCGGCATCAAGATGGGCGATGCCGCCATGCGCTACGGCGCAGGCGCACACGAGGAGCCGGTGGTCGCGGCGATCGACGCGGTGGCCAGCGCGATCAACCGCTCCGACTGGCACTGCTCGGATCACCGCGCCGCGGCCTGATTTCACGGGCCGAATCGCGCCCCGAATACGGCAGGCCGACCGGCCGCACACGGTCGGCACGCAATGCGCAATCGACATGCAGGCCGGGCGATCCTCGGCAGGCAGGAACGGAAAGGCGGCCCGACAGGCCGCCTCGATGAAACCGCAGGGATGCGACGAGCATCCGCTTCACCCGCGAACGGCGGGATCTAGGTTTCGGTTGCGCAGCGCGTTGCGTGCCAGGCGAGCAAGCGCCATTGGCCGCTTTCCCGGGCCTGCAGCGAGGTGTAGGCGATCGGGAACACGATCCCGCCGTTGTTCGCCTCGAGCTCCACGATCACCCGCCCGGTCACGACGAACGCGTCGCCGCCCACCGGCATCACCTCCTGCGACTGCACCTCGATCTGGCGATAGCGGCGGCGTCCGGCCAGGATCGCGTCGATGAACTGCTGTTTCGACTCGCGCTTGCCGTTGGTGTGCACGTAATAGACGTTGTCCGACAGCAGGACGTCGAGCGCCTCGCCGTCGCCGTCGACCATCGCTCGGAACCGGTCGCGCTCAAGCGTCCGGATCGCCTCCATCTGCTGCTCCACCATCGCCGCACTCCCCGGCCTCGCGCCCGTGGCGCATGCCACTCAGAAGTTGTACTGCAAGTAGATTTGGCTGAAATTTATACCAGGATTCGGTTCTTTGATACTGGCGTTTGATTCGTGCTGGAAACGGAAGCCTGCCAGGTATTGCTGACGGGAGCCGAACTGCGCACCGACGCCCACCATGTCGGCGAACTGGAACGCCGACGACATCGTGTAATCGGTGGCAATCGTAGGATGAGTCAGCAGCCGCACGCCCACGCCGCCCTCGATGAACGGCCGCACGTAGCCGGTGCGTTTGATGAAGCGGACCACCGGCGTGAAGCCGAATTCGCCGATGTTGCCGTGCACGGTGTGATCGCCGCCGTAGTGCCAATAGGACACATGGCCTTCGGCCACGAAGGTGAAGTGCCAATCCCCGACCTGCCACCACGACCAGCCCGGGTCCCACACCACGCCGAGATCGACCTTCTTCATGTCGTGATCGGCGATGCCGCCTCCCAGTTGGACACCCCAGCGGTCGGCCATGGCCGAGGTCGAACCACCCGCCAGTACGACTGCCAGCGCCACGCTTGGCAGCCATCGTCCCGTTCCGGGACTGTTCTTCTTGTTCTGCATTCGCCACTCCAGATTCCGGGGTTGAATGGAGCATCGGCCACGCATCACGCCGCCGACTCAAAAAACGAAGTGCATCTTAGGTTAAAGGGGATTTCTTATCGGCATCGTCTTTCGAAATAATTTTCTTCAAAAATAACAAGAATCAAAATTACATCCCAAAAGATTCACGAATCATCGTCAATTTGAATCAGCAGCAACCCTGACAAGAACGGTGTACTATCAATATACATTTTTTGATAGACATCCCGGAACTCGAATGGCCCTGTCGCCTCTAAGTGTTTAGCACTCACTTGGCGAGAGTGCTAAGATGAGCTTGGTGGAATCGCCTAGTAACGGGGAATGTCCCTGATTCCAAAGGAGTTTAAGTGAGCAACGCTCTGACCCTTCCGAATATTTTTGGCTCGGCGCCTGCGAAAGCCTCATCGGCAGGCTCGCTGGCGCTCGCGTCCCAATCGATGCTGCCGGGCCAACTCGGCAATATCGACGCCTATATCCAGGCAGCCAACCGGATTCCGATGCTGACGCTTGAAGAAGAGCGTCAATACGCCACGGAATTCCGTGACCAGAACAACCTCGAATCGGCCCGCCGGCTGGTGCTGTCGCACCTGCGGCTGGTCGTGTCGATCGCGCGCAACTACCTGGGCTACGGGCTGCCGCACGGCGACCTGATCCAGGAAGGCAACATCGGCCTGATGAAGGCCGTGAAGCGCTTCGATCCGACTCAGAACGTCCGCCTCGTTTCGTACGCGATCCACTGGATCAAGGCCGAGATCCACGAGTACATCCTGCGCAACTGGCGCATGGTGAAGGTCGCCACGACCAAGGCGCAACGCAAGCTGTTCTTCAACCTGCGCAGCCACAAGAAGGGCTTGCAGGCGATGACGCCCGAGGAAATCGAAGGCCTCGCGCAAGAGTTGAACGTCAAGCGCGAAGAAGTGGCCGAGATGGAAACGCGGCTGTCGGGCGGCGACATCGCGCTCGAAGGGCAGGTGGACGACGGCGAGGAATCGTTCGCCCCGATCGCCTATCTGGCCGATTCGCATAACGAACCGACGGCCGTGATCGCCGCGCGCCAGCGCGACCGCCTGCAGACAGACGGCATCTCGGAAGCACTCGAATCGCTCGACGCGCGCAGCCGCCGCATCATCGAGGCGCGCTGGCTTCATGTCGACGACGACGGTTCGGGCGGCTCGACGCTGCACGATCTCGCCGCCGAGTTCGGCGTGTCGGCCGAACGCATCCGCCAGATCGAAGCCAGCGCAATGAAGAAAATGCGCACCGCACTCGCCGAATACGCGTAACGCCCAGGCAAGCTGCCCGGCCTCGTTTGATCGAGCCCGCTGTCGCAAGACAGCGGGTTTTTTGTTTTGGGCTGCACAACAGCGCTACCACCCCCGCTCCATTTTTCCTGACACTCGTCGGGTGCCATCCTATAACTAGAAATATTCGGCATTCCGTAGGATTGTTCCAAATCGGATTCGCGATTCAGAGCAAGCTTTGCGGCACATCAAATACAAATCGCCATTTCGCGACCGTCCGCCGCAGATTGAATTGCAATTATCGCAGCGCACAATTTTAAAATTTTAATGTCCTTCCGCGTGCGCCAAACGGCGCGACGAACGATACCCAACCGGCCTATCCAGGGCGCTGCTCAACCGATCATGTCGCTGCTTCTCACTCCCAAGCCCACACCGCGCGATGCCCCGCGCACGCTGCGCACACGCCTCGTCGCCTGGGCCAAGGGGCCGACGCTCGTGCGCGACCTGTCGGCCGTGCTGGCCATCAAGCTGGTTCTTCTGATGGCGCTCAAGTACGCCTTCTTCAATCACCCGCAGGCGGATCACATGCAATTGCCGCCGGCCGTCGTCGCCGCCCGCCTGCTTGGGCCCACCACCCCTGATTCCTCCAAGGGAGACCACCATGATAAGTAGCGAAGTCGTCGATCTGTCGCGACTGCAGTTCGGCATCACAGCGCTCTACCATTTCCTGTTCGTTCCACTCACGCTCGGCATGTCCTGGCTGCTCGTGATCATGGAAACCGTCTACGTCATGACGGGCAAGCAGGTCTACAAGGACATGACGCAGTTCTGGGGCAAGCTGTTCGGCATCAATTTCGCGATGGGCGTGACCACCGGCATCACGCTCGAATTCCAGTTCGGCACGAACTGGTCGTACTACTCGCACTACGTCGGCGACATCTTCGGCGTGCCGCTCGCGGTCGAAGGGATGATGGCCTTCTTCCTCGAATCCACGTTCGTCGGGCTGTTCTTCTTCGGCTGGAACAAGCTGTCGAAGGTCAAGCACCTGATGGTCACGTTCCTCGTGGCGGTCGGCTCGAACCTGTCGGCGCTGTGGATCCTCGTCGCGAACGGCTGGATGAACAACCCGGTCGGCGCGCAGTTCAACTATCAGACCATGCGCATGGAGCTGTCGAGCCTGGCCGACGTGCTGTTCAATCCGGTCGCGCAGGTCAAGTTCGTGCATACGGTGTCGGCCGGTTATGTCACGGCGTCGATGTTCGTGCTGGGCGTGTCCGCGTGGTATCTGCTGCGCCGCCGCGACACGGCCTTCGCGTTGCGCTCGTTCGCGGTGGCCGCCGGCTTCGGGCTGGCTTCCACGCTGTGCGTGATCGTGCTCGGCGACGAATCGGGCTATACCACCGGTGAAGTGCAGCAGGTCAAGCTGGCCGCGATCGAATCGGAATGGGAAACGACCCAGGCGCCGGCCGCACTCACGTTGTTCGGGATTCCGAACCAACAGGAGCAGCGCACCGATTACGCGATCCGCATTCCCTATGTGCTCGGGCTGATGGCCACGCGCTCGATCGACGAACCGGTAGTGGGCCTCAATGATCTGATCAAGCGCAGCGAGGACCACATCCGCAGCGGCATGATCGCCTACGCGGCCCTGCAGAAGCTGAAGGCCGGCGACACCAGCGAGGCCACGCGCGCCAGCTTCGACGCACACAAAACCTACCTCGGCTACGGGCTGATGCTCAAGCAGTTCACGAACAACGTCACGGATGCCACGCCGCAGCAGATCGCCGAGGCGGCGAAGAAAACCATCCCGCCCGTCGCGCCGGTGTTCTTCTCGTTCCGGCTGATGGTGCTGCTCGGCGTGATGATGCTCGTCACCTTCGTGCTGGCGTTCTGGTTCTGCGCGCGGCGCGAGCTGCTGAAGCCGCAGCGCCGCTGGTTCCTGCGCTGGGCCGTCTGGGCGATTCCGCTGCCGTGGCTGGCCGCGGAGTTCGGCTGGGTGGTGGCCGAAGTCGGGCGCCAGCCGTGGACCATCGCCGGCATCCTGCCGACGCATCTGTCCTCATCGAGCCTGACGCCCACCGACCTCTACCTGAGCATCGCCGGTTTCGTCCTGTTCTACACGGCGTTGTTCGTGATCGAGATCACGTTGATGTTCAAGTACGCGCGCCTCGGCCCGTCGTCGCTGCACACCGGCCGTTACCACCACGAGCAGCAGCACACGGCCCCGGCCGCCTGATGCGCGCCCTCTCACCGAAACCGAACAAGGAATCGTCATGGATTACGCAACTCTGAAGGTGATCTGGTGGGTGCTGATCGGCACGCTGCTGATCGGCTTCGCCCTCACCGACGGCTTCGACATGGGCGCCACCGCACTGCTGCCGTTCCTCGGCAAGACCGACGACGAGCGCCGCATCGTCATCAACACCGTCGGCGCGACCTGGGAAGGCAATCAGACGTGGCTGATCACGGCCGGCGGTGCGATGTTCGCGGCCTGGCCGATGGTGTATGCCGCGTCGTTCTCGGGCTTCTACTTCGCGATGCTGCTGGTGCTGTTCGCGCTGTTCTTCCGGCCGGTCGGCTTCGATTACCGCAGCAAGCGCAGCGATCCGCGCTGGCGCGCGGGCTGGGACTGGGGCCTGTTCATCGGCGGCTTCGTGCCGGCGCTGGTGTTCGGCGTGGCGTTCGGCAACCTGCTGCAAGGCGTGCCGTTCTCGTTCGACAGCGACCTGCGCGTGACCTACACGGGCAGCTTCTGGGCGCTGCTGAACCCGTTCGCGCTGCTGTGCGGGCTGGTGTCGCTGACGATGCTGGTCGCGCACGGCGCCGCGTTCATCCGCATGAAGACCGACGGCATCATCGCGCGCCGTGCGGCACGGGCGCTGCGCATCGCGGCCATCGTCGCGGTCGTGTTGTTCGCGCTGGCCGGCGCGCTGATCTGCACGTCGATCGGCGGCTATCAGATCACCCAGGCCGCGCCGTTCGATACCGTGGCCAACCCGCTGCTCAAGCAGGTCGCGGCCGGCCACGGCCTCTGGCTCGCCAACTATCACACCTACCCGTGGATGACGGCCGCACCGGCCATCGCGTTCCTCGGCGGCGTGCTGGCGGCCGTGCTCGCATGCTCGCGCTTCGAGAAAACGGCGTTCATGTCCACCAGCCTGCTGGTCATCGGCGTGATCCTGACGGCCGGCTTCTCGATGTTCCCGTTCATCATGCCGTCCTCGCTCGATCCGCGCAGCAGCCTGACCGTCTGGGATTCGACCTCGAGCCACCTGACGCTCGGCGTGATGCTGGGGGCCGTGATCGTGTTCCTGCCGCTGATCCTGCTTTACACGAGCTGGGTCTATCGCGTGCTGCGCGGCAAGATCACGACGCAGGTGATCAAAGACAACAACCATTCGATGTACTGACCGAAACGCTCTCTACCGGAGATACGACATGTGGTATTTCACCTGGATCCTCGGCATCGGCGTCGCGCTGTCGTTCGGCGTGATCAATGCGATGTGGCTCGAATCGCACGAAGCCCACGAGGCGCATGAGAAGGGCGGCGATCGCTGATCGCAGTGCCTCTCACTCGCCGACCGCGCATCGCTTGAACGATGTGCGGCCGTGAAAACGCAGAAGGCGCCCGAGGGCGCCTTCTGTCATGACACGCTGCTAAAAACCGCTCAGGCCGGCTGCACCGCAGGGCCGCCGGTGCCTTGCGACGGCAGACGCGTCGACAGTTGCTGCGCGTAGCGCGAGGCGGCCGTACCACAGACGATGTGGAACGTATCGGTGGACACCCAGGCCACGTCGACGCTCGACAGACGCTCGCGATCGACGGCCGACGGGTCGCGCACCACCACGCGCAGCCGCGTCGCGGCCACCGTTTCGAGCGACAGCACGTTGGTCGCGCCGCCGAACACGGCCAGCCAGCGCATCGGATCGGGGTCGAGCGGGCCGGGATCGCTGGCCGGCGCCGCCGCTGCGGGCGCCGCCACCACGGCCGGCGTCGGCGCAACGGCCGCGGC
>NZ_BAAILN010000060.1:0-11382 GCF_054589155.1 Burkholderia sp. 3C
GTCGGCCGCGGTGATCGCGCTGACCACCGCGACGCTGCCCACGCCGGTGGCGATCACGGCCGGCAGCCGCTCGGCGCTGACGCCGCCGATCGCCACCAGCGGCGCGCGCCGGCCGGCGAAGCGCGCATAGCGCGCGATCCGCGCGAGGCCTTGCGGCGGCGCGGCGACGGCCTTGGTCGCGGTGGCATACACTGGGCCGAGCGCCAGATAGCTGGGCCGCATGCGCAGCGCCACCAGCATCTCGTAATAGCCGTGGCTCGACAGCCCGAGCCGCAGCCCGGCCGCGGCGATCGCGCCGAGATCGGCCGTCTCCAGGTCTTCCTGGCCAAGATGCACGCCGTACGCGCCCGCTTCGATCGCCAGCCGCCAGTGGTCGTTGATGAACACGCGTGCGTCCGGGTAACGGCGGCCGGCCGCCACGGCACGCGAGATTTCCGCGGCGAGCTGATCGGGCGTGGCGCCCTTCACGCGCAATTGCACGGTGCGCGCGCCGTAATCGAGCACGCGCTCGACCCATTCGGCCGACGGCACCACCGGATACAGCCCGAGCCGGGCCGGACACGGCGCGAACGCCGGTTCGGGCGCGGCCGGCGCGCCGGCGATCGACGGAAAACGGGCCGGATCGACCGGCCACGAAGCGCCATCGCCCGCCGGGCCGTTCTCGTCCCCGTCGCGCCAGGCGAGCGCCAGCACCAGCGCGTCGTGCTGCGCGAAGCCGCAGTCGACGAACGCGGCCAGCGCGGCGATCCAGTCGTCGGCCAGCGGCGCGGCGGCGGTCAGCGCGTAGCGCGCCTGCGCGGTCCTGAGCGTGGCATGCCGCTCGTCGATCTCGATCACCGCACCGCCCGCCGCGATCAGCGCGGCCGCGCGCGCGGCACCGGCCTCGGCTTCGGCATCGCGCGCTGTCGTCACGAGCAGGTCGCCCGCCTGCGAGTGTTCGGGTGCCGCGACACAGATTCGCGCCGGCTCGCTGCGCGCCGGCCACTCGCCGAGCCGCGCCCGAATCCGCTCGGCTGCTGCGGCGAGTTCGTCGGCCGGCGGCCAGAACAGCGCGGCAAAACGCGAGGCGGGCGTGGCGGAGGTGGCCGTCATTGCGCGCCTCCGTCGTGGTGCCAGAACGGCATGCCGACCACCGGCGTGCTCGCGTGCGCGGTTTCGCGCGCATCCATCGGGCCGGCCAGATACGCGGCACGCCCCGCCTCGACGCCCTGTGCGAACGCGCGCGCCATGATCTCGGGATGCGTGGCCTGCGATACGGCCGTGTTCAGCAGCACGCCGTCGAAACCCCACTCCATCACCTGGCACGCATGCGAGGGCACGCCGAGCCCGGCATCGACGATCAGCGGCACGTCCGGCAGCCGCTCGCGCAGCACGCGCAGCCCGTACGGGTTGATCACGCCCTTGCCGGTGCCGATCGGCGCGCCCCACGGCATCAGCGCCTCGCAGCCCGCGTCGAGCAGCCGGCGGCCGATCACGAGATCCTCCGTGCAATACGGCAGCACCTTGAAACCGTCCTTGACGAGCAACGCCGCCGCCTCGATCAGGCCGACCGGGTCCGGCTGCAGCGTGTAGTCGTCGCCGATCAGTTCGAGCTTGATCCAGTCGGTCTCGAACACCTCGCGCGCCATCTGCGCGGTGTTGACCGCCTCGGCCACCGTCTGGCAGCCGGCCGTGTTCGGCAGCAGCGGCACGTCGTGACGCTTGAGCAGATCGAAGAAGCCGGCCTCGGCGGTGCCGGCGGTCATCTGCCGACGCAGCGCGACCGTGACCATGCCGGGCTTCGAGGCGACGATCGAATCGGACAGCGATTGCAGCGACGGATAGCGGGAGGTGCCGAGCAGCACGCGGCTCTGGAACGTGGTGCCGTACAGCGTCAGCGAATCGGGGGGAGCAAGGAGCGTCATGAGGAAGTCCTGTAATGGCGCGCGGCTCAGCCGCCCGCGACGGGATGCACGACGTCGAGCCGGTCGCCGGCCGCCAGCGCGTGCTGGGCGTGGCGCGTGCGCGCGACGAACGCACCGTTGACGGCCACCGCGAACGGCGGGCGGGCCTCGTAGGCGGCGAGCGCGTCGGCGACGGTCGCGCCGTCGGGGAGCGTCAGCGTCTGTTGATTGATCTGGATGTCCATGGCGGGATTCGGTAGGTCGGGGGCGGCGCCTTACGCATGCGCCGCGTCGGTCTGAAACAGGTCCGGCCAGCGCGCGGCGGCACGCCAGGCGGCGAAGGCGTCGGCATCGGCGCGATGCAGGCCCGGCGCGCCGCCGAACCTCGCCTGCACCCACTCGACGGCGGCTTGCGCCACCTCGGGCGCGATCATGAAGCCGTGCCGGTAGAGGCCGTTGACGGCCAGCGTCGCCTCACCGCAACGGACGATCGCCGGGCGGTGATCGGGCAGCGTCGGCCGGCATTGCGAGCCGAGTTCGAGGATGCGCGCCTCGCCGAATGCCGGATGCACGGAAAACGCGGCACTGAGCAATTCGAGCGCCGAGCGCACGCTCACGGGCGACATGTCCTCGCCTTCCACCTCGGTCGCGCCGATCACGTACAGATCGTTCTGCTTCGGCGCGATGTAGAGCGGGTAGCGCGGATGCAGCAGCCGCACCGGCCGCGTCAGGCCGATGCCGGGCGCATGCACGCGCGCGACCTCGCCGCGAATGCCGCGCAGCGCCGGCAGCACCGGCTTCGCGCCGAGGCCGCGGCAATCGATCGTCAGGTGCGCGCGCGGTTCGGGCGCGACATCGACGGCGGTGTGCCAGTGGGTGTCGACGCCGCGCTCGGCCAGGCCCGCGGCCAGTGCGGCGAGCGTCTGGCGGTTGTCGAGCTGGCCTTCGCGCGGCAGCAGCCACCCGCGCCCGAAACGGCCGGCCAGCGCCGGCTCGGCCGCGTCCACCTGCGCGCCCGCCAGCGCGACGAAGCCGCCCTCGACGAGCGCGGCCGGCGCATTGGCGCGCACGCGCCGTTCGAACAGCGGCGCCTCGGCGCGGTCGGCCTGATGCCACACCACCAGCGTGCCGTTGCGCTGGAAAAACACCGGCTCGGGCAACTCGGCGAGCCAGCCGGGCCAGCGTTCGAGCGAGGCCGCGCCCAGTTCGGTGATCAACAGTTCGGCGCTCGCAGCCTCGGCCAGCGGCGCGAGCATCGCTGCCGCCACCCATGCGGCAGCACCCGAGCCGGCCGCGTCGCCGCGTTCGTACAACGACACGCGCAGCCCTGTGCCGGCGAGCCGCCACGCGATCAGCCGGCCGACCAGGCCGCCGCCGAGCACGGCGACATCGGCGCGTGCAGCGGATGCGCCGCTCATCGCCTCACCTCGGCACGTGCGCGAAACGCAGCCACAACGCATGCAGCCGCGCCGCACGCGACCAACGCGCGCGCATCGGCGGCCGACCACAACGGACGGCACGCAGCATCGAAACCGGGGGGACACAACAGGACAGGCAGAACAGACATGGGCTTCCTTCCGTAACGCGCGAGGGCGCAATCGAACGGACGAAACCAGCGGCCGGAGCCGACCGGACGACGCATGCCGGCACATCCCAAACGATGGCGGCGGGCGCGACCCGGTGGAATCGGAAACTTCCCGCGCCGGTATTACCCGGATCGGGTGCGAAGGGTCTCTCTCAGCCTTGCCGCCGCACGCCGTGCGATCCGTTACCGGACCAAGCTGGCAGCAAAGCACCCCTGTTTCGTCAGGCGGACATTAGACCACAGAAGCCGAAACGGCCGCAAACCTCGGCCTGCGGCCGAAGCGCCGGTGCGCGCGGCGGCGCGGTGCTGGCACAATAGCCGCCAATGCCCGGCCGGCCTTGCTGACAAAGCGCTTGCGACACCGCGCCCGCCGCGGTTAAGAGCCGTTTAAGCGACGCGCCGCACAATCCGCGGCGAGCCGCTGTCATATGGCACGATTTGAGGTGCGCCGCCGCGCGCCTCGTTCCGACCCACCCCGGCATCGCGCCGCCCACCGCAGGAAGCCCATGACTCCCTCGTCCCCCGTCGCCCGCCCGAACGACGCGCCGCCAGGCGACGCCCGCATCTCCGCGTGGAGCCTCATCAAGCCCTTTTGGGTGTCTTCGGAATGGAAGATCGCATGGGGCCTGCTCGTCTCGATCATCGCGATGAACCTCGTGATCGTCTGGATCAACGTCCGGCTCAACAGTTGGAACGCCGGGTTCTACAACGCGCTGCAGCAGAAGGACGCCGCGCAGGTCCCGCACCTGCTGCTGGTGTTCTCCGGCTACGCGTTCGCGTTCATCATCCTGGCCATCTACCGCACCTACCTGCGGCAGATGCTCGGCTTCCGGTGGCGGCAGTGGATCACCAACCGGGCGCTCGACGACTGGTTCAACGACCGCGCGTTCTACCGCATCGAACGCGACCGCCTGACCGACAACCCGGACCAGCGGATCACCGACGACCTGAACTCGCTGTCCACCTCCACGCTCGCGCTGACGCTCGACCTGATCTCCACGGTCGTCACGCTGTGCTCGTTCGTGGTGATTCTCTGGTCGATCGCCGGCGCGCTGTCGATTCCGTTCGGCGGCTCGCAGGTCACGATCCCGGGCTACATGGTGTGGGCCGCCGCGCTGTACGCGCTGGTCGGCTCCTACCTGACGCACAAGGCGGGCCACCCGCTCGTGTCGATCAACTACCAGCAGCAGCGCGTCGAGGCCGATTTCCGTTTCGGCCTGATCCGGATCCGCGAAAACGCCGAGCAGATCGCGTTCTTCGACGGCACCTCGCGTGAAAAGCAGAACGCGCTCGGCCTGTTCGAGCGGATTCGCGACAACTGGTGGCGCCTGATGGCCTACACGCGGCGCATGAACTTCGTGTTGAGCTTCTACGGCCAGCTCGCGATCATCTTCCCGATCGCGGTGGCCTCGCCGCGCTACTTCGCGGGCGCCTATTCGTTCGGCGTGCTGATGCAGATCAGCAGTGCGTTCGGCACCGTCAGCGATTCGTTCTCGTGGTTCATCAACAGCTACCCGACGCTGGTGGAATGGCGCGCGACCGTCAATCGTCTGCGCGAATTCAAGCGCATCACGCGCGCCTCGCACCTGAAGGAAACGATGTCGCCGGCCACCGAGCACGGCGGCATCAACCTGCATCTGGTCGATACCGAGGCGCTGACCACCTCGGGCCTGCGCCTCGCGCTGCCCGACGGCCGGCCGCTGTCGACCATCGGCGACCTGACGATCGAGCCCGGTTCGCGCTGGCTGGTGCGCGGCGCGTCGGGCGCGGGCAAGAGCACGCTGATGCGCGCGCTGGCCGGCCTCTGGCCGTTCGGCGACGGCGCGATCGACGCGCCGGTGGGCGCCAGGATGATGTTCGTGCCGCAGCGCAGCTACCTGCCGATCGGCACGCTGAAGGCGGCGCTGGCCTACCCGTCGGCGGCCGAGCGGTTCGGCGACGACGAATGCCGCGCCGTGCTGCGCGATTTCGGCCTGGACGATTACGCGACGCGGCTCGACGAGTCGAACCACTGGACCCAGGTGCTCTCGCCGGGCGAGCAGCAGCGTCTGGCCGGCGCGCGCGCGCTGCTGCACAAGCCCGATTACCTGTTCCTCGATGAAGCGACCAGCGCACTCGACGCCGACAACGAAGCGCTGCTCTACGGCCTGCTGGCCGCGCGCCTGCCGGGCGCGGCGATCGTCAGCATCGCGCACCGCGAATCGCTGACGGCGTTCCACGATCGCACGTTCGACGTGCAGCGCGACGCCGCGTAATCCCGGCGCCGCAAAGCAAAAAGAGCACGCCAGGGCGTGCTCTTTTTTTTCATGGCGCGCGGCGCGAATCCCGCATCGCGCGCCGCGCCTGCCGCCCGATCAGCGCGGCAGTTCCGAATGGCCCATCAGGAACGCGTCGACCGCACGCGCGCACTGGCGGCCTTCGCGAATCGCCCACACCACGAGCGACTGGCCACGACGCATGTCGCCGGCCGCGAACACCTTGTCGACCGAGGTCGAGTAGGCGCGCTCGCCTTCGGTGGCCGCACGCGCGTTGCCGCGCGCATCCTTGGCGACGCCGAACGCGTCGAGCACCGGCGCGGCCGGTTGCGTGAAGCCCATCGCCAGCAGCACGAGGTCGGCCTTCAGCTCGAATTCGGAACCCGGCACTTCGGTCATCTTGCCGTCCTTCCATTCGACGCGCGCGGCGATCAGCTTCTCGACCTTGCCGTTTGAGCCTTCGAGACGCTTGGTGGCGACCGCCCAATCGCGCTCGCAGCCTTCGTCGTGCGACGACGAGGTGCGCAGCTTGATCGGCCAGTACGGCCACACCATCGGCTTGTTTTCCTGCTCGGGCGGCTGCGGCAGCAGTTCGAACTGCATGACCGATTCCGCACCGTGACGGTTCGAGGTGCCGACGCAATCCGAGCCGGTATCGCCGCCGCCGATCACGATCACGTGCTTGCCCTTGGCGACCAGTTGGTCGGGCAGGCTGTCGCCGGCGTTGACGCGGTTCTGCAGCGGCAGGAAATCCATCGCGTAGTGCACGCCCGCGAGGTCGCGGCCCGGCACCGGCAGGTCACGCGGCGTTTCGGAGCCGCCCGCGATCACGATCGCGTCGAACTCGTCCTGCAGCGTATCGGGCGAGATGGTTTCCTTGGCCAGGCTGCCGATCGATTCGGGCAGCGGGTCCTTGCCGATGAACACGCCGGTGCGGAACGTCACGCCTTCGGCTTCCATCTGGCGCATGCGGCGGTCGATCAGCCACTTTTCCAGCTTGAAATCGGGGATGCCGTAGCGCAGCAGGCCGCCCACGCGATCGTTCTTCTCGAACACGGTGACGTCGTGGCCGGCGCGCGCCAGTTGCTGCGCGGTGGCCAGGCCGGCGGGGCCGGAACCGACCACGGCCACCTTCTTGCCCGTCTTGTGCGCGGCCGGCAGCGGCTTGACCCAGCCTTCGGCCCAGGCCTTGTCGATGATCGCGTGCTCGATCGACTTGATGCCGACCGGATCGTTGTTGATGCCGAGCGTGCAGGCCGCTTCGCACGGCGCCGGGCAGATGCGGCCCGTGAACTCGGGGAAATTGTTGGTCGAGTGCAGGACCTCGATCGCGTGCTGCCAATCCTGGCGATACACGAGATCGTTGAAGTCCGGAATGATGTTGTTGACCGGACAGCCGTTGTTGCAGAAAGGAATGCCGCAATCCATGCAGCGTGCGCCCTGGATCTTCGCGTCTTCGTCGGACAGCGCCGCGACGAATTCCTTGTAATGCTTTACGCGGGTGAGCGGAGCCTCGTACGCCTCGTGGCGGCGTTCGAACTCGAGAAAACCGGTTGCCTTGCCCATAAGGTTCTCGTCTGAATCTGGGTGGTTCGGGAGGGGACCCGCGCCCGCCGCTGGCGGCGGGCGCGTTCGCTAGTTGGTATCGATCGGTTGCGTCAGGCTGCGACGGCGGCTTGCTTGGCGGCCTTCGCCGCGGCCATTTCGCCGAGTGCGCGCTTGTATTCGTGCGGGAACACCTTCACGAACTGGCGGCGCGCCGCATCCCAGTTTTCCAGCAGCGACTTCGCGCGCGGCGAGCCGGTGAACTGGAAGTGACGCTCGATCAGCCCCTTCAGCAGCGCTTCGTCGGTCTGACCGGTGTGCCAGAGGCCACGGTCGACGGTGCGTTCCTGTTCGGCCTGTTGCAGCACCGGATCGAGCGCGACCATCGCCTTGTTGCACTTGGCCGCGAACATGCCGTCCGGATCGTAGACATAGGCCAGGCCGCCCGACATGCCGGCCGCGAAGTTGCGGCCGGTTTCGCCGAGCACCACCACCACGCCGCCCGTCATGTATTCGCAGCCGTGGTCGCCCGTGCCCTCGACGACCGCCGTGGCGCCCGAGTTGCGCACGCAGAAGCGCTCGCCGGCCACGCCGCGGAAGAACGCCTCGCCTTCCAGCGCGCCGTACATCACCGTGTTGCCGCAGATGATGTTCTCTTCCGACTTGCCGCGGAAATCGTTGGTCGGACGGATGATGATGCGGCCGCCCGACAGGCCCTTGCCGACGTAGTCGTTGCCGTCGCCGACCAGATCGAGCGTGACGCCCTTCGCGAGGAACGCGCCGAAGCTCTGGCCCGCGGTGCCCTTCAACTGGATGTGGATCGCGTCGTCGTCGAGGCCGTCGCGGCCGTACTTCTTGGCGATCACGCCCGACAGCATCGCGCCGACCGTACGGTTGACGTTGCGCACCGGCTGGATGAACGACACGTGCTCGCCGTTCTCGATCGCGCCCTTCGCCTTCTCGATCAGCGTGTGGTCGAGCGCGCGCTCCAGGCCGTGATCCTGCACGTCGAGGTGACGCGTCGAGGCGTTCTCGACTTGCGGCTGGTAGAACACGCGCGTGAAGTCGAGGCCCTTCGCCTTCCAGTGCTCGACGCCCTTGCGCGTGTCGAGCAGCTCGGCACGGCCGATCAGGTCGTCGAACTTCGCGATGCCGAGTTGCGCCATGATTTCGCGCACTTCCTCGGCCACGAAGAAGAAGTAATTGACGACGTGTTCGGGCTGGCCCGAGAACTTCGCACGCAGCACCGGGTCCTGCGTCGCCACGCCGACCGGGCAGGTGTTCAGATGGCACTTGCGCATCATGATGCAGCCCTGCACGACGAGCGGCGCCGTTGCGAAACCGAATTCGTCCGCGCCGAGCATCGCGCCGATCGCGACGTCGCGGCCCGTCTTCATCTGGCCGTCGGCCTGCACGCGGATGCGGCCGCGCAGGCCGTTCAGCACGAGCGTTTGCTGCGTTTCGGCGAGGCCCAGTTCCCACGGCGTGCCGGCGTGCTTCAGCGACGACAGCGGCGAGGCGCCCGTGCCGCCGTCATGGCCGGCGATCACCACGTGATCGGCCTTGGCCTTGGCCACACCGGCCGCGACCGTGCCCACGCCCACTTCCGAGACGAGCTTCACCGAGATGCTCGCGACCGGGTTGACGTTCTTCAGGTCGTGGATCAGTTGTGCCAGATCCTCGATCGAGTAGATGTCGTGGTGCGGCGGCGGCGAGATCAGGCCCACGCCCGGCACCGCGTAACGCAGCTTGCCGATGTATTCCGAGATCTTGTGGCCCGGCAACTGGCCGCCTTCGCCCGGCTTCGCGCCCTGCGCCATCTTGATCTGGATCTGGTCGGCCGACGACAGGTATTCGGCATTGACGCCGAAGCGGCCCGACGCGACCTGCTTGATCTTCGAGCGCAGCGAATCGCCATCCTTCAGCGGGGTGTCGCGCACGACTTCCTCGCCGATCACCGAGCGCAGCGAATCGCCGTTCTTGATCGGGATGCCGCGCAGTTCGTTGCGGTAGCGGTTCACGTCCTCGCCGCCTTCGCCGGTGTTCGACTTGCCGCCGATGCGGTTCATCGCGACGGCCAGCGTGGCGTGCGCCTCGGTGCTGATCGAGCCGAGCGACATCGCGCCGGTGGCGAAGCGCTTGACGATCTCCTTGGCCGATTCGACGTCGTCGATCGGGATCGCCTTGGACGGATCGACCTTGAACTCGAACAGGCCGCGGAACGTCATGTGACGGCGCGTCTGGTCGTTGATCAGGTGCGCGTATTCCTTGTACGTCTGGTACGAGTTGCTGCGCGTCGCGTGTTGCAGCTTGGCGATCGAATCGGGCGTCCACATGTGGTCTTCGCCGCGAATCCGGAACGCGTACTCGCCGCCGGCGTCGAGCATGTCGCGCAGGATCGGGTTGTCGCCGAACGCGTCGAGGTGCAGGCGCAGCGCTTCCTCGGCCACTTCGAACAGGCCGATGCCGCCGACCTTCGAGGCCGTGCCCTTGAAGTACTTGTTGACGAGGCTGCTCGCGAGGCCCACCGCTTCGAAGATCTGCGCGCCCGTGTACGACATGTACGTCGAGATGCCCATCTTCGACATGACCTTGTACAGGCCCTTGCCGACCGCCTTCGTGAAGTTGTAGATCGCCTTCTCGGCCGACAGGTCGCCCGGCAGGCCTTCGGCCATCTTGGCGAGCGTTTCCATCGCGAGGTACGGGTGCACGGCTTCCGCGCCGTAGCCCGCGAGCAGCGCGAAGTGGTGCGTTTCACGCGCCGAGCCGGTTTCGACGACGAGGCCCGTGCTGGTGCGCAGGCCCTGGTCGACCAGGTGCGAGTGGATCGCCGAGGTGGCCAGCAGCGCCGGAATCGCGACCGTATCCGCGTCGGTCTTGCGATCCGACACGATCAGGATGTTGTAGCCCGACTTGACCGCATCGACGGCTTCGGCGCACAGCGAGGCCAGACGCGCCTCGATGCCTTCCTTGCCCCAGGCGGCCGGATAGCAGATGCTCAGTTCGTACGCGCTGAACTTGCCGCCCGTGTATTGATCGATCGAGCGGATCTTCGCGATGTCCTTGAAGTCCAGCACCGGCTGGGACACTTCGAGCCGCATCGGCGGGTTGACGTTCTGCGTGTCGAGCAGGTTCGGCTTCGGGCCGATGAACGACACGAGCGACATCACCATGTTTTCGCGGATCGGATCGATCGGCGGGTTGGTGACCTGCGCGAACAACTGCTTGAAGTAGTTGTAGAGCGTCTTGTTCTTGTTCGACATCACCGCGAGCGGCGAATCGTTGCCCATCGAGCCGATGCCTTCCTCGCCGCTGACGGCCATCGGCGCCATCAGGAACTTGAGGTCTTCCTGGGTGTAGCCGAACGCCTGCTGACGGTCGAGCAGCGTCGACGCCGAACGGCGTTCCGCGGCGACTTCCTCGTCCTTCGCGTCGATCTCGTCGAGCTTGATGCGCACCGCATCGATCCAGCTCTTGTACGGCTTCGCGTTCGCGAGGTTGTCCTTCAGTTCCTTGTCGTCGATGATGCGGCCGTGTTCCATGTCGATCAGGAACATCTTGCCCGGCTGCAGGCGCCACTTCTTGACGATCTTCGATTCGGGGATCAGCAGCGTGCCGGCTTCCGAGGCCATGATCACGAGGTCGTCGTCGGTGACGATGTAGCGCGCCGGACGCAGGCCGTTGCGGTCGAGCGTCGCGCCGATCTGGCGGCCGTCCGTGAAGGCGATCGCGGCGGGGCCGTCCCACGGCTCCATCATGGCGGCGTGGTATTCGTAGAACGCGCGGCGGTTGTCGTCCATCAGCGTGTGCTGTTCCCACGCTTCCGGAATCATCATCATCATCGCGTGGACGAGCGGATAGCCGGCCATCACGAGCAGTTCGAGGCAGTTGTCGAACGATGCGGTATCCGACTGGCCCGGGTAGATCAGCGGCCAGAGCTTCGGCAGGTCGTCGCCGAGCACGTGCGAGGCGATCGCGCCGGTGCGGGCGTTCAGCCAGTTGACGTTGCCCTTCACCGTGTTGATTTCGCCGTTGTGGGCAATCATCCGGTACGGGTGGGCCAGTTCCCAGGCCGGGAACGTGTTGGTCGAGAAGCGCTGGTGCACCAGCGCCA
>NZ_BAAILN010000060.1:11501-18070 GCF_054589155.1 Burkholderia sp. 3C
ACGCCGACCTGGCCGGCCAGCAGCAGGCCCTTGTAGACGATGGTGCGCGCCGACATCGACGGCACGAAGTATTCCTTGCCGTGCTGCAGCTTGAGCGCCTGGATGCGGTGGCTCGCCGTCTTGCGGATCACGTACAGCTTGCGTTCGAGCGCGTCGGTGACGATCACGTCCTTGCCGCGGCCGATGAAGATCTGGCGGATCAGCGGCTCGGACGCCTTGACCGTGGGCGAAATCGGCATGGTCGAATCGACCGGCACGTCGCGCCAGCCGAGCACCACCTGGCCTTCGGCCTTGACGGTGCGCTCCAGCTCCTGCTCGCAGGCGATGCGCGAGGCGCTTTCCTTCGGCAGGAACACCATGCCGACCCCATATTCCCCTTCCGGCGGCAGCGTCACGCCCTGCTTGGCCATGTCCTCGCGATAGAACGCGTCCGGGATCTGGATCAGGATGCCCGCGCCGTCGCCCATCAGCGGATCGGCGCCCACCGCGCCGCGGTGATCGAGGTTTTCGAGAATCTTCAGGCCCTGCTCGACGATCTCGTGGCTTTTCTTGCCCTTGATGTGCGCAACGAAGCCGACGCCGCAAGCGTCGTGCTCGTTCTGCGGATCGTAAAGACCTTGCGCGGCGGGAACCGCGCCCTGCGGCTCTTGGTGGTCGTTCATGGGGACACCGTCTGAGTAGGGGCCTTGCGGCCGTTGAAACATGTACTTGTCGCCCGCCGCTTCGGCGGCGGCGTGGCGGGCTGGCGCCGGGCGCACTTTCGCCCGGCATGCCGGAAATCGGAATATACGCGACGAATCAACGGAATAGCAACAAAAACCGTTTGGTCTGACACCAATTATTTGGATGTTTCGGATTGGTGCCTTTTTATTGGGGACGCATCGATTTGGTGCAAAAAAAGGGCGGCACCCGAAGATGCCGCCGTGGTCCCCCCGCTGCCGTTATTACTGATGGGCGGATGGGTTGTGCGGACCATTGTTTTCACGTACCTTACGCGGCCGTCCGCGAGGCAGCGGCGAGACGCGACGGTTCGCGGTGCGGGCCGCCCACTCACGATACGTTTCGCTGCCGAGCACCCAGCCCTTGAGCGTGGCCTGCTGAAGCTGGTCGGTCTGGCGCTCGTCGAGCGGCTGTTCGCACAGCTCCTTGTAGGCGCGCTGCCGTTCGAACGGCGTGTTGCCGAGCGCCCAGTACAACGGGTGATCGGTGATCAGGCTGTCGACGGTCAGGCCGATATGGTGACGGTAGCTCGCCCAGCGGTAAGCCTCGGGGGCCTGCGCGAGCTGCGCACGCACGGGGCTCAACTCCACCACCCGGCTCGCCAGCAGGAAGTAGCGTTCGCCCTCGATCACGGTGGCGCGATAGCGGCCTTCCCACAACGTGCCGCGCCGCGAATAGCGGCGGTTGAAATGCGCAACATAGCGTCGGCCGACCGCCTGCATCGCCTTCGGCAGGCTTGCCTCGTCGCTGGGCGTGACGAGCAGCTGAACTTGTCGCGGCAGCAGCACATAGGCATGCACTGCCAGTTGATGATCGCGCGCCGCCGCCTTCAGACAATCGATGAAAAGCTCGTAATCCTGATCGTCGACGAACGCAGGTTGCTGATCCAGGCCGCGCAGGATGACGTGCTGCGGCTGATCGGGAACGTAGAGTCGTGCTAGCCGTGCCATGCTGAATGTCCGTTTGATCGCGTTAGGAAATACCCGAAGGCCCGAAAGACTGCATCCGCGCAGAGCCCCGCGCGGCAGGGAGGATTCGTACGTTCGTGCGAATCCTAGGGAGATTGCTCTAGCTTACAAGCCTGTTCCGTTTGAAACGCCGTGGTCATAATGAGCACGCCTTTTATCAAGGAGGAGACAAACCGATGAAACAACAATTGGCCATTACGGGGACCGTTGCACTTGCACTCATGACTGCGGGCTCCCCCGCGCAAGCGCAATCGGCTGGAAGCTTCTATGTCACCACGGGCTGGTTTCATCTCGCCCCTCAGGATTCGAGCGACCCACTGAAAATCATGAGCGTGGGTGGAACCCCTGTGAATCAATCGGTCCCGAACACCGGCGCCGGCATTTCGGACGCCGACACGTTCGGCTTCACCGCCGGCTATTTCGTGACCGACCACATCGCTACCGAATTCGTCTACGGGGTGCCGCCAAAGTTCAATATTGAAGGCGAAGGATCGTTGTCGCGGTTCGGCACGATCGGCCGTGCCTACCAGTGGAGCCCGGCCCTGCTGCTCAAGTACTACTTCAACAGCGCCGAGGCGAAATTCCGTCCGTACGTGGGCGTCGGCGCGACCTACATCTACTTCACCGGTGCGAAGATCACCAACAGCGCCTTCGAGAACGGCGCCCTGGGCGGGCCGACCAGCGCCACGACCAGCAACCAGTGGGCGCCCGTATTCAACGCCGGCTTCAACTACAACTTCAACAAGCACTGGTTCGCCGGCCTGTCGATCTCGTACATCCCGGTCAGCCTGACCGCCACCCTGACCACCCAACGCGCCAGCCAGGTCGGCACGCTCACCCAAACCTCTCAAGCCCACATCAAGCTGAATCCGATCGTGAGCTACGTGAACGTCGGCTACCGCTTCTGAACGACGTGCTTCTAAGCGTAGTCGAATATTTGGGGAATGGTTAATCTCGCAGCAATTTGTAGCGATTTTTTCCTGACGTAACGAAAGCGGGATGTGAACTTGCTTTACATCCCGCATCGTACGGAGCATTTTCATCGCCAACCGCGCGAATTCGATATTTTTATTTTCCGCTTGATTGGGTTCCGGCCCGAAAAACATTCTCTTTCGAGGTGATCCTCGAAGACGGCAACCGCCGAATGCGAGGTCAATCGCGCGCGTCAGCCTTGCGCTGTCGCGAAATCGGGGCCGATCAAATCGATACGATCGGTACAGATCAGATCCACACCCCATCCGATCAGTTCGCGCGCCCGCGCCGGATCGTTGACCGTATAGGCCAGCGTGCGCAGCCCGGCCGCGCGGATCGCGGCCACGCGCGCCGCGTCGAACTCGCGATGGTTCGCATGCAGCGCGACGCAGCCGAGCCGGGCGGTGAGGGCCTGCCAGTCGTCCGGCAGCGTGTCGAGCAGCAAGCCGCGCGGCAGCGCCGGCGCCGCGCGTTGCGCGGCCGCCAGCGCGTCCACCGAAAACGACGACAGCAGCGGCGGCACCGCCGCGCCGCGCCAATAGCGCGCCGTGTCGCGCGCCACCCGCTCGCCGGTTTCGGCCTCGCGCCCCGGGCACGGCTTGATCTCCACGTTGGCCGCCAGGCCGAGCGCGAGGCAACGCGCGGCAGCCTCCTCCAGCGTCGGCATCCGTTCGCCGGCGAAGTGCGCGTCGAACCAGCTTCCCGCATCGAGCGCGGCCAGCGCCGCGTAATCCATGCCGGCGGCCGCACCCTCGCCGTTCGAAGTGCGCGCGACCGTATCGTCGTGCAGCAGGAAACTGATGCCGTCGGCCGACAGCTTCGCATCGAACTCCACCATCCGGTGCCCGCGCCGCGCGCCCTCCTCGAAGCCGGCCAGCGTGTTTTCGGGCGCCAGCTTGCCGCCGCCGCGATGCGCGACGATGCGCGCGACAGGCGCATACGGCCAGGATTGCGGATCGTGCTCGGGCATGACGGTGTCCTCGTTCGACTGCGGGGTGGAATCGGAGATCAGTTGGCGCGGTGGCCCGTGGCCGGGTCGAAGAAATGCAGCCGGTGCGCGGGCAGCGACACCTGCAGCGCCGAGCCGGTCGGCGGGCGCTCGGCGTAGGGCAGCCGCACCGCCACGTCGTAGTCGCCCCAGCGGCCGTGCGCGAGATTGTCGGCGCCGAGCAGCTCGCACGAATCCACCGGCAAGGTGGCGGCCGGCATGCCGGGCTGCGGCGTCATGTGTTCGGGCCGCATGCCGAGCACCCACTCGCGGCCCGGCGCCACCTCGCGGCCGATGCCGGGCGCGCCGGCCACCGGCAGGCGCGGCCCGCCGCCCGCCACCTCGAACAGCGCGCCGTCGGCCGAGAGCCGCCCGCGCAGCAGGTTCATGGCCGGCGAGCCGATGAAGCCGGCCACGAAGGTGGTCGCCGGCTTCTCGTAGACGTCGACGGGCGCGCCGATCTGCTCGGCCCGCCCGCGGTTCATGACGATCACGCGCTGCGCCAGCGTCATCGCCTCGATCTGGTCGTGCGTGACGTACACGCTGGTGGTGCCGAGCCGTGCATGCAGGCGCTGGATCTCCAGCCGCATCTGCACGCGCAGCTTGGCGTCGAGGTTCGACAGCGGCTCGTCGAACAGGAACACCGCCGGCTCGCGCACGATCGCGCGCCCCATCGCCACGCGCTGCCGCTGCCCGCCCGACAGCTCGCGCGGCCGCCGCGCGAGCAGCGCCTCGAGTTCGAGGATCTTCGCGGCGGCCGCCACCCGCGCGTCGATTTCCGTGCGGGGCAGGCCGCGGATCTTCAGGCCGTAGCCCATGTTCTGCGCGACCGTCATGTGCGGGTACAGCGCGTAGTTCTGGAACACCATCGCGATATCGCGATCCTTCGGCTCCAGCGCGTTGACGACCGTGCCGCCGATCGCGATCTCGCCTTCCGTCACGCTCTCCAGCCCGGCGATCATCCGCAGCAGCGTCGATTTCCCGCAGCCGGACGGCCCGACCAGCACGATGAATTCGCCGTCGGCGATGTCGGCGTCGATGCCGTGCAGGACGGTGTGTTTGCCGTCGTAACTCTTGCGGACGCCGTTCAAGCTCAGTGCAGCCATGCTTCGACACTCTCCAGACAGATGCTTATTTTTCGGTATCCACCAGGCCGCGCACGAACCAGCGCTGCATGGCCAGCACCACCACCAGCGGCGGCAGCATGGTCAGCAGCGTCGCGGCCATCACGAGATGCCACTCGGTGGCCGCGTCGCCGCTGGCGATCATGGTCTTGATGCCGACCACGGCGGTCGACAGCGCGCCGTCGGTGGTGATCAGAATCGGCCACAAATACTGGTTCCAGCCGTAGATGAAGGTGATCACGAACAGCGCCGCGATGCTGGTGCGCGACAGCGGCAGCACCACGTCCCAGAAGAAGCGCAGCGGCCCGGCGCCGTCGATGCGCGCGGCGTCCATCAGCTCGTCGGGCAGCGTCATGAAGAACTGCCGGAACAGGAAGGTGGCGGTGGCCGAGGCGATCAGCGGCAAGGTCAGGCCCGCGTAGCTGTTGGTCATGCCGAGGCTGGACACCACCTGCACGGTCGGGAAGATCCGCACCTCGACCGGCAGCATCAACGTGACGAAGATCAGCCAGAACGCCGTGTTGCGGAACGGAAAGCGGAAATACACGATCGCGTAGGCCGACAGGATCGACACGGCGATCTTGCCGAGCGCGATCACCAGCGCCATCACGAGGCTGTTGATCAGCAGGACGCCGAACGGCGTGACGGTCGCGCCGCTGCCGCGATGCCAGATGGTGGCGATGTTCTCGAACAGGTGGGTGCTGGGGATCAGCGACAGCGGCACCGTGAACACTTCCTGCGCGCTCATGGTGGCGGCGCAGAAGCCCACGTACACCGGAAACAGCAGCATCACCACGCCGGCGATCAGCACCGCGTGGCAGAACCGGTCGAAGCCCTTGCGATTCTCGATCATACGTATTGCACCCTGCGTTCGACGAAACGGAACTGCACCACGGTGAGCGCCACCACGATCGTCATCAGCACCACCGACTGCGCGCCGGAGCTGCCGATGTCGAGCCCCTGGAAGCCCTCGGTGTAGATCTTGTAGATCAGCGTCTTGGTGCTCTGGCCGGGGCCGCCCGCGGTGGCCGCGTCGATCACCGGGAAGGTGTCGAAGAACGCGTACACCAGGTTCACGACCAGCAGGAAGAAGCTGGTTGGCGACAGCAGCGGCAGCGCGATGTTGAAGAAGCGCCGCACCGGGCCGGCGCCGTCGATCGCGGCCGCCTCGATCAGCGAGCGCGGGATCGCCTGCAGGCCGGCGTAGAAGAACAGGAAGTTGTAGCTGACCTGCTTCCAGATCGAGGCGATCACGACCAGCGTCATCGCCTGGCCCGGATACAGCGCGTGATTCCAGACGATGCCGAGCTTCGCCAGCGCATAGGTGACGATGCCGATGCTCGGGTTGAACAGGAACGCCCACAACACCGCGGCGATGGTCGGCGCGACCGCGTACGGCCAGATCAGCAGCGTGCGGTAGACGCGCGAGCCGCGCATCACGCGGTCGGCGCAGGCGGCCAGCAGCAGCGACACAACCAGCCCGCCGACCGTCACGAGCGCGCTGAACAGCAGCGTGGTCTTGAACGAATCGAGGTAGAGCGGATCGCCGAACAGGTGCGCGAAGTTGGCCAGGCCGACGAACTCGCTGGTGGTGCCGAATGCGTCCTGCGATTGGGTCGACTGCCAGAGCGCGACGCCGGCCGGCCAAAGAAAGAAGATCGCGGTGATCGCCAGTTGCGGCGCGACCAGCAGATACGGCAACACGCTCGTGCCGAATCGGGAACGGGATGACATCGGTGGAATTCCGTCGACAAAGAAGCCGCTTCGCCGCGCCGCCGTGTTGCTGCCACGGCGGCG
>NZ_BAAILN010000061.1:0-35170 GCF_054589155.1 Burkholderia sp. 3C
ACATTTTGAAGCGCGTCAACTACTTTTTTCAGCGCTTCGATCAACAGACTGCATCGATCGAGTTCTTCACCAGTTCAAAGAAGCGGCCCAAATTCCGGCGCTCTCCTTGTCCTGCCTGGCTTCTCCTCCCGTTCTGCGTTTCCGTCATCGCGAGAGAGGCCGAATTCTAAGCAAGCTTTAGCAGGCGTGCAAGTCTTTTTTAAGAACCCTGCAAAAAAATTCGGGCACGATGAAAAACGGCACCCGAATGTCGTTCAGCGCCGCTTCGCGGCAGCCAACAGCCGGTCGATCGGCACCGCGTCGGCCATTGCCGCATAGCCCGCATCGCTCGGGTGCACATCGTCGCCACTGTTATAGCGGCGCAGCAGCACTTGCGGATGGGCCGGGTCGCGCAGCGCGGCATCGAAATCCACCACGCCGTCGAACGCACCCGAGGTGCGAATCCAATGATTGACCTCGGTGCGGATCGCTTCACGCTCGGGCGGCAGCGCGGCCGGCGTCAATGTCGCGCCGAACAGCGCGATGCCGCGCGCATGCGCACTGGCGATCAGGCGGCGGTAGCCGTCGATCAGCATCCTCGCATCCACCTTGGTATGCGGCGCATCACAATCGAGCACCTTGCGCGGCGGCATCGCCTGGAAGTTGATGTCGTTGATGCCGACCAGCAGCACCGCCGCCTTCGCGCCGGAGCGCGCGAGCACGTCGCGCTCGAAACGCCGCTCGAGCGCCACGCCATAACAGGCGGAATCGCTGAGCAGCCGGTTGCCGCTGATCCCCAGATTGACGACACCCCACTCGCCCGCACCCGCCGTGCCGAGCCGGCGCACGAAATCGTCCGGCCAGCGCTGGTTGCGATTGAGGCTGGAGCGCATGCCGTCGGTGATGGAATCGCCCACGGCGACGATCGTGCCCCGCGCCGCCGGGTTGCCCAGGACCGCCAGCTCCGACACCCAGGCCGATTGCGTCAGATGAACCTTGAACGCGTCGCCGCTGCCATCGGCAGTGTGATCCCCAGGCACGGACACATAGTTGATCTGGTTAGAGATGCGATGCCAGGCCGTCATCTTCTGCTCGCCGCGCGTGTAGAGGCTGATCGCGTACGGCGCGCCGGCCTCGACGCTCAACGAGACAGGATCGCTGTCGCGCTCCTCGCCCGGCGCCAGCACCAGATCGCGCCGGCCGCCGAAACTCAGCTCGGCCGACATCGCCTCGCGCACCGCCGCGCCGCCCGCCGAGCGCGCGATCCGTACCGCGCCGAGCGCCAACGGCGTGCGCCCGTAGGCATTGCTGATCCGCACCCGCACCTGATTGCCGCTCACGCTCGGATAGACGATCTCGCGCAACGTGCGATCCGCGAGGTCGGGGGTCTTGTAGAGCGGCGGCGGCGATGCGAGATCGGGAATCGGCTGCAAGGCGCTGGCCCAGGCCGCCACCCAAGGCTCGCCCGCCGCGTTGGCCGCGCCGGCCCATCCCAATACAAGACCGACAGCCGCGGCCGACACACAACGCCCCACCCCACTGCGACGAAAACTCATGATTCGATCAGGCTCGACAGGAAAGATGCCGATTGTGCCCGATAACGCCGCCGCCACACGCAAGCCGCCTACCGGCCCGTGCCATCCCTTCTTCCGAAAAAATTAATTAACCGACCGGACGGTTGATTTATACTTCGCCTACCTTGTCCCTGCGCGAGACGCTTGCCATGTATACGCAATCCCTCGACCTCCCCGGCCAGCCCACATCGGGCGACACCCCCGCCGACGCCGTCACGCTGGAACAGGCCCGCTTCGACGCGGTCATGTCCGCCGACGGCAAGATCGAGCCGCAAGACTGGATGCCCGACGCCTACCGCAAGACGCTGGTGCGCCAGATCTCGCAACACGCGCACTCCGAGATCGTCGGGATGTTGCCGGAGGGCAACTGGATCACGCGCGCGCCAAGCCTCAAGCGCAAGGCGATCCTGCTGGCGAAGGTTCAGGACGAAGCGGGCCACGGCCTCTATCTATATAGCGCGGCCGAAACGCTGGGCGTCTCGCGCGACGCGCTGGTCGACGCGCTGCATGCGGGCAAGGCCAAATATTCGAGCATCTTCAATTACCCCACGCCGAGCTGGGCCGACGTCGGCGTGATCGGCTGGCTGGTCGACGGCGCGGCGATCATGAACCAGATCCCGCTGTGCCGCTGCACCTACGGCCCCTACGCGCGCGCCATGATCCGCATCTGCAAGGAGGAGTCGTTCCATCAGCGCCAGGGCTTCGACGCCCTGCTCGCGATGATGGCCGGCACCGACGCGCAACGCGAGATGGTGCAGCAAGCCGTGAACCGCTGGTGGTGGCCCGTGTTGATGATGTTCGGCCCGAGCGACGCCGATTCGGTGCACAGCAGCCAGTCGGCGAAATGGGGGATCAAGCGGATCTCGAACGACGACCTGCGCCAGAAGTTCGTCGACGCCGCGGTCGAGCAGGCGCGCGTGCTCGGCGTGAGCTTTCCCGATCCCGACCTCCGATGGAACGCCGAGCGCGGCCATCACGATTACGGCGCGATCGACTGGGATGCGTTCTGGCGCGTCGTCAACGGCGACGGCCCCTGCAACCGCGAACGCCTCACCACGCGCGTGAAGGCGCACGAAGACGGCGCATGGGTACGCGAAGCGGCGATGGCGCACGCCGAGAAGGTCGCGCGGCGCGCCGAACGGTAAGCGGCCTGATCCGCCCCCAACCGAATTCAGCAACGAGGAGACAGACATGCAAGCCGAATGGCCGATCTGGGAAGTGTTCGTGCGCAGCAGGCAGGGCCTCGACCACAAGCATTGCGGCAGCCTGCACGCGGCCGACGCGCCGATGGCGCTGCGCATGGCGCGCGACGTCTACACGCGCCGGCAGGAAGGCGTGAGCATCTGGGTGGTGCCGTCGGCCGCGATCACGGCATCCGATCCGAGCCAGAAGGCGGAGCTGTTCGAGCCGGCCGGCGACAAGATCTACCGCCATCCGACGTTCTACACGCTGCCCGACGAAGTCGACCACATGTAATGGCCATGACGACCCACCCGGCTTCCCACCTCGCCTACGTGCTGCGCCTCGCCGACAGCGCGCTGATCCTCGGCCAGCGCAACGCCGAATGGTGCGGGCACGGCCCGATCCTCGAAGAGGACATCGCACTGACCAACATGAGCCTCGACCTGATCGGCCAGGCGCGGCTGCTCTACGCACACGCGGCCGATCTCGAACGAGCGCTGAACGGCGCGACCCGGACCGAGGACGATTACGCGTTTTTCCGCGCCGAACGCGAATTCACGAACCTGACGCTGGTGGAACTGCCGCACTACGGCCCGCTGGCCGGCACCGCGCACGCCGTCAACGATTACGCGGTGACGATCGTGCGCAACTTCCTGTATGCGACGCTGATGCTGCACTTGTGGACCGCGCTGGAAGGCTCGGCCGATCCGCAACTGGCCGCGATCGCGGCGAAGTCGGTCAAGGAAACGCGCTATCACGAGCATCACGCGCGCGAATGGCTGATCCGGTTCGGCGACGGCACCGACGAATCGCACCGCCGCGCGCAGGCCGCGCTCGATTACCTGCTGCCCTACACGCACGAGTGCTTCGTGACCGACCCGGTCGAGCACGACGTGGCCGCAGCCGGCATCGCACCGTCGGCCGATACGCTCGAAGCCGCCTGGCGCGCCGACGTGGACGCCGCGCTGGCCGAGGCCACGCTGGTCGCGCCGCCGCCGGTGGCGCACGTCACCACCGGCAAGTTCGGCGAGCACTCCGAACACATGGGCTTCCTGCTCGCGCAGATGCAGAGCCTTGCGCGCCAGCATCCGGGCGCGAGCTGGTAACGATGGCCACCGCGACTTCCCCGACGATCGACGCGGGTCTCGCCGCGATCCGCGCCGCGCTCGACACCGTGCCCGACCCGGAGATCCCGGTGGTATCGATCCGAGAACTCGGCATTCTGCGCGACGTGCGCCGCGCGACGGACGGCGTGCTCGAGATCGTCATCACGCCGACCTATTCCGGCTGCCCGGCGATGTCGCAGATCGCCGAGGATATTGGCGTGGCGCTCGATGCGATCGGCGCGCCGCCGCACCGCATCGTCACGGTGCTGTCGCCGGCCTGGACCACCGACTGGATCACCGCCGAAGCGCGCGACAAGTTGCGCGCCTACGGCATCGCGCCGCCGGCCGGCGCCAACACCAGCGCCGGCTTCGGCTCCGGCGAGCCCGGCAGCCCACCCGCCGCGCGCGTGATCCGCTTCTCGCCGAAGCCCGCAGCGCCGCCCGCCTGCCCCCGCTGCGGCTCGCCGCGCACTGCCCGCCTCGCGCAATTCGGCTCCACGGCCTGCAAGGCGTTGTATCGCTGCCTCGATTGCCGCGAACCCTTCGACTACTTCAAGCCCTATTGAACATGGCGACTCCGCGATTCCATCCGCTGCGCATCCGCGACGTGCAGCCCGAGACGGCCGACGCGCTTACCGTTGCGTTCGAGGTGCCGCCCGAGCTGCGCGAGCACTACCGCTTCACGCAGGGCCAGTTCGTCACGCTGAAGGCGCAGGTCGACGGCGAGGAAACGCGCCGCTCGTATTCGATCTGCGTCGGCACCACCGATTACGAGCGCGACGGCGAGCTGCGCATCGGCATCAAGCGCGTGCGCGGCGGGCGTTTCTCGAATTTCGCGTTCGACACGCTGAAGCCGGGCCACACCCTCGACGTGATGACGCCCGACGGCCGCTTCTTCACGCATCTGAACGCCGAACAGCGCCGGCATTACCTGGCGTTCGCGGGCGGCTCGGGCATCACGCCGGTGCTGGCGATCATCGGCACGACGCTCGAACTGGAGCCGCGCAGCCGCTTCACGCTGATCTACGGCAACCGCAGCGCCGATTCGATCATGTTCGCGGAGGCGCTGGATGACCTGAAGAACCGCTTCATGGCGCGCTTCGCGCTGCATCACGTGCTGTCCGACGAGCAGCAGGACGTCGAGCTGTTCCACGGCGTGCTCGATCAGGCCCGATGCGCGGCGTTCCTCGATACGCTGGTGCCGGCCGCGTCGATCGACGAGGCGTTCATTTGCGGCCCGGCGCCGATGATGGACGCAGCCGAGGCGGCGCTCGGCGCGGCCGGCGTGGCCCGCGAGCGGATTCACGTGGAGCGCTTCGGCACGCCCTTGCCGCAAGCGGGCGCGCCGGCCGTCGAGATCACCGACGCCACGCCGGCCGCCGCGCTCGAGATCGTGATCGACGGCAAGACCCGCAAGCTGCGCCTGCCCTACGCGGGCGCGAGCCTGCTGGACGTGGGCCTGCGCGCCGGCCTCGCGCTGCCGTATGCCTGCAAGGGCGGCGTCTGCTGCACCTGTCGCGCGCGCGTGATCGAGGGCGAGGTGCGGATGGACAAGAACTACACGCTGGAGGAACACGAGGTGCGCGACGGTTTCGTGCTGACGTGCCAGTGCCACCCCGTCAGCGACAAGGTGGTGGTCAGCTTCGACGAACGCTGACGCCGGCTGCGCGAACGCAGCCTGGGAACCGGCCGCAATACCGTACGCGGCGCGGTATCTCGCGACATGGCATCTCGCTTACACTAGGGGCCGCTTTTCGTGACGGGTCGACGAACCCGCTCCGGAAGCGGCCCTTTTTCGTTGATCACACGCAGATGAGCCCTCTCCACGTCACCATCGGCGGTTCCGCCGCCGACTCGCTGCGCGCCGCGCTGGCGGCCGCCGGCCGCGACGATACCGTCGTCGAACTGCTCGACGATCTGGCCGTCGGCCCGCTGCGCGGCATCGACGATGCCCCCGAAACACGCGCCGCGTTCTGGGAAGCGCTGCTGCCCGGCCCGGCATTCGACTGGCCCTTGCTGCTGGCAGGCGAACTGACCAAGCTGTCGGAACTCGCGGCCGACGCCGGGCAGGTGGTGGTCTGGCACGCGCAGAGCGCCGCCGATCAATTGATGCTGCGCCGCGTGGCCTACCATCTGCGCAACGCGCCGCAGCGCCTGAACGAAGTGCGACTCAGCGCCGACGACCTCCCGCCGCCGGCCCATCCGCGCGGCCCCGAAGCCGCCGTGTCGACCGGCCTGTTCCCGGCCGAGGCGCTCGGCGCCAGGCTGCCCGAGGCCGCGCCGATCTCGGTGCTGCGCATCAGCCGGCTCGCGCTCGAATGGCAGGAAGCCAAGCAGGCCAACGCCGAATTGCGCTACTGGATCGACAACACGTTCAAAAGCGGCCTTTTCAGCGACATCGACGCGCTGGTGTTCGATCACGCCACCGAGCACTGGCAGCCGGCCGCACGCGTGGTGGGCGCGGTGATCGGCCATGCCGACCGCGGCCATCTGGCCGTCAGCGACAGCGTCGCGTTCTGGCGTTGCCGCGAACTGGCCGCCGCCGGGCGCATCGAGCTGGGCGACCTGGCGGGCGACGCCGCGACCGACGCCCCGCAGGTCGATCGCCTCGCCTCGTTTTCGCTGCGCGCCACCGCGCCCGCCGCGCCCGCCGCGCTGACGCGCTGAGGGCCGCCCGCGAGCCGCGCGCCAGTCCCGCCACGCGCTCGCCCGGCCGACTCCGATTCACGCAGATTCTCCGACCGACCTCATGGCCCGCACCCGAGCGCCCGACCACGAATCCCAACGCGAGCAGATCCTCGATCTCGCAGCCGAAAAGTTCGCGCAAACGAGCTACCCGAGCACCTCGATGACCGATCTCGCCACCGCGAGCGGCACCTCGAAGGCGCGCCTGTATCACTACTACGAGAGCAAGGAAGCGATCCTGTTCGATCTGCTCGACCGCTACACGAAGCGGCTGATGCTGATCATCGCGGAGGTGGAAGGCGCGAGCCAGCGCCGGGGGCTGACCGAGCGCGAGACGTTCGCCGAGCTGATCCACGCGTTCCTGGCCGAGTACGAAACCTCGCACAGCCGCCACGTCGCGCTGCTCAACGACGTCAAATACCTCGAAATCACGCAGCGGCAGATCGTGCTCGACCGGCAGCGCGACATCGTCGCCGCGTTCACGCGCCAGATCGAGCGCGCCTACCCCGGCCGCGTGTCGAAGGACAACCAGACGCCGGTGACGATGATGGTGTTCGGCATGATCAACTGGACCTTCACCTGGCTTAAGCCGGGCGGGCGCCTCGGCTACCGCGATTTCGCCGCGCAGGCGATCGACCTGATCGAGCGCGGGCTCGGCGGCGAAGTCTGAGCACGCGGTGTTGCACCCCGGTCACATGTGCCAATTCGGCGCATAGATGATCGGGTCATATCGTTATCGCTTCAAAATCAAACACTTTGCGTGATTGTTGAGGATTTTTAGAAGTCACCCTCGGCGGAGATACGGGTTTTCCCTTAATCGATATGTACCGTTCGGTTAGAATGCTGTTGCATTGCACAACCGGCTGTATGGTCTCTGAGGAACCCACGATGAATACGCTCCCTCTCCGCCCCGCCGCCCCGATCGGCAAGGTCGGGCAGGCACCGGTTCTCGTCCGGGAACTGGCTTCTACCGATCGTGAGCAAATGCTCACGCACTTCAAGTCGCTCGACGGCGACGATCGCCTGCTGCGTTTCGGCCAGATCGTGCCGGATCACGTGCTCGACAACTACGTGCGCACCATCGATTTCGGCCGCGACACCGTGTTCGGCGTGTTCGATCAAACGCTGGCGCTGGTCGGCGTCGGTCATCTGGCCTATCTGCCCGATGAAGGCGGCAAGCGCACCGCCGAGTTCGGCGTGTCGGTGCTCGAATCGGCGCGCGGCCGGGGCGTCGGCACCAAGCTGTTCGAGCGCGCCTCGATCCGCAGCCGCAACACGCACGTATCCACGCTCTACATGCACTGTTTGTCGCGCAACGCGACGATGATGCATATCGCAAAGAAGTCGGGCATGCGTATCGAATATGCGTATGGCGAAGCCGATGCCTATCTGTCGCTGCCGCCGGCCGATCACTCGACGATCATCGCCGAGATGCTCCAGGAGCAGGCCGCCGTGTTCGATTACGCGATGAAGCGTCAGGCCCGCCGTGCGACGCAAATCTTCGAATCGATGCTGCCGGCCGGGATCGCCGCCTGAACCTCACGGCAGCGTCCGCTCGCATCGCCTCATGAAAACGGGCGGCCCCATTGCCGGGGCCGCCCGTTTCGCTTGGCGCCGCCGGCGCGCAATCAACGGATCGGCAGCGCCGTCGTCTCCTTGAAGCTCTCCAGCGCGAAGCTCGTCTTCACGTCGATCACCGACGGATGGTGCAGCAACTGCTCCTGCACGAAGCGCGAGAAATGCGCCATGTCCTCCACCTGCACGCGCAGCAGATAGTCGAGATCGCCCGTCATCGCGTGGCAGGCCACCACCTCCGGCCACACCTGTACCGCCGCGCGGAAACGATCGGCATGGGTGGCGGCGCCATCGCCGGCCGCGGCCACGCCGCCGCGCTTTTCGAGCCGCACGCTGACATAGGCGAGCAGATCGAGGCCGAGCCGCTTCGGATCGAGCAGCGCCACATAACCGGTGATCACGCCGCTCTCCTCCAGCCGGCGGATGCGCCGCAGGCACGGGCTCGGCGACAGGTTCACGCGCTCGGCGATCTCCTGGTTCGATAGCCGGCCGTTCTCCTGCAGGATCGCCAGGATCCGCCGATCGATGGCATCCAGTTCGACACGCGCCATTTCATGCCTCCATTTCGGCATGGATTGCCGGAAAGTTGCGCAATCGTAGCCACACGCGATTTGTTTCGCAAGCAACTGCCCGCCGTGCTTGCCTACACTGGTTTGCATGCGGCGTCCTGCCGCGCCCCACGATCGACGCGATCCGCCATCAGGAGACACCGTGCAAATCCAAACCTGGGAGAACCCCGTCGGCACCGACGGCTTCGAATTCATCGAGTACACCGCCCCCGATCCGAAGGCGCTCGGCGAGCTGTTCGAGCGGATGGGCTTCACGGCGGTGGCGCGCCATCGCCACAAGGACGTGACGCTGTACCGCCAGGGCGAGATCAACTTCATCGTCAACGCCGAACCCGATTCGTTCGCGCAGCGCTTCGCGCGGCTGCACGGGCCGTCGATCTGCGCGATCGCGTTCCGCGTGCAGGACGCCGCACAGGCTTACCGCCGCGCGCTCGACCTCGGCGCCTGGGGCTTCGACAACAAGACCGGGCCGATGGAGCTGAACATTCCGGCCATCAAGGGCGTTGGCGATTCGCTGATCTATTTCGTCGATCGCTGGCGCGGCAAGAATGGCGCAACGCCGGGCAGCATCGGCGATATCGGCATCTACGACGTCGATTTCGAGCCGATCGCCGGTGCGGAGCCGAACCCGCCCGGCCACGGCCTGACCTATATCGATCACCTGACGCACAACGTGCATCGCGGCCGCATGGCCGAATGGGCGGAATTCTACGAACGCCTGTTCAACTTCCGCGAAGTGCGCTACTTCGACATCGAAGGGAAGGTAACGGGCGTCAAATCGAAGGCGATGACCTCGCCGTGCGGCAAGATCCGCATTCCGATCAACGAGGAAGGCTCGGACACGCCGGGGCAGATCCAGGAATATCTCGATGCGTATCACGGCGAAGGGATTCAGCACATCGCGCTCGGCACCGGCGACATCTACGGCACGGTAGACGCGCTGCGCGGCCGCAAAGTCACGCTGCTCGACACGATCGATACGTACTACGAGCTGGTCAACCGGCGCGTGCCGGATCATGGCGAGCCGCTCGACGAACTGCGCCGCCGCAAGATCCTGATCGACGGCGCGCACGACGACCTGCTGCTGCAGATCTTCACCGAGAACCAGATCGGCCCGATCTTCTTCGAGATCATCCAGCGCAAGGGCAATCAGGGCTTCGGGGAAGGCAACTTCAAGGCGCTGTTCGAATCGATCGAGCTCGATCAGATTCGCCGCGGCGTGGTGAAGGACAAGGCGTGATCGCGCGCGAGAAGGCGACGACATAACGAACAGGCGCGAAAAAAGGGCGGAAATCATGTGATTTCCGCCCTTTTTCATGGCTGGATGGCTGCCCGGTGCACCTTGCCGAACAAGCGCTCAGGCCGCGCGCCGGTGCGCCATCGCTCTCTCAGGCCTTCGGCGCGCCGGTCACCTGCGTCGTCGCCGTCACGCCGGCTGGCGCGATCGCGTCGCCCGCGGGCGTGATTTGCAGCATCTGGGTGCCTGCCGCAGCCAACGCACTTGCACCCTGCGAGCGCACCGGCCCCGTCATGGCGAAGAACGCGGTGGACACCATCAGAAAATTCTGGATATGTCGCGTGTTCATTGAACCTCCTTGTTCATCGTCGGCTGGCTCTCTCCATTCCAGGGCGATCGTTCGCGCCCGACCATTGCCGACAGCGCAAGAGACTAAACGCAAAGGCCGGTCGTGCCCCGCTTCTTTACATGCTTTTACATGATGTAACGCGCACGAGCGGCGCTTTCTGTCGTGTGTTTATAACAGTCCACGCAACAAACGGCGGGTTTCCACCAGTGCTACCATCATCGGAAACCCGCCAATATGGCGCCCCGGCAAGCGCGTTCACAAGACGCCGATGCCGACAAGTTTTGGTGATCCCAAACGGGTGGAGGAGACAAATATGAATGCCCCGCTAGACGCAGGCCAACGCGCGACGCTCGAAGCCGCGCTCCAATCGGTCACGCTCGACGACAAATACACGCTCGAACGTGGCCGCGCCTATATGAGCGGCATCCAGGCGCTCGTCCGGCTGCCGATGTTGCAGCAGGAACGCGACCGCGCCGCCGGCCTCAACACCGCCGGCTTCATTTCCGGCTATCGCGGCTCGCCGCTCGGCGGCCTCGATCAATCGCTCTGGAAAGCCCAGAAGCACCTGGCCGCCCACCGCATCGTCTTCCAGCCCGGCCTCAACGAAGATCTCGCCGCGACCGCCGTATGGGGCTCGCAGCAAGTCAACCTGTACCCCGGCGCGAAATACGACGGCGTGTTCGGCATGTGGTACGGCAAAGGCCCCGGCGTCGACCGCTCGGGCGACGTGCTCAAGCACGCCAATTCGGCCGGCTCCGCCCCGCACGGCGGCGTGCTGGTGCTGGCCGGCGACGATCACGCGGCCAAATCCTCCACCCTCGCGCACCAATCGGAACACTTGCTGAAGGCCTGCGGGCTGCCGGTGCTGTTCCCCTCGAACGTCCAGGAATATCTCGATTTCGGCCTGCACGGCTGGGCGATGAGCCGCTATTCGGGGCTGTGGGTGTCGCTGAAATGCGTGACCGACGTGGTGGAATCGTCGGCCTCGGTCGATATCGATCCGCATCGCGCGCGCATCGTGCTGCCCGACGATTTCGCCATGCCCGACGGCGGCCTCAACATCCGCTGGCCCGATCCGCCGCTGGTGCAGGAAGCGCGGATGATCGACTACAAGTGGTACGCGGCGCTTGCCTACGTGCGCGCCAACCGGCTCGACCGCATCGAGATCGAATCGCCGCAGGCGCGCTTCGGCATCATGACCGCCGGCAAGGCTTACCTGGACGTGCGCCAGGCGCTGACCGACCTCGGCCTCGACGACGCGACCTGCGCGCGGATCGGCATCCGCCTCTACAAGGTCGGCTGCGTCTGGCCGCTCGAAGCGCAGGGCGTGCAGCAGTTCGCGCAGGGCCTCGACGAAATCCTGGTGGTCGAGGAAAAGCGCCAGATCCTCGAATACCAGATCAAGGAAGAGCTGTACAACTGGCCGGACAGCCGGCGCCCGCGCATCTTCGGCAAGTTCGACGAGAAGGACGGCGCGGGCGGCGAATGGTCGGTGCCGATGGGCAACTGGCTGCTGCCGGCGCATTACGAACTGTCGCCGGCCATCATCGCGAAGGCGATCGCCACGCGGCTCGACAAGTTCGAGCTGCCGTCCGACGTGCGTGCGCGCATCGCCGCCCGCATCGCCGTGATCCAGGCCAAGGAGGCCGCGCTGGCTCGCCCGCACGTGACCACCGAACGCAAGCCGTGGTTCTGCTCGGGCTGCCCGCACAACACCTCGACGGTGGTGCCCGAAGGCTCGCGCGCGATCGCCGGCATCGGCTGCCACTACATGACGGTCTGGATGGACCGCAACACCAGCACCTTCAGCCAGATGGGCGGCGAAGGCGTGCCGTGGGTCGGCCAGGCGCCGTTCACCGAGGAAAAGCACGTGTTCGCCAACCTCGGCGACGGCACCTACTTCCACTCGGGCCTGCTCGCGGTGCGCGCGGCGATCTCGTCGAAGGCGAACATCACCTACAAGATCCTCTACAACGACGCGGTGGCGATGACCGGCGGCCAGCCCGTGGACGGCACGCTGACGGTGCCGCAGATCACCCATCAGGTCGCGGCGGAAGGCGCGTCGAAGATCGTCATCGTCACCGACGAGCCCGAAAAATACGACGGCAAGACCTCGCTGCTCGCGCCCGGCGTGACGATCCATCACCGTGACCAGCTCGACGCCGTGCAGCGCGAACTGCGCGAGATCGCCGGCACCTCGATCCTGATCTACGACCAGACCTGCGCCACCGAGAAGCGCCGCCGCCGCAAGCGCGGCGCGTATCCCGATCCGGCCAAGCGGGTGGTGATCAACGAAGCCGTGTGCGAAGGCTGCGGCGATTGCTCGGTGCAGTCGAACTGCCTGTCGGTCGAGCCGCTCGACACCGAATTCGGCACCAAGCGGCAGATCAACCAATCCACCTGCAACAAGGATTTCTCGTGCACCAAGGGCTTCTGCCCGAGCTTCGTGACCGTCGAGGGCGCGCAGTTGAAGAAGCCGAAGGCCGTGACGGTGGACGCCGACGCACTGCCGCCGGTGCCGGAACCGGCGCTGCCCGGCATCGAGCGCGCCTGGGGCGTGCTGGTGACCGGCGTGGGCGGCACCGGCGTGGTGACGATCGGCGCGCTGATCGGCATGGCCGCGCACCTGGAGAACAAGGGCGTGACGGTGCTCGACGTGACCGGCCTCGCGCAGAAGGGCGGCGCCGTGATGAGCCATGTGCAGATCGCGCACGCGCCCGGCGACATCCACGCCACGCGGATCGCGATGGGCGAAGCCGATCTGGTGATCGGCGGCGACGCGCTCGTCACGGCCAGCGACGAATGCACGTCGCGCATGCGTCACGGCACGACGCGCGTGGTCGTCAACAGCGCGAAGACGCCGACCGCCGATTTCATCAAGAATCCGAAATGGGCGTTTCCGGGCGCGAGCGCGGAGCAGGATATTCGCGCGGCGGCCGGCGACGGCGTCGATCTGGTCGATGCCGACCAGTTCGCGGCGGCGCTGCTCGGCGACACGATCTACACCAACCCGTTCGTGCTCGGCTACGCATGGCAACGCGGCGGCCTGCCGCTGACGCTGGCGTCGCTCACGCGCGCGATCGAACTGAACGGCGTGCAGGTCGAGAAGAACCTCGCCGCGTTCGATTGGGGCCGCCGCGCCGCGCATGACCTGGCCAGCGTGCGCCAGGCCGCGGCCGGCTCGCGCGCCGGCGTGCCGAACGGCGCGACGGTGATCGCGCTGCACACGAAGAAGGCCGTCGATACGCTGATCGCGACGCGCGTGGAACAACTGAGCGCCTATCAGAACGCGGCGTATGCGGCGCGTTATACGGCGGTGGTCGAACGCGTGCGGGCAGCCGAACGCGCGCTCGACGGCAGCGCGTCGGGCCAGGAACCGCTGACCGAGGCGGTCGCGCGCAACCTCTACAAGCTGATGGCGTACAAGGACGAGTACGAGGTCGCGCGGCTGCAATCGGACCCGGCGTTCCTCGCCCGGCTGGCCGCGCAGTTCGACGGTGCGATGACGCTGCGCTACCACCTCGCGCCGCCGATCCTCGCCAAGCGCGACGCCCACGGCCACCTCGTCAAGCGCACGTTCGGCCCGTGGATGCTGTCGGCGTTCCGCCTGCTGGCCAAGTGCAAGGGCCTGCGCGGCACCGCGTTCGATCCGTTCGGCCGCACCGAGGAGCGCCGCACCGAGCGCGCGCTGATCGGCGAGTACGTAACGCTGATCGACGTGGTGCTGGCGAAGCTGACGGCCGAGCGGCTGCCGCTCGCGCTCGACCTGGCGAGCCTGCCCGACGGGATTCGCGGCTACGGCCACGTGAAGGAGCACAACCTGGCCGCCGTGCGCAGCAAGTGGCTGGCGCTGGTCGCGCAGTGGAACGGGCCGGAGGCGGTGACGCGGCACGTCGCCTGAGCGGCGATCGGAAGCCGGCCTGAACGGCGGCGGGCATAAAAAAACGCCACGGTGCCTTGCGGCCCGTGGCGTTTTTCATGGTGTTTGCCGCCCCTGCGGGCGGCGAACGCATCAGGCCGAAGCCGATATGCGCTGCTGCTCACGTTGGCCGCAGCCACCGCCGCCGTGGCGTTTTTTCATCGTGCTTGCCGCCCTTGCAGGCGGCAAGCACATCAGTCAGACAGCGCTCAACGCGCGACGCTGTTCACGTTGGCCGCAGCCACCGCCGTCATGTTGACGATGCGGCGCACCGTGGCGGCCGGCGTCAGGATGTGCACCGGCTTGGCCGCGCCGAGCAGGAACGGGCCGACCGTCACGCCGTCGCCGCCGATCATCTTCAGCAGGTTGTAGGCGATGTTGGCGGCTTCCACGTTCGGCATGATCAGCAGGTTCGCTTCGCCCGTCAGCGTGGTGCCGGGGAACGCGGCCTTGCGGATCACTTCCGACAGCGCGGCGTCGCCGTGCATTTCACCGTCCACTTCCAGTTGCGGCGCGCGCTCGGCGATCAGTTGGCGCGCTTCGGCCATGCGGCGCGACGAGGCCGACGGGGCGCTGCCGAAGTTCGAGCTCGACAGCAGCGCGGCCTTCGGCGTGATGCCGAAGCGCTCGATCTCGGCGGCGGCCTGGATCGTCATGTCGGCCAGTTGCTCGGCGCTCGGCAGCTCGTTGACGTAGGTATCGCACAGGAACAGGTTGCGGCCCGGCAGCATCAGCAGGTTCATCGCGGCCAGATGCGCGCTGCCCGGCGCGCGACCCAGCACCTGATCGACGTACTTCAGGTGGCTGTGGTACGTGTCGATCATGCCGCAGATCATGCCGTCGGCGTCGCCGAGGTGCACGAGGATCGCGCCGATCAGCGTGTTCGCCTTGCGCAGCGCGGCCTTCGCGAGCTCCGGCGTGACGCCTTCGCGCGCGCAAAGCTCGTGATAGGCCTGCCAGCACTGCTGGTAGCGCGGGTCGTCTTCGGGATCGACGATCTCGAAATCGGTGCCGGCGCGCAGCTTCGAGCCGATCTTCTTCAGGCGCATTTCCACCACGGCCGGACGGCCGATGATGATCGGCGTGGCGATCCTTTCCTGCAGCACCACCTGCGCGGCGCGCAGCACGCGCTCGTCCTCGCCCTCGGCGAACACGATGCGGGCCTGCTTGGCCTTGGCCGCCGTGAACACCGGGCGCATGACCATGCCGGTGCGGTAGACGGTGGCGCCCAGTTCCTCGCGATAGGCATCCATGTCGGCGATCGGGCGCGTGGCCACGCCCGAATCCATCGCGGCCTGCGCGACGGCCGGCGCGATCTTGATGATCAGGCGCGGGTCGAACGGCTTCGGAATCAGGTAGTCCGGACCGAATTCGAGCGAGTGGCCTTCATAGGCCTTGGCGACTTCCTCGCTTTGATCGGTTTCCTGCGCCAGGTCGGCGATCGCGCGCACGCAGGCCAGCTTCATCTCTTCCGTGATGGTGGTGGCGCCGACGTCGAGCGCGCCGCGGAAGATGAACGGGAAGCACAGCACGTTGTTGACCTGGTTCGGATAATCCGAACGGCCGGTCGCGACGATCGCATCGGGACGCACGGCCTTGGCCGCTTCCGGGCGGATTTCCGGCTCCGGGTTGGCCAGCGCCAGGATCAGCGGCTGGCTGCCCATGGTCTGCACCATTTCCGGCTTCAGCACGCCGGCGCTGGAGCAGCCGAGGAACACGTCGGCGCCGTCGATGGCGTCGGCCAGCGTGCGGGCCTCGGTGGTGGCGGCGTAGCGCTGCTTGGACGGATCGAGCTGGCCGCGGCCCTCGTAGATCACGCCCTTCGAATCGGTCACCAGCACGTTGGCCTTGCTCAGGCCGAGGTGCACCAGCAGATCCAGGCAGGCGATCGCCGCCGCACCGGCACCCGAGCACACCAGCTTGACGCTCGCCAGATCCTTGCCGACCACCTTCAGGCCGTTCAGGATCGCGGCCGAGGCGATGATCGCGGTGCCGTGCTGGTCGTCGTGGAACACCGGGATCTTCATGCGCTCGCGCAGCTTCTGCTCGATGTAGAAGCACTCGGGCGCCTTGATGTCCTCGAGGTTGATGCCGCCGAGCGTGGGCTCGAGCATCGCGATGGCCTCGACGAGCTTGTCCGGATCGGTTTCGGCCAGTTCGATGTCGAACACGTCGATGCCGGCGAATTTCTTGAACAGGCAGCCCTTGCCTTCCATCACCGGCTTGGACGCCAGCGGGCCGATGTTGCCGAGGCCCAGCACGGCGGTGCCGTTGGTGACCACGCCGACGAGGTTGCCGCGCGAGGTGTACTTCTGCGCGTCGAGCGGATCGGCGTGGATCGCCATGCAGGCGGCCGCGACGCCCGGCGAATACGCCAGCGACAGGTCGTACTGGTTCGACAGCGGCTTGGTCGGCGTGACCGAGATCTTGCCGGGCTTGGGATTCTGGTGATACGCGAGCGCGCTCTGCTTCAGTTGTTCATCCATGATGGGTCGTCTGATGTGCGAGAAAGGCGGAACGGTTGAGGATGGGAAGTGCGAAACGTTGCGCCGGCACCCGGCAGCAGGCATGCGCCGGGATGGAACGATCGAGGGGGATGGTCGATGGCGTCAGCGGTCGCGCGCCGGATCGGCGCGCCGTGGAACCTGCTGTTTGCGGGATGGGCAAGGAGACCAAGGTGCCGGCAAATTCTGGTGGGCGCTAAGTGTACACCTGGCCCGACACGCGTGTGGCTGCCCCCCGGGATACTCCTCATAGCGCGACGCACGGCCGCAGCAAGGCGCGGCGGCAGGTTGGCGAGCACGCCGGCGGGCGCCCGCCTCGGCCCCCCGTTCGGGCCGTCCGGCGGCCCGCCGATTCGGGTAAAATAGCGGCCCACGCGCGCAGCGAAATTCCGCCGCCTGCCGGTTCTCCGGCTCGGCCCGGCCGGACCCGTCGCCGCGCCACGGTGCCCCGCGCCCGCCCTCCCGCTCAACACCCAAGGAATGCCCATGACAGGCTTCGATCGTCAAACGATCTCCGACACGACCGCCAAAATCCTGCTCGAAGTGCAGGCGGTGCACTTCAACGCCGAAAAGCCGTTCATCTTCACGTCCGGCTGGGCGAGCCCCGTCTACATCGACTGCCGCAAGCTGATCTCGTATCCGCGCGTGCGCCGTGGCCTGATGGAGATGGCGGAAGCGACGATCCTGCGCGACGTCGGCTTCGAGCAGATCGACGCGGTCGCGGGCGGTGAAACCGCCGGCATTCCGTTCGCCGCCTGGATCGCCGACCGCATGATGCTGCCGATGCAGTACGTGCGCAAAAAGCCGAAGGGTTTCGGCCGCAACGCGCAGATCGAAGGCCATCTCGAGGAAGGCTCGCGCGTCCTGCTGGTGGAAGACCTGACCACCGACAGCCGCAGCAAGATCAACTTCATCAACGCGCTGCGCACCGCCGGCGCCGAAGTGAACCATTGCTTCGTGCTGTTCCACTACAACATCTTCAAGGAAAGCGTCTCGGTCCTGAAGGACATCGACGTCGACCTGCACGCGCTCGCCACCTGGTGGGACGTGCTGCGCGTCGCGAAGAACTCGGGCTACTTCGAAACCAAGACGCTCGACGAGGTCGAGAAATTCCTGCACGCGCCGGCCGAATGGTCGGCCGCGCACGGCGGCGCCACCTCGCCGAAGGACTGAGCGAACGCGCCGCACGCACGGCGCGCCTCGCCCCCGGAAACGCCCGTCACGCTAGCCCGTGACGGGCGTTTTTTCATGCGCACGCGGGCGGCCGCGAGGTAGACTCCCTCTCATCCTTGACACAGGGTCGCAACACCAATACGTGCCGGCGCACGCCGCCGGCCGACGTGAGGGGAGGATCGCGGCATGCTCGACGCTCGGCAGCATCAGCGCCTGGAACAACGGCAGAAGCGGCACCGGCGGCAGCGCCACGCGCTGCGCGCGCTGGCAGTGGCGGCCGCCGCGCTGGCCTGCAGTGCACAACCCGGCGCGCAACTTCCGTTCACGGTGTCGAGCACCGATCTGCGCGACGGCGGCCGGGTCGGCGCCGCGCAGCGCTACGCCAAGGGCGCCTGCCACGGCGAGAACCGCTCCCCCGAACTCAGTTGGCAGAACCCGCCGCCCGGCACCCGCGCCTACGCCATCACCGTCTTCGATCCCGACGCGCCAGGCCGCGGCTGGTGGCACTGGGCGGTGATCGGCATCCCCGCCTCGATCACGAGCCTGCCCGCCAACGCCAGCGCCTCCGGCGCACTGCGCCGGCTCGGCGCGGCCGAAGCCCGCAACGACTACGGCAACGACGGCTACGACGGCCCCTGCCCGCCGCCCGGCAAGCCGCACCGCTACGTGATCACCGTCTACGCGCTCGACACCGACCGCCTGCGCACCGTGCAGGGCCGCCCCGCGCAACTGTTCGATCACGAGATCGGCGTCTCCACGCTCGGCTGGGCGCGGCTCACCGTCACCGACGAACGCTGAAGCCGGCCGTTCGGGCCAGGGCCCGATCATCGAACACCGCCGTCAACAATCCGTCACGCCGCGCAGGCACGATGAACGCCGCCGCTTTTTTCGGCGCAACCGGTTACGGCCCTGTCCGTGAAGTCTTAAAATGGCGGCTTTCCGGCGTTCGCGCCGGCCGCCCCATTCCGTGAGAGCAAGATGACCACGAAAGTTTTTGTCGACGGCCAGGAAGGCACGACCGGCCTGAAGATCTTCGAATACCTGTCCGCCCGCGGCGACATCGACATCCTTCGCATCGACGATGCGAAACGCAAGGATGTGGAGGAGCGCCGGCGCCTGATCAACGCCTCGGACGTCACGTTCCTGTGCCTGCCCGACGTCGCCTCGCGCGAATCGGCCTCGCTGGTCGACAACGACCGCACGGTGCTGATCGACGCCAGCACGGCGTTTCGCACCAGCGCCGACTGGGCCTACGGCCTGCCCGAGCTGACCCGCGCCCAGCGCGAGCGCATTCGCGGCGCGAAGCGCATCGCGGTGCCGGGCTGCCATGCTTCGGCGTTCGTGCTGGCGATGCGCCCGCTGGTCGAGGCCGGCGTGGTGGCGGCCGATTTCGCGGCGCACAGCTATTCGATCACCGGCTACAGCGGCGGCGGCAAGAAGATGATCGCCGACTACGAGGCCGGCGGTAACGACCGCCTGGCCAGCCCGCGCGCCTACGCGCTGGCGCTCGGCCACAAGCATCTGCCGGAAATGGCCGCGCACACGGCCCTGGCCGACGCGCCGATCTTCACGCCGATCGTCGGCCCGTTCTTCAAGGGCCTGGCCGTCACCACCTACTTCACGCCGAGCCAGTTGGCCAAGCGCGTGGGCCCGCAGGACGTGCAGCGGATCTTCGCCGAGTACTACGCGGGCGAGGCGTTCGTGCGCGTCGCGCCGTACGATGCGGCCGAGAACCTCGACGACGGCTTCTTCGACGTGCAGGCGAACAACGACACCAACCGCGTCGATCTGTTCGTGTTCGGCAACGCCGAGCGCTTCGTCACGGTCGCGCGCCTCGACAACCTAGGCAAGGGCGCATCGGGCGCGGCGATCCAGTGCATGAACCTGGCCATCGGCACCGCCGAGGATGCCGGCCTGAACCGCTGACGCACTCCTTGCCCGAAGGCAATGCGGCGATTTCCGCCGCATTTCGACAAACCGGCCCGCGCGGCCGGTTTTTTCTTGTCCGCGATTTTCTCGCATGCGGCGGATATCGCGGATTGCATTCCCGAATCGCGCGCCGCCGCTATTCACGAGAATTCACATTCTTTCGAAACACTGAAAAATCGGCCGATTTTCCGCTGCTTCCCAATCATGAATATCCCGAATAGGGATACTCCCGAGTTCGCGCGCGCGAGCCTTGTGCCGCAAGCCTGACGACGTATCGCCGCGATCGGCGAATGCGCCATTTCGCGCACTCTGGAGGGAGTTTTCAAACGCCATTTACGTTTTAATTTCTCTCGACATGCCTGGTTTTACTGGCGATTTTGGCATGCGTCCCGTTTCAATCGCCTTTTTTAGACGATTCCATCAATTGACAGCCGAAGGTGGCGCGGCGAAATTACATCGCACAATTACACCGGAGACGCAGGCATGTCACACGCCTTGTGGAAGGGGACGGCCATGGCCATCGTGCCGGCCCCTTTGGCGGCCGCCATGGGCGCGACGATCGACCGATCGTCGGCCTCGGCCGGCGCACGGCACCCGATCGCGGGTGACGGCGCGTCACGTGCGCGAGCCTGCCTCGCGCCGCGCCAGTGCGCACACCGCCGCGCCGGCATCGCGTCGCTCCGCTTCGGGCGCCGGCCGGCTGACCACGCCGCCCTGTCTCGCCTCTCCCGCTTCCCGACGACGCACCTTCGCGCGAGATCCGCGCCCCGTCGCCTCGACGCACCCATCACGCCGGTGCAAGCCGGCACGCCGACCGCCGATTGCACGGCGGCGGCTCACCACGCATGCCGGCCCCAAGGGCCGGCTGCGACACACAGGATCAACGGGGGCGTGACGCCATCGGCCGACCCACGGCCAGGGGGCAACACGCACGGGTAGGGCAAGCAAAGAAGCGGCCGACAGGGAGCTGGCCGCCACCAAACAAGACAATCCTGGAGGAGCAACATGAAGCGGAATATCGTACTGGCCGCGGCCCTTGCCGTGCCTTTGCTGTTGTCGGCCTGCGGGGGCGGGGACGAACAGCCGCCCGCCGCGCTCGCCGCGACCGAGCCGGGCCTGTGCCCGTCGACGCTCGACTACAGCACCGTCTACACGGGCGGCGGCGGCGACGGCGAGCTCGTCAAGCTGCAACTCGATACGACCAAGAAGACCTGGCAGATCACCTATGTCGAATCGCCGATTCCGGTGACCACCGGCACCGTCACGCCGACCCGCGCGGGCAGCACCGCCACCGGCACGCTGACCCAGGAAACCGGCCTGCCGACCCAGAAGCTCAACAACTGCGCGTTCCAGTTGAACGGCGCGACGCTCGATCCGACGCGTCCGGCCCGCGTGTTCGTGGGCTTCGGCGTGGCGGGCGGCACGATTCCCGGCGCGCGCATCTCGTACGCCGGCGTGATCGGCGTGGGCGCGGTGCCGGATACGACGTTCCCGTACTACCCGTTCATCGGCTTCTCGGCGATCGAAACCAATCTCGCGAACCTGGCCGGCACCTACAGCCAGCTCGGCTACGGGCAAGTGCCGTCGCAGAACTTCGCGCCGACCACCATCGACGCCAAGGTGACGATCAACGCCGACGGCACCTGGACCCGCTGCGACACCACCGGCCAGTTCGCCGGCACCTGCCGTCAGCCGGGCGGCAACCTGACGGCCGCGCCGGACGGCTCGGGCGCGTTCGTGACCAGCAACTACCAGGGGCAGGTGAAGCCGACGCTGGCGCCGTCCGGCCCGCAGGCGAAGGGCTACATCATCGTCGGCAAGCTGCGCAACCAGCTCGTGCCGATCATGATCCGCACCGGCGTGGCGAACCCGAACCCGCTGCCCGACGCGAACGGCATCCCGGGCCTGACCGCCGACGACGAATCGGGCATCTCGATCATGTCGCCGCAGTCGAACGTCGTGCTCGGCTCGCAGAACGGCGAATACATCGGCGTGGACAGCCAGTTCAACTACCGCACCACCGCGCTGATCAACGCCCAGGCCACGCTGCTCGATCCGTTCAACGCCTCGCAGGCCTCGCTCGCAACAGCGCTGAACCTGAACTTCGGCCAGGCCACGCCGGGCACGGTCACCTCGGTGCACACGGACGCCACCAGCACCACGGCCACCGGCAAGTTCATCTTCACGGGCGGCGTGTTCGGCTTCCTCGACAACAACAACCCGACGACGCCGTATTTCACGATCGGCGCATTCGTCCAATAACCGAGGGGACCCAGCCGTGAAAAAGACTTTCCTTTGCGCGGCGGCCGCGAGCGCCGCCGCGCTGGGGCCGTGCGCGGCCCATGCGCAGAGCGCCGGCAGCAACGTGATCGGGCTGGGCTGGTTTCATGTCCAGCCGGTCCAGAGCAGCACGTCGCTGAACACCAGCGTCGCGCCGACACCGATCAACACGCCGCTGCGGCTGCCGTCGCAATTCGATTCGCCGGGCACCGGGCTGCGCACCAGCACCGCGGACACGGTCGGCCTGACGATCAGCCACTTCCTGACCGATCACATCGCGGTGACCTCGGTGGCCGGCGTGCCGCCGGTGTTCAAGGTGCGCGGCAACGGCACCATCACGCCGCCCGGGCCGGCCGGCGCGCTCGGCACGCAGAACATCGGGCTCGGCGCGGTGAACCCGATCGTCAAGAGCGTGCGGCAGTGGAGCCCGGCCGTGATTCTTCAGTACTACTTCGCGAATGCGAATGCGAAGGTCCGGCCGTTCCTCGGCGTGGGCGTGTCGTACAACTGGTTCAGCGATCTGCAACTGAGCAACAACTTCATCAAGCAGACGCAGGACAACCTCGGCGCGGTTCTCGCCGCGGGCGCGGGCAAGCCGGGCACCACGCAGGTGTCGGCCAAGGCGTCGTCGTCGTGGCAGCCGGTGTTCAACGCGGGCGTGACCTATGCGATCAACGACCACTGGGGGCTCATCGCATCGGTCACCTACATCCCGTTGAAGACGACCTCGACGGTCACGATCAAGGCGGCCGACGGCTCCACGCTGGCGGAATCGAAGAGCGACCTGAAGGCCAATCCGATCATCAGCTACCTGGCGGTGTCGTACAAGTTCTGATCGCCGGCCGGATCGAAGGGAAGCCGGGAAGAAGCAGGGCGTCGGAGGCAGCGGGCCGCCGTGGCGAATCGTATGGACGAAAAAAAGCCCGCCTAAGAGGCGGGCTGAATCCATATCAGAGGAGACATGGAGGAGACAGTTCCGACTATACCCGAGCGGATGTCGCATCGCAACATTTCCCTTCGGAAAATAAGGACTTTCCCTTGCGGGTTGTTGCGGAGTCGCGACAGGCGCTCCGCCCGGCGCGCGGCGCGGTTCGAGGCAGTTTCCGATGCGGCTCGATGCCTCGAAATGCACGCCCGGCAAGGCATGCAAGAAAAAACCCCGGCTTGCGACACACGCCGGGGTTGTTGTTTTTACGGTGAGCCCGAAGGCGGGACGCCGCCGGATGGGTCACGCTGTGCGGCAGACTGCCGCGCACCGCACCGGCCTCGTCAGTGACGCACCAACGCCATCGCCGCACCAAAGCCGACAAACACGCCGCCCGTCAGCCGGTTGAAGATCCGCACCACGCGTGCGCTGCGCAGCGACGCGCCGATTCGCGTGCCGAACGCGCAATAGACGACATACCAGCCCACCTCGCACACCGCCAGCGTGACCACCAGCACCGCGAACTGCGGCAGCTTCGGCGCGGCCGGATCGATGAACTGCGGCGTCAGCGCCACCGCGAACAGCAGCGCCTTCGGATTGCTGCCCGACACCAGAAAACCGTTGCGAAACAGTGCGGCCGGCGTGGCGGCCACGCCGATCGTGAGCGGCGCCGCCTCGGCGGCCGGATCGTTCGCGGCGTCTTCCACCCGCGCGCGCCAGGCCTTGATGCCGAGCCAGATCAGATAGCCCGCGCCGATCAGGCGCAACGCATCGAACATGCGCGGCCACGCCGTCAGGAACACACCGAGCCCGGCCGCCGAGACGAGGAACATCAGCACCAGCGCGAGCAGCGCGCCGGCCATCGTCGCCGTCGTGCGGCGCATGCCGTGGCGCGCGCCGTGCGACATCACCAGCAGCATGTTCGGGCCGGGAATCGCCGACACCACGAACATCGTCGCCAGGAACAACTCCCACGTATGCCAATTCATCGTTGCCTCGATCCGAAACGCCTGAAGGAAAACCGGCCAGCATTATGCCGGGGTTTTCGGGTGCGGCGAACCGGATCGGGCGGTGGCGTTCAGGGCGTTAGCGGCCCGCGCGACGCGCCGCGACCTCGCCGAGCACCGCGAAATCGCGCTCGCCGTCGCCGTGCGCGACCACGTCGAGCAGGTTGTCGCGCAGCACGCTGGCCACCGGCATCGGCACCGACACGCCCTCCGCCGCCTCGATCACCAGCCGCACGTCCTTCAGGCCGAGCCGGGCCTTGAACAGCGCCGGCTCGTAGCGGCGCTCGGCGATCATCGCGCCGTAGCCCTGGTAGATCGGCCCCGGCAGGATGCTGTTGGTGATCACGTCGAGGTAATCGCTGAACGCCACGCCGTGCCCCGTCAGCAGCGCCGCGGCTTCGCCCATCGTCTCGATCGCCGAGGCCAGCGCGAAATTGGCGGCCAGCTTCACGGCGTTGGCCTGCTGCGGCAGCGAACCGAGCCGCCAGGTCTTCTTGCCGATCACGTCGAACGCCGGCTGCACGCGATCGATCGCCTCGGCGGGGCCGGCGGCCACGATGGTCAGTTGCCCGAGCGCCGCGACGTTCGGGCGGCCGAGCACCGGCGCGGCCACGTAATGCAGGCCGCGCTCGGCGTGCGCATGCGCCAGCGTTTCGGCCAGCGCCACCGAGATGGTGGCCATGTTGACGTGCACCAGGCCGCGCGGCGCGTGTTCGAGCAGGCTCGCCTCGAACACGCCGCGCACGGCCGCGTCGTCGGCCAGCATCGAGAACACGGCGTCGCCCTGAAACGCCTCCGCGACCGAGCCGGCGTGTTCGGCGCCCGCCTCGACCAGCGGCGCGACTTTCTCCGGCGAACGGTTCCAGACGCGTACGCGATGCCCCGCCTTCAACAGGTTCAGCGCGATCGCGCCGCCCATCTCGCCGAGACCGACAAATCCGATATCCATGCTTCGCTCCTTGGTGGCTGGAGCGTCGAAGTAAAGCACAGCCGCGCGATCCTTGCCGGCGCCGAAAATGAAACAGTCCCGGCCGCGCGAACGGACGGGACTGCCTGTGAGAAGAACCACCGCCGCGCTGCACGCGCGGCGCGAGCGCTTACTGCTGCGCGCCCTTGTCGTTGGTGCCGGCGCTCGAAGCGGCAGCGGCCTTCGCCTTGCCCTTCGCGCTGCCGTGCTTCTTCAGCGTGTGCTTCGGCTTGCTCTTGTCGTGCTTGGCCGGTGCAGCCGCCGGGGCCGATGCGTCCTGCGCGAACACCGATGCCGAACCGAAGGCGAGCGTGGCGGCGGCCAGCGAAACGAGAAGCTTCTTCATGGTTCTACCCCTGCGTGAATGAATGGAAACGAACGGCGCGGATCGCATCCGAAACCTCGCCGTCGCTGTCTGTTCAACGTGCGCGCGGCACGCCGCGTTGACTGTCGAAAACCCTGATTCGGCAGCCGTCGTTTCCGTTCATGCAGGCGTCAGTGGAACAGCTTCATCGCCTGCGCCAGCGTGTTGACGACGCCCCACACGAGCGGCACCAGCACGTACAGCCAGAACACCACGAGCAGCCCCTTGTTGGTGGCATGCGCGGCGTCGTTGCGGGTCGAGAGATCGGTCATCGTGGGTCTTCCGTTATTTGCCGCCCGCGAGCTGCGCGTCGGTCATGTAGTGGTGATCGGCGACGCGGCGCACGAGCAGGTTGCAGAAGAAGCCGACGATCAGCAGGATCGCCATCAGGTGCACCGTCATCGTGTAGGCGTCGGCCTTGGCGACGCCATGGCCCACCTGGTACGCGCGGATGTAGTTGACCAGCACCGGGCCGGCCACGCCGGCCGCGGCCCAGGCCGTCAGCAGGCGGCCGTGGATGCCGCCCACGAACGCCGTGCCGAACATGTCGGCCAGGTAGGCCGGCACGGTCGAGAAGCCGCCGCCGTACATCGACAGGATCACGCCATACGCCAGCACGAACAGGGCGATGTTGCCGCTCGCCGCGAAACGCGGCACGCAGTAGTACAGCACCGCGCCGAGCACGAAGAAGATGAAGTAGGTGTTCTTGCGGCCGACCCAGTCGGACGCCGACGCCCACACGAACCGCCCGCCCATGTTGAACAGCGACAGCAGGCCGACGAAGCCGGCGGCAGCCGCGGCCGTCACGGTGTCCTTGAAGCTTTCCTGGATCATCACCGAGGCCTGGCCGAGAATGCCGATGCCGGCCGTCACGTTCAGGAACAGCACCAGCCAGATCAGGTAGAACTGCGGCGTCTTCAGGGCCTGGTCGATGTGGACGTGACGCGTGGTGATCATCTTGTTGGTCGACTGCGCGGGCGGCTCCCAGCCGGCCGGCTTCCAGCCTGCCGGCGGGATGCGGATCGCGAAGGCGCCGATCGTCATCGAGATGAAGTACGCGATGCCAAGCACCACGAACGTTTCGGCCACGCCGATGCTCGTTGCGCTCTTGAAGTGGTTCATCAGCGCCACCGACAGCGGCGCGGCGATCATCGCGCCGCCGCCGAAGCCCATGATCGCCATGCCGGTCGCCATGCCGCGGCGGTCCGGGAACCAGCGGATCAGCGTCGACACCGGCGACACGTAGCCGAGGCCCAGGCCGATCCCGCCGATCACGCCGTAGCCGAGGTACAGCATCCAGATCTGGTGGGTCCACACGCCGATCGCCGAGACGATGAAGCCGCCGCCGAAGCAGCAGGCCGCCGTCAGCATGGTGCGGCGCGGGCCGACGCGTTCGAGCCACTTGCCGGCGAAGGCCGCCGACAGGCCGAGGAACACGATCGCCAGCGAGAAGATCCAGCCGAGGGTGGTCAGCGTCCAGTCGCCCGGCCCCGATGCCGTGATGCCGATCACCTTGGTGAGCGGCCCGTTGAACACGGAAAAGGCGTACGCCTGCCCGATACAGAGGTGGACCGCGAGTGCCGCGGGCGGCACCATCCATCGCGAAAATCCGGGGCGAGCGATGGTCGCCTCCTTCGACATGAACGACGGGGCACCCGTGCGGCCAGCCGGCTCAATCACACTGCTCATGATGACTTGTCTCCGTTGCAAATCTTGTTGTGGCCTGCGCTGAACACGCGCCGGAGCCATCGCGGCATAGGAACCGCCGGTTCATATAATCTGTTGTCCAGAATGATTTTCCCCGAATCCGGCTCTGCCACACCGAACGATAGGCACGACGAAACACATGCGCAATATGAGATAAGTACGCATAAGGGAATGCCAAGACGTAAAAGATGTGAACAATTCGTCAAGACGCGCCGCCGCGTTCCCCGCCGCCGCCCGCCTTGCCTTGCCGCACCGGCCCCGCCGTCGCTCCGGGCCGCTCGCAGGAGCTTACGGCCAGCCGACAAAAGCCGCGCATCGTACGCGAGACGGCCGCGAAAAACAATTTTTAACACCCATGCCCCGTCACGCTTGTTAGCCTGCCTCGACATCGCCGGCCGGCGCCCGCGCGTGCCATCGGCCGGCGATACTCCGACTTCCCCCGCTTGAGAGAACGATCGAATCGATGAAAGTACCGAACAAGATGGCGGCGTGCGCGCTGCTCGCCGGCGCGACGCTGTCGCTGGCCGGCTGCGGCAGCAGCAGCGGGCCGCGTCCGCTCGCCCAATCCCAGGCCGCCGCGGTGGGCGCGCCGCCGGGCGCGATGATCTACGTGTCGTCCGGCCTGCAGGCCCCGCAGATCGAGCGCTGCCTGTCGAGCCGGATGTCGCGCTCGCGCGTCGAACGGCAGGGCCGCGTCTCGACGATGCTGGTCGGCCCCCGTTCGACCGACGAGGACTGGCGCATCACGCTCGAACAGAACGCGGCGGCCGGCACCACGATCGCCGTCTATCCGCCCGCGAGCGGCGACGGCGAGCCGGACGAAGCCTCGTTGCGCTTCCACATCGCGCGCTGCGCGGTCTGACGAATCGGGCGCGGGCGCACAGTACTTTTCCCCAGGCGGCTGTGGACGACCGCTGTGCGGCACCCCGCCCGATGCGCACTGCGTCCGCAACGGGCCTACAATTCGCGGCGGAACTGCCGTAAAAGCCTTTGCTTATATAGGTAAGGTTGGTTAACAATTGCGACGCGCGCCTGTGGACAACCTGCCTTTGTCCCGCGCAATCCAAGCGGTAGCGGTTTTTGCCCGGGCCATCGCAGCACGACAGCGCCAGTGCCGGCGCGCGTCGTGCCGCCACGGACAACCGGCCCGCCAACCCGGTGCAGCGCCCGGACCCGCCCGTACGCGGCGCACGCAGACGGCAATGCATCCGTGCAACCCCGGCCGCATTGCCGGCAGCCTATCTCGTAAATCGGAAGGAACTCGCATGGAATTCGAACCGGCCGGCGTGCCGCCCCATCGGCCCGCTCCACCGGAATCGGCCGGCGCGGACGCCGCGCTCGAAGCCGCGCGGCGCGCGATCCCGGCGACCTCGTCGGCCGAAGGCACTGCCATCGTGCTGCTGGTCGACGATCAGCCGATCGTGCGCGAAGCGGTGCGCCAGGCGCTGGCCGGCGAGACCGGCATCGAGCTGCGCTACTGCCAGCACGCCACGCAGGCGCTGGACGTGGCGCGCCAGACGCGTCCCACCCTGATCCTGCAGGACCTGGTGATGCCCGAGGTGGACGGCCTGACGCTGGTGCAGCATTACCGGCGCACGCCGGAGCTGCGCGACGTGCCGATCATCGTGCTGTCCGCCAAGGAAGAGCCGCGGATCAAGCAGGCCGCGTTCGAGGCCGGCGCGAACGACTACCTGATCAAGCTGCCGGATCGTGTCGAACTGGTCGCGCGCATCCGCTACCACTCGCGCGCCTACGTCAACCTGCTGCAGTTGAACACCGCCTACCGTGCGCTGCGTCAGTCGCAGGAAGAGCTGCTGGCCGCCAATCGCGAGCTGGAGCGGCTGTCGCAATCGGACGGCCTGACCTCGCTGCCGAACCGCCGTTATCTCGACGCCTACCTCGACGGCGAGTGGCGCAAGAGCCTGCGCGAAGGCAACGAGCTGTCGATGCTGATGATCGACGTCGATCGCTTCAAGCAATACAACGACACCTACGGCCACGTGGCCGGCGACGACGTGCTGCGCCAGGTCGGCGCGACGCTGCAACGCTGCATGAGCCGCCCCGGCGACCTGGCCGCGCGCTTCGGCGGCGAGGAATTCGCCGTGGTGCTGCCGGGCACGCCGGCCAGCGGCGCGCGGCTGGTAGCCGAAAAGATCCGCCTCGAAGTGGCCGCGCTGAAGGTGCCGCACACGGGCGGCGCCGACGGCGGGATCGTCACCGTCAGCATTGGTGGCGCCTGCACCGTGGCCTCGCAACTGAGCGGCATCACGGCGCTGATCGAAGCCGCCGACGCTGCGCTTTATCAGGCCAAGCGCGACGGGCGCAATCGCGCGGTGATCGCCACCGGCGATTGAACGCCACGGGGGCGGCGGCCTTGAAGCGAGGGCGTCGATGCCCTTGTGAACGCGGTCCTGCGTGATGCCGAGCGTCACCCGGCGATCATGAGCGCCACGGGGCTGCGGGGCGAGCTTGCAGCGAGGGCTTCGACGCCCGTGTGGCGCGTTCCTGCGTGATGCCGAATGTCACCCGGCGATCATTCCGGGCCACCGCCACCGCTTGCCTCGCCTCTCCGCTTCAGGCTGCCGCCACCGCGCGGCGCAGCGCCACCACCGCCTCCGGCAGGCGCGGCCCGAAACCGAGCAGGAACAGCGCATCGAGCGATGCCACGCGCGACGCGCGCCCGGCCGGCGTCAACGAGAAACCGGCCGAGGCCAGCAGCCGCTGCGCGCCGCCGGCCGCGCGCAGCGTGTCGTCGGTGGTCAGCACCACGTCCGGCTGCGCCGCGACCAGCGCCTCCGAATTCATCACCTTGTAGCCGTCCACACCCTCGATCGCATTGGCGAACCCCGCGTAGCGCAGCATCGCGTCGGCGGCGGTGCGCTGCCCGGCGATCATCGGCTGACGCCCGGCCGGGTCCATCACGAACAGCACGCGCCGCGCCGCCGGCTTCGGCGCCGACGCGGCCTGCGCCCAGTCGCGATCGAACTGCGCGAGGCGCGCCCGCCCGGCGTCCTGCGCGCCGAGCGCGGCCGCCACGCCGGCAATCTTCTCGCGCACCGACGCCACGTCGTGCCGCTCGGCGAACAGGTCGATCTCGATGCCGATGCGGCGCACCTGATCGAGCGCGGTGGCCGGCCCTGCCTCGGCCGATGCCAGCACCAGGTCGGGCCGCAGCGCCAGCAGGCTTTCGGCCGACAGCGCGCGCTGATAGCCGATCTTCGGCAGCGTGAGCGCCTGGGCCGGGAACGTGCAGGTGGTGTCCGAGCCGACCAGGCGATCCGCGCGGCCCAGTGCGTAGACGATCTCGGCCAGCGCGCCGCCGATCACCACGACGCGCCGCGGGCCGGCCGGCGCGCCGGCATCCTGCTTCGCGTCTTGCGGTGCTTCCGGCCCCGTCACGGCGCCCCACGCGCCGGCCGCCGCAGCCGCACCGCTCGCGCCGAGCGCCAGCCCGCCCGCGTGGCGCAGCCAGCGGCGGCGGCCCGCATCATGCAGCGCGCCGCTCATGTCCGCACCGCGTCGTGGGCCTGCCCGAGCCGCGCCACCGCCTCGCGCCAGCCGGCCAGCTCCGGCGCACCCGGCTTGCGCGCGCCGAACAGCATCGCGATCGTCTCGCCCTGCGCGTCGAACAGTTCGACCGAGGTGACCACGCCATCTCGGGTCGGCTTGCGTACGAGCCACGCGCTATCGACCAGATCGGTACGCAAATGCAGGTTGAAATCGGGGTCCATCACGTTGAGCCACGGCCCCATCGGCACGATGTTGCGCACCGGGCCGGTATGGATCTGGATCATGCCGGCATTGCCGACGAACACCATGATCGGCAACCCGCTCGCGGCAACGTCGTCGAGCAGCGCGGCCACCGCGCCGTGCGCGAGCGGCGCGGCGCGCTCGCCGCCGGCCAGCCGCAGCGCCTGCAGGCGGCCCACGCCGAACTTGCGCAGCATGCCGAAGAATTCATGGGTGTCCTGCATCGCGTCCCACGCGACGCGGAAGCCCGCCACATCGATCTCGCCGTCGGCGCGCGGCGCGGCGGGCGCGGGTGCCTCGGCCACCGTCAGCCCGGCCACCTGCGGGTTCGCCACATGACGCGCGACGAGCGCGTCGTACGCCGCACGATCGCTGTCGGCGCGCAGGTAGAGCTTGGTGACCGCCACGCCCTGCGCATCGAAGAACTGCAGGCTGTGGCGTTCGCCGCTCTCGCCCGGCTCGCGCACCGCGAACGCCGAGGCCCATTTCGAGTAAAAGATCCGCAGGTCGATCGCGCTGCCGAGCGCCAGCCCGACCGGGCCGTCGTGACTGATCTTCTCGAACGCGCCGATCTTCTCGTGCACCGCGGCCTCGTTGCGCGTGAGCGTCATCACGTTGCCGAGCAGCGGCATCGCTTCGTACAACTCGATAAACCGCGCATCGAGCCGCCTCACGTGCTCACCGACGAACGCGGCCAACGCCTCGCCCTCGCTGATGCCGAGCGTGGCCGCCGCATCGCGGTGGCGAAGCCGGCGCTCGGTGCGCAACGCGGTGAAATCGCGGCGCAGCGCGGCCAGCGAGGCGGCGTCCTGCGTGTACGGCGCTGGCGAAGCGCGCGCCGTGTCGATGGAAGAAACGATGGAAGGAGCCGTCATCTGATGTGCCTCGCTGGGTTCGGTTGAGTTCGGTGCATGCCGGCCGATCAGAAATCGATCTTCATGCCGACGTTGAAATTGCGTCCCGGAGCCGTCAGCGCCGCGATCTTCGCGTCGCCGTCGCTGTCCTTCAGCCCGCGCACGTCGTTCCAGATCCAGTATTTGCGGTCGAACAGGTTGTCGATGCCGGCCGTCACGCTGACGTGCTTCGTGAAGTGGTAGCCCGCATGCAGATCGACGATCGTGAACGACGGCGTCGAATAGAACGTCGGGTCCGACATCGACGACTTGCTCTTGCGCGAGTTGTAGGTCACGTCGGCGCCGGCGAACCAGCGCTCGCCGCCCGTGTAGCGCAGGCCGAGCACCACCGCGAGCGGCGGCACCGTGTCGAGCCCGGTGGTCACGCCGTCCTTGGTTTCGGTGCCGCGAATCCAGGCGAAGCCGCCCTTCAGTTCCAGGTTGTCGTTGACGAGCCAGTCGGCCTTCGCCTCGATGCCGTGGATCGACGCCTGCGAGTAGTTCACGTACTGCACCGTGTACGGGTTGCTCGCCGACGTGACGCTGCCGCCCACCACCTTGGTGTCGATGAAATCGTTGTAGCGGCCCGTGAAGCCCGCGACGCTGTAGTTGACCTGGCCCGTGCCCGCGCCGAACTTGCCGCGCATGCCCAGCTCGAACGTGTTGCTGGTTTCGGGCTTCAGGTTCGGGTTGCCGACCTGCTGATAGAACAGGCCGTAGGAGCCGGCCGGGTTGTAGTAGCTGTTGACCTGATACGCGGACGGCGCACGGAAACCGCGTGCGTATTGCACGTACGGCACGAACGCCGGCGTGATCTCGTAGAGCAGCGCGAGGCGCGGCGAGACGGCGTTGTCGGTCAGGCCGGTGGTCGGCTTGGTCGAGGTGGCCGCCGCCGTGGTGTAGGTGGCGTCGGCGTGCGGCGTCATGCGGAACCAGTCGAAGCGCACACCCGGCACGATGCTCAGGCGATCCCAGCGCATGTCGTCCTGCAGGTAGGCGCCGAACGTCGTCTGGGTGGTCTTCGGGAACACTTCCGGATAGCCGTCGCCGCCCGGCACCCACTCGCCCGCCGCCGAACTCGACGTGCTGTAGTGCGACACGCTCACGTCGAAGCCGTAGGTCAGTTGATGCTTGAGCACGCCGGTGACGAACTTGCTGTCGGCCACCACGTTGCCGCCGACGATGTTGTCGCGGTAATCGTTGATGCGCGAGCGGTTGGCCGTCGCACCCGTGGCGCTCACACCGCCGATGTCGAGCGTCTGGTGGGTCTGCGCATTTCGGTAGTACACCGAAGCATGAAGCTGCTGAAAATACGGGTTCGATTCGTCGCGATGATCGTAGTCGAGCTGCACGCGGTTGCTCTGCACGTCGTTGCCCGTCACGTAGCGGTTCGCCGTGTAGCTGCGCGTGCCGCCGGTCCAGCGATAGGCGCCGCCCAACTGGGACAGCCCGTCGCTCAGGTTCGTGTTGTTCAGCGTTTCGGCCGTGAGCTTCAGCGTGTCGGCATGGGTCAGCTTGAACACCACCTTGCCGAGCGCGTTGCGGTTGTTGTAGGTCAGCGGGTCCGGCTTCGAGCGCTGCGCGCCGAGGCCGCCCGTGTCGCCCTGGCTGTCGGTTTCGTGGCCGTGGCGGCCGCTCAATACCAGCATGCCCTGCACGCGCTCGCCGCCGAACGCGGCGGTGGCGGTCGACCCCCAGCTGCGATCGGTCGAATCGTAGCCGCCCTTCAGCGAGAAATAGGTCGGCTTGCCATAGATCGACAGCAGATCCTTCGGGTCTTTCGTCACGAAGTTGACCGCGCCCGTCAGGCCGTCGCTGCCGTACAGCACCGAGGTTGGCCCGCGCAGCACTTCGATGCGTTCGTACAGGTCCGTATTCAGGTAATCGCCGCGCCCCGTCGCGCCCGAGCCGAACGCGAACGACTGCGGCAGCGGCACGCCGTCTTCCAGCATCAGCACGCGGTTGCCCTCGAGCCCGCGAATATTGATGCCTTCGTTGCCGCCACGGCCCGCCGCGCCGCTGATGCCCGACGGGCGATACGCCTGGCGGCGCACCTCGACGCCCGGCTCGTACTTGAGCGCGTCCTTGATGTCGCGCGCGTTGTTGTCGTCGATATCGTCGCTCGTGATGACCGACACCGATGCGGCCGTGCGATTCAGGCGGGTGGTCCCCACGCGGTTGGCCGTGACCGACACGGCCTTCAGTTCCTGCTCGCGGCGCAGCACCGACGGTGCGCCATTGGCGGCTTCCGGTTGCGGCGCCGATACGGCCGGGCGCTCGGTCGCGGGCGTGTCCGCCATCGCGACGGCGCAGGTCTTCGCGAGCATCGCCGGCACGACGATCCGGACGAAACGACGTTTGAACTGCATCTGCTACTCCCCGTATGAGTGGTTTTTCGATCGGCGGCCCGGTGGATCTCGGGCGACGAGTGCGGCCGATTGTATCGTAAACGCGAATCATTACTATTTGCATTTGAAAGACTGAGATGAGAGGGGTGGCGTGACGGTTCGGCGGGATTGGGGCTGGCGGGTCGGGTTCTTGCGTCGCGGGCAGACACACCCGACGGGGCGGGCGCGTGCGACAATCGTCGCGCCATCTTTCCGCAACGTCTTCGATCGTGCCCCCGAAATCGCCTTCCCCCTCGTCAGACTGGATCCTCCGCGCGAGTCCCGCGCACGGGATCGAGCGCGTCGAGGCGTGGTTTCAGGGCAAGGCCTACGGCATGCATCGGCACGACACCTATGCGATCGGCCGCACGCTCGCCGGCGTGCAGAGCTTTCAATACCGGCGCAGCCGCCGCGACAGCCTGCCCGGCAACACGCTGGTGCTGCATCCCGACGAGGCGCACGACGGCCAGGCCGGCACGGACGAGGGCTTTCGTTATCGGATCGTCTATGTCGAGCCGTCGCTGTTCCAGGAGGTGCTCGGCGGCCGTGCGCTGCCGTTCGTCGAAGGCGGCGTGACGACCGACCCGCGGCTGGCGGCCGCCACCGGCACGCTGCTGCAATCGGTCGGCCAGGCGCTCGATCCGCTCGAACAGGCCGGCGCGATCGCCGAGCTGGCCCATGCGCTGGCCGCCGTGGCCGGCCTGCCCGACGCGCACGGCACGGCCGATTACGCCGCCGCCCGGCGCGCCCGCGACTATCTGCGCGAGAACTGCACGCGCGCGCTCAGGCTCGAGGAAGTGGAAGCGGCCACCGGGCGCGATCGCTGGAGCCTGTCGCACGATTTCCGTACGTTCTACGGCACCAGCCCCTACCGCTACCTGACCATGCGCCGGCTCGACGTGGCGCGCCGCCTGCTGATGGCCGGCGAGACGCTGTCGAGCGCCGCCATCGACGCCGGGTTCGCCGATCAGGCCCACATGACGCGCCAGTTCGCCCAGGCGTTCGGCATCACGCCGGGCCGCTGGCGGCAGATGAGCGCCGCCCGGCCGGGCGGCTGACCGCGCGGCGGCGTCACATCTTCACGCCGTCACGCGCCCACGATCGTTCAA
>NZ_BAAILN010000062.1:0-232 GCF_054589155.1 Burkholderia sp. 3C
TGTACGTCGGTGCCTTGATCTTGCCGTCAGCCCCAACCGCGGCTTCGCCGCCCAGCGCATCCGTCACGCCCGTCAGTTGCGACACGTTCACCGCATCGGTTCCTGCCGTGCCTGCCGCCACGTTGTGCAGACCCACCGGCACGCCGGTCTTGCCCAGCGTTACCGACGCGTAATTCGCCTTGCCGTTCTTGTCCTGGTCGTACAACACCGCAGCGCGCGACTTGCCATCGTC
>NZ_BAAILN010000063.1:0-738 GCF_054589155.1 Burkholderia sp. 3C
CGATAGGCCTGGATCAAGAAGTCAGCCAGCGCGCGTTTGCGCGCCGGCTTCATAGCTTTTTTTGCACCACCTCCTGCAGCATCTGCTTGTCCAGGCTGAGGTCCGCCACCATGCGCTTGAGTCGGGCATTTTCCTCTTCCAGTTGCTTCAGGCGCCGTAGCTCGGACACGCCGAGGCCGCCATACTTCTTTTTCCAGTTGTAGAAGGTGGCCTCCGAAATACCCATCTTCCGGCACACTTCCGTGACCGTGGTGCCCAGTTCGGCCTGCTTCAACGCGAAGGCAATCTGCTCTTCCGTGTACCTCGATTTCTTCATGCAAACCTCCCGCCCGTCAGGGTTTCGAATTTGCCAGAAATCTCCAGTCCTCGCCGCTACGGTTTTTCGGGGGGAGGTCAAACTGCTGCGCCAGTTCGGCCAGCGTGCGCGCGCCCTTGACTGCCGCCAGCGCCACTTTCGCTTTGAACGCCGCTGAGTGCGTGCGTCGGGTTTTCTTCGTCATCTTTTCGGTTCATTTGCCGGCATTGTCGCTGGCTCAGGCCCCGGCCGTTCCGCTTACCCGAATATCCGAATTTGCGCGGCCACCTCTGACGAACCGGCGAGCCTGGTCTGCGCCGCCGGTTCGTGGCTCAATCGGCCTGCGACGCTGTACCCGGTAGGGAGTCGGGCACCGCGCGCGTCAGTTCGTCGAGCCACGCGCGCGCCACCGAGTCGCTCGGCGCGCGCCAGTCGCCGCGCGG
>NZ_BAAILN010000064.1:0-6669 GCF_054589155.1 Burkholderia sp. 3C
GTCGCGCGCGTTCGCGAACGGGCGCGCCATGCCGAGTGTCACGTCCTCGCAGCGGCACAGCACGGTGTCGTCGGGCGGCAGCGCGCGCGCCGCCGCGCCGAGCGCGAACGCCTGCGCAACGCGCGCCGCGAAACCGCGCCAGGTGTCGCGCTCGCGCAGCAGCGGCGCGAAGCGCGGGTCGGCCTCGCTCACGCCGGCGGCCGACAGGCCCGCGATTTTCCCTTCGACCCGCGCCAGTTCCATGCCGCCCACGCCGGTGCTTTCGCCGGCCGCGTAGATCGCATTGAGCGAGGTGCGCTGCCAGGCATCGACGGCCACTGCGCCGCCCTCCACCGCACAGCCGAGCGCGCGCGCCAGCGTCAAATTCGGCAGCAACCCGTAGCCGCAGGCGATCCGGTCGCAGGCAATCGTCTCGGTGCGACCGCCCGCCTCGATCACGGCGGCCTCCACCCGCGCCTCGCCGTGCGCCGCGCGCACCACGCCGCCCGTCATGTATCGCGTGCCGACGAAGCCGCGGGTGAGCAGCGCGGCCTGCCAGAGTTTCGACGGCGTGGCCGCCAGCGACATCCCGAACCGGCCCACGGCGTTCGCACCGGCCTGCTCGACCACGGCCACGACCTTCGCGCCGGCGTCGCGCGCGGTGGCCAGCGCGGCGATCAGCAACGGCCCGCTGCCGGCGATCACGATGCGTTCGCCGCGCACCGGCACGCCGCCTTTGATCAGCGCCTGCAAACCGCCCGCTCCGGTCACGCCGGGCAGCGTCCAGCCCGCGAACGGCAGCAGCAGTTCGCGCGCGCCGGTGGCGACGATCAGCCGTTCATAGCGCACCGTCAGGCTGGACTCGCCCTGCTCGGCGAGCAACCTGCGCCCCGGCAGCGCCGCCGCCACGCGCGCGCCGGACAGGCGTTCGACGCCCAGCGCGCGCAGCGCGTCGAGCGCCTCGGCCAGCGGCGCGGCGGTCTCAAACACCGGGCCCTGCCGCCAGATCTGGCCGCCGGCATCGGGGTTGTCGTCGAGGATCGCGACGCGCGCGCCGGCCTCGGCCGCCGCCCGCGCCGCCGACAAACCGGCCGGCCCCGCGCCGACGATCACGACGTCGTAATGCACATTCATCGTTCGGATTTCCAGGTCGTATCGATCGTCATGCCGTCGCGGCAGACGGTCTGGCACGCCAGCGCATGCGCGCGGCCGTCGATGCCGACGCGGCATTCCTGGCACACGCCCATGCCGCACAGCATGGTGCGCGGCGCACCGCTCGCCGACGCGCGCGTGCCGCGCACGCCGAGCGCGATCACCAGCGCCGCCGCCACCGTCACGCCCTGGGGCACGCGGCAGGCCGCGCCGTCGATCGTCACGCCGATCGCGTTGCGGTCGATGTCAGTCATGGCCAGCCTCCGTCGTGACGCGCGATGGCCAATACGGCTCGGGCGCAATCGGCGGCGTCTCGCCGCTCAGTTGCGCGGCGATCAGTTCGGCCGTCGCCAGCGAGGTGGTCACGCCAAGCCCTTCGTGGCCGGTCGCGAGCCACACGCCGGGCCGCCCCGGCGCGGGGCCGATCAGCGGCATGCCGTCGGGCGTGGCCGCGCGAAAGCCGGTCCAGGCGCGCAGCGCGTTCAGGCCGGCGAGGCCCGGCAGATAGCGCGTGGCGCGCGCCAGCATGCGCGCCAGCACCGCCATCTCGACGGCAGGATCGGCGGTATCGAATTGCCGCGACGAGCCGATCAGGATCTGGCCGGTCGGGCGCGGCTGCGCGTTGAACGCTACCGAGGTGCCCTGCGCGTGATGCGCGCTCTTGATATAGCCGAGTTCGAGCAGTTGATGCGTGATCGCGCCGGGGTAGCGGTCGGTGATCAGCAGATGGCCCTTCTTGGCCTGCAACGCGACGCCGGGCACGAGCCGCGCGGCGTCGATGCCGTTCGCGACGATCACCTGCGCGGCCGTGAGCGTGTCGCCGCCGTCGAGCCGCACGCGCGTGCCGTCGAGCGCCGCGACGCGCGTGCCGAGCCGCGTGCGGATGCGCGCCGCGCCCGGCGAATGCCGGAGCAGCCATTCGGCGGCCGACGGCGCGTAGACAATGCCGTCCCCTTCCACCAGCAGCCCGCCGGCCAGGCCCGGCGCGAGCATCGGCTCGCGCGCGCGCAGCGCGGCCGCGCCGATCACCTCGGCCGCGATGCCCGCCGCCGCGTAGCCGTCGCGCATGGCCTGCGCCGCTTCCAGTTCCTCGTCATCGGCGGCCACCCACAGCGTGCCGCAGCGCACATAGGCGTCGCGCTCGCGCAGGCTCGGCGCGAGTTCGCGCCACAGCGCCAGCGAGCGGCGCGTGAGCGCCAGCTCGGCCGGCGAATCGTTCATCACCACCAGGTGCCCCATGCCGGCCGCGGTGGTGCCCGCGCCGATCCCGCCCGCGTCGAGCACCTCCACCGCCAGCCCGCGCGCGGCCAACGCCGCCGCGCACGCCGCGCCGACGATGCCCGCGCCGATCACGATCACATCCGCGCGCGCCATCAGTTCAGCCGGATGCCGTTCGCGAACGGGTCGCTGTCGTCGAAGCAGAGCCGCCCTTCGGCCATCACGTGCGCGTGGCCGGTGAGCGTCGGCACGATCGCCGGTTCGCCCTCGATCGTTTCGTCATGCCGGACGTATTGCAGATCGAACACGCTGCCGATCACGCTCTCCTGCCGCCACACGGCCTGCTCGGCCAGCTTGCCGTCGGCCGCGAGGCAGGCCGCCTTGGCGCTGGTGCCGGTGCCGCACGGCGAGCGATCGTAGGCGTCGCCGGGGCACAGCACGAAGCTGCGGCTGTCGAGGTCCGGCCGCGACGGCGGCCCGAACAGTTCGATATGGTCGATCAGCGCGCCGTGCGTGCCGGTGATGCCGGCCGCGATCAGCGCATCGCGCACCGCGCCCGAGAACGCGGTCAGTTCCTTCAGGTGCGGCGGCGCGACGGTGCGGCGGTGCTGATCCTCGGCCACCAGGAAGAACCAGTTGCCGCCCCAGGCGATGTCGCCCTTCAGCGCGCCGTGGCCCGGCACCTCGACGCTCACGCCCTGGCGGTAGCGATAGGCCGGCACGTTTCGCACGGACACCGAACGATCCGCGTTCAGCGTGGCCTCGACGATGCCGACCGGCGTTTCGATGCGGTGCGTGCCCGGCCCGATGCGGCCCAGGTGCGCGAGCGACACCACCAGCCCGATGGTGCCGTGGCCGCACATGCCCAGATACCCGACGTTGTTGAAGAAGATCACGCCCGCCGCGCAGGACGGATCGGACGGCTCGCACAGCAGCGCGCCCACCATCACGTCCGAGCCGCGCGGCTCGGTCACCACCGCGGCGCGCCAGTCGTCGTGCTGCGTGCGCAGGCGTTCGAGGCGCTCGGCGAGCGGGCCGGCGCCGAGATCCGGCCCTCCGGACACGACGAGGCGGGTAGGCTCGCCGCCCGTGTGCGAATCGATGAAGTCGAGTGTTTTCATGCCGCTATCGTAGGAAGCGGCGGCGCCTCGCGTCTTGGCGACATTATGCGCACCCGATGACGAAATCGGCATAGTCAGGGAAATCGCGCATATGCCGATATCGTCATCCGGCGTGCTGTTGTCTCGCAAGACTTCCGCTTTTTCGCTACCTAGACTGCGCTGTCATCGCTCGAATCGTTGCGTCCCAGCCTGGACGATCCATTGCACGCCAGGCGCCGGGCTCACGGCAACGTTCCGCCGATTTCAGCACAGTGGACGCCGGCTCCCGGCCGGCGCCCCGCGATCGCCAACAGGCCGGCGCATGAAAAGCCGGCCGCAGCAGCCAAAGGGGAAACGAAAGTGAAGGTGAAGATCTCGCAACTCGCGCTCGCCGCGTCCGCCGCCCTCGTCGCAGCCGGCACGCCGGCCATGGCCGCCGACGCCGTCAAGATCGGCTTCGCCGCGCCGCTGACCGGCACGCAGTCGAACTACGGCACCGACATGCAGAAAGGCGTGCAGCTCGCGATCGACGATTTCAACGCGACCAAGCCGGTGATCGGCGGCAAGCCCGTCACGTTCGTGCTCGATTCGCAGGACGACCAGGCCGACCCGCGCACCGGCACCACGGTCGCGCAGCGCCTGATCGACGACAACGTGGCCGGCATCATCGGCCACTTCAACTCCGGCACCAGCATCCCCGCGTCGGATCTCTACGAGAAGGCCGGGCTGCCGCAGATCTCGATGGCCACCTCGCCGCAATACACGGCGCGCGGCTACAAGACCACCTTCCGCCTGCTGACCAGCGATTCGCAGGCCGGCCGCATCGTCGGCAGCTACGTGGTGAACACGCTGCACTACAAGCGCATCGCGATCATCGACGACCGCACCGCGTACGGCCAGGGCATCGCCGACGAATTCGCCACGTCCGTGCAGAAGGCCGGCGGCACCATCGTCAAGCGCGACTTCACGAACGACAAGGCGCTCGATTTCTCTGCAATCCTGACCAACCTGAAGGGCATGAACCCGGATGCGATCTTCTACGGCGGCGGCGATGCGCAATCCTCGCCGATGATCCGCAAGATGCGTCAGCTCGGCATCAAGGCCGCGTTCATCACGGGCGAGATGTCGAAATCGCCGACCTTCCTGAAGGTGGGCGGCGAGGCGGCCGAAGGCGCGATCGTCTACATGGGCGGGCTGCCGAAGGAAAAGATGCCGGGCTTCAGCGGCTTCGAGCAGCGCTACAAGGCGCGCTTCCACGAGGAAGTGGTCACGTACTCGCCGTACTCGTACGACGGCGCGATCGCGCTGCTGACGGCGATGAAGAACGCGAACTCGACCGACCCGAAGGTGTATGGCCCGTTCGTCGGCAAGGTGCAGGTCAAGGGCGTGTCGGCGGCGACCATCGCCTATGACGCGAAGGGCGACCTGCGCGACGCGCCGGTCACGATCTACCGCGTCGATCACGGCCAGTTCAAGGCGGTCGATACGATCGCCGGCAACTGAGCCTAGCGGCGCGTTCAGCGGCCCATCAGCGGCCGCACGCAATGGCAAAAAACGGGCGCGTCGGGCGCCCGTTTTTGCATTTCGCTTACACGCCTGTTCCCTTCCTGCCAGGCACGCATCGCGCGTCAAACCCCCTGCGTTAATCCTGTAGAATCCAGCGACCCGCCAGTACGCCGTCCCCGCGTGTCTCCGAACCGGAATCACGCGGCCCGTGTCGCGAGCCAATCCGGCCCGCCGCCCGGGACGCCTTGCGGCGTCGCGCACGGTGCGCGCGCCGAGATCCGAATTCCGTTCGCCCCGACCATGCAAGCATACGAAACAGGCCGCGCGCCCAGCGCCGCCGCCGATCGCGCGCTCACGCGCAGCGACTACAAAACCCTGAGCCTGGCCGCACTCGGCGGTGCGCTCGAGTTCTACGATTTCATCATCTTCGTGTTCTTCGCGCCCGCGATCGGGCAGTTGTTCTTCCCGCACGACATTCCCGACTGGCTGCGCCAGTTGCAGACCTTCGGCATCTTCGCCGCCGGTTATCTGGCGCGCCCGCTCGGCGGCATCATCATGGCGCACTTCGGCGACCTGGTCGGCCGCAAGCGGATGTTCACGCTGAGCGTGCTGCTGATGGCGCTGCCGACGCTGCTGATGGGCCTGCTGCCGACCTTCGATTCGATCGGCATCCTGGCTCCCGTGCTGCTGTTGCTGTTCCGCGTGCTGCAAGGCGCGGCGGTGGGCGGCGAGGTGCCGGGCGCCTGGGTGTTCGTGTCGGAGCACGTGCCGTCGCGCCGCATCGGCTATGCGTGCGGCACGCTGACGGCCGGCCTGACCGCCGGCATCCTGCTCGGCTCGATGGTGGCGGGCGGCGTGAACCGGCATTTCTCCCCGGCTGAAATTGCTTCGTACGCCTGGCGGATTCCGTTCCTGCTCGGCGGCGTGTTCGGCCTCGTGTCGGTGTATCTGCGCCGCTGGCTGCACGAAACGCCGGTGTTCGCCGAACTGCAGGCGCGCAAGGCGCTGGCCGCCGAGATCCCGCTGAAGGCGGTGCTGCGCGACCACGGCCGCTCGGTGATCGTCTCGATGCTGCTGACCTGGATGCTGTCGGCCGCGATCGTGGTGGTGATCCTGATGACGCCCACCTTGCTGCAAAAGCAGTTGCACATTCCGGCCGCCACGGCGCTGTTCGCCAACAGCATCGCCACCGTCGGCCTGACGATCGGCTGCATCGTGGCCGGCGCGCTGGCCGACCGCTTCGGCGCGAAGGTCGTGATCGTGATCGGCGGCCTGTTGCTCGCCGCCAGCTTCTGCACGCTGTTCTCGCGCGTCGCGGCCGATCCGACCACGCTGGTGCCGCTCTACGCGCTCACCGGCTTCCTGGTCGGCACGGTGGGCGCGATCCCGTCGGCGATGGTGCGCGGCTTCCCGGCCGTGATCCGCTTCTCGGGCATCTCGTTCTCGTACAACGTCGCGTATGCGATCTTCGGCGGCCTGTCGCCGGTGGTCGTGTCGTTGATGATGAAATCCAATTCGTTCGCGCCGACCGCCTACGTGGGCGCCGTGTGCGTGATCGGCGCGCTGGCCGCGCTGTGCGCGCGCAACGCAAAGGGGCGTTGAGACGGATTCCGAAGCAATGGACTCCGAAGCGGCCTGCAATCCACGCCGCCATGAAAAAAAGCGCCGCGAGGCGCTTTTTTTCATGCAGCGAGCCAAAGCCGGGGGAAACGTT
>NZ_BAAILN010000064.1:6761-10165 GCF_054589155.1 Burkholderia sp. 3C
TTCGTCGGAAATGGAAAGCGGATCGCAAGCCGGGCGAGGTCAGCGCAGCGTGCCGAACGTATTGCTCGGCCGGCGCATGCCGTCGATGCTCACGCCGCCCGCGCCCGTCACGTACAGCAGCAGGAAGCCGCCGGCGATCGCCACGTTCTTCCAGAAGTGGATCACCATGTCGTGCTGCGCGGCGGAATTGGTGGCGTCCCAGAAATTGTGGCCGATCAGCGCCGTCGCGATCGTATAGAGCGCAAGCAGCAAGGCGAGCGGCTTCACGCGATAGCCGACCACCAGCAGCAGGCCGCCCAGGCCTTCGATGGCGACGATGATCGGCGCCGACACCTGCGCGAACGGCACGTACATGCCCTTGAGATACGCCACGAATTCGCCGTACCCCAGCAGTTTCATCACGCCGCCCCACAAAAACAGGGCCGCCATCAACAGCCTCGCGATGAAGATCACGCCGGAATCGACGGAACGCGTCATATCTCTCTCCTTATAGGACTGACGACGCGGCGGAACTGCGCCGCGTCTGGTGAATGCGCCAGACTAAAAACTTTCACGCGGGGTTCCAAGCAAAAGGTTGTAGCAAAACTTTACACATGGGCCGCCGCGCGGCGCAGGCGATGCCGCATCGGCGCCCGCAATCCGGGCAAGCCCCGATAAAAATTTTCTGCTCTGCTAACGGATCGCGATGCGCACGCGGCCATCCACGCGCATCGGCGCAGGCCCGCGCGCCACGCCGACCGAAAGATGCGCGCCGCCGCCATCTCGCGTCGCATGCGCGCCGGTCGCGCCTCCCGCATGACATCCGCGCCTGCTAGGCTGCGGTTTCCTGCCCCTTCGAGCTCCTTCACGACGATGCCCGCGCTCACGTCGAACACCTTCGAAATCGTCAAGCTTTGCGTCGGCGTGCTCACGCCGCTGTCGGTCACGGCGCTCGGCTGGCTGATCAGCCGGCGCATCAAGCGCCTCGAACTCGTGCAGTGGACCAACCAGAAGCTGATCGAGAAACGCCTCGCGATCTACGACGAGATCGCGCCGAAGCTCAACGCGCTGCTGTGCTTCTACACGTGGGTGGGGGACTGGAAGGACATCACGCCCGATCAGGTGATCCGCACCAAGCGCGAACTGGACAAGACCCTGCATGTGTACCGCCACCTGTTCGACGATGCGATCTATCGCGCGTATCACGCGCTGATGCTCGCACTGTTCGACACGCATTCGGGCGCGGGGCACGATGCGCGCATCCGCTCGCTGATCGCCGGCCCGAGCGGCGATCGCGCGCGGCACGCGAGCTACGCATGGCACGCGGCCTGGGCCGAGCGCTTCTCGGCCGGCGCGCCCGAATCGGCCGCCGAAATCCAGCAACGCTATTACACGCTGATGGAGCGCCTGCGCGGCGCGCTCGGGGCGAACAAGTAAGCAGACCGATCGATCGTGGCGGGAGAATTGCCGGAACGCACGCCATCAACGACAAACCCGCCGGGTCCGTGAGGATCGTGGCGGGTTTGCGGTATGCAGACTGAAGCGGGCCTGAAACCGGCCCGAGCGCTCGATCAGGTCACCGGCGCCGGGTTGAACAGCGTCAGCGCATTCGCGAGCTTCCACTGTTCGGCCCAGGTCTTGCGGCCGCTGGCGACATCGAGCATCAGCTCGAACATCTCCCAGCCCACCTGCTCGATCGTCTTCGCGCCGGTGGCGATGCTGCCGGCGTCGACGTCCATCAGGTCATGCCAGCGGCGCGCCAGATCGCTGCGCGTGGCCACCTTGATCACCGGCACCTGCGCAAGGCCGTACGGCGTGCCGCGGCCCGTGGTGAAGATGTGCAGGTTCATGCCGGCCGCCAGTTGCAGCGTGCCGCAGATGAAATCGCTGGCCGGCGTGGCGGTGTAGAGCAGGCCCTTCTGCCTGGCCCGCTCGCCGGGGCTGACCACGCCCGAGATCGCCGAGCTGCCCGACTTCACGATCGAGCCCATCGCCTTCTCGACGATGTTCGACAGGCCGCCCTTCTTGTTGCCCGGCGTGGTGTTCGCGCTGCGATCCACCCGGCCGCGCTCCAGATACGCGTCGTACCAGGCCATTTCGCGGATGATGTCCTGCGCGACCTGTTCGTTGGCCGCGCGCGAAGTGAGTTGCGCGACACCGTCGCGCACTTCCGTGACCTCGGAGAACATGATCGTCGCGCCGGCGCGCACCAGCAGGTCGGCCGCGAAGCCCACCGCCGGGTTCGCGGTCAGGCCCGAGAACGCGTCGCTGCCGCCGCACTGCACGCCCACCACCAGTTCCGACGCCGGCACCGTTTCGCGGCGGCGGAGGTTCAGGCGCGCCAGATGTTGTTCCGCCATCCTGACGATCGAGTCGATCATCGACATGAAGCCGACGTGCGCCGAATCTTGCAGGCACACCACGCCGCCGTTGTCGGGCTTGTCGGCCGCGACCGGAATCGCGCCCGCCGGCAGCAGCCGCTCCGGCTGGAGCTTCTCGCAGCCGAGGCTCACCATCATCACTTCGCCGCCGAAGTTCGGATTCAGGCTGATGTTGCGCAGCGTGCGGATCGGGATTTCCGCGCCCGGCGCATCGATCGCGACGCCGCAACCGTAGGTGTGTTCGAGGCCGACCACGTCGTCGACATTCGGGTAGCGCGGCAGCAGCTCGCGCTTGATCCGATCGACCGCGAACTCCACCACGCCCGACACGCACTGCACGGTGGTGGTGATCGCCAGGATGTTGCGGGTGCCGACCGAGCCGTCCGCGTTGCGGTAGCCCTCGAACGTATAGCCTTCGAGCGGCGCCTGCTCGGGCGCTTTTTTGGTGGCGAGCGGCAGGTTTTCGAGGCCGGGCGGCTCAGGCATGCGCAGCGTGCGTTCGTTGACCCAGCTTCCGCGCGGCAGATCCTTCGACGCGTAGCCGATCACGACGTTGTAGCGCAGCACCGTATCGCCTTCCTTCAGATCGACCAGCGCGACCTTGTGGCCTTGCGGCACGCCTTCGACGAGCGTCAGGCCGTCGGCAAACTGCGCACCGGTGGGCAGGCCGCCGTCGTTGACCACGATCGCGACGTTGTCGTCCGGGTGGACGCGGATGTACAGGGGAGACTGGGACATCGGGGAAATCCTCGTGCGACTGCCATGAATTAACAGTCATCATACAACACTGGCCGAGCCGGCGGGATCGTGCGTAAACCCTGACGACGAAACGCACGTATACGGGTTGTTACGGGCTTTCGGGCGCTTGCACGAGCCAAAACGATGTTGTACGATGACATACAACGTAACTGTTATTGACCGAATCCGCTCACGCGCACAGGACGACTCCTCATGACCACGCCGCAAGAACTGAAGCAGATCATCTCCGAAGGGCTGCTGTCTTTCCCCGTTACCGATTTCGACGCGCAAGGCAATTTCCGCGCC
>NZ_BAAILN010000065.1:0-770 GCF_054589155.1 Burkholderia sp. 3C
CTCGCTGATTGCGTCGGAATGCGGGCCGGCGCCGGCCCCGCGCTGCAGGCCGACGTGCCAGAGCTGGGCCGCGATGCGCGCGCCTTCGGCGTGCACGCCGTCCACCACCGCACGCCAGCCGGCCCGGCTCGCGGCGTCGTGCAGGTTCGGAATGTTCGCGTCGAACGACGCGGCCGGGCGATCGACGGTCACGCCCTCGGTCACGATCAGGCCCACGCCGCCGGCCGCGCGGCTGCGGTAATAGGCGGCCACGTCGGCGCCGGGCACGCCGCCGGGGCTGCGCCGGCGCGTCATCGGCGCCATCACGATACGGTTGCGCAGCGCAAGCCGAGCGCGGTCGAAAGGCTGGAACAAGGGGGAGGTCATGGTCGATCTCGTCGAGGACGGAAAGCCCGAGCATGCGGGCCGGGCGCGCGAAGATCGATGACGGAAACGCTCGGAGCGTATTAGCGGAAAGTGACATAATCGCCGCTCGTTCGCGTCGGGGAAAACGAAAATGGACCGGCTGTTCGCCATGAAGGTGTTCGTGCAGGTGGTCGACACCGGCAGCTTCTCGAAGGCGGCGCTGGCGCTGAACCTGCCCGCGCCCTCGGTGTCGCGCCTCGTGCAATCGCTCGAGGCACATCTGGCCGTGCGCCTGCTCAATCGCACCACGCGCAGCGTGCGGCTCACCGACGACGGGCGCGCCTACTACGAACGCTGCGTGCGCGTGCTCGACGACATCGACGAGATGGAAGCCGGGGTCGGCCGGTCGCGCCGCAGCGCGAGCG
>NZ_BAAILN010000065.1:884-20890 GCF_054589155.1 Burkholderia sp. 3C
CTGATTCCGGCGCTGCCCGCGTTCGTGGCCGCGTATCCCGACCGACCGCCCTGTCGATCTGGTCGGCGAATCGCTCGACTGCGCGATTCGCGTCGGCAACGTGATCAGCGACGAGGTCGTCTCGAAGCGGGCGGGCGACGCCTGGAACATCGTCTGCGCGTCGCCCGCCTATCTGGCCGCCCACGGCGAGCCGGCCACGCTCGACGACTTGCAGCAACACGTCGGCGTGCATTACATCTCGCAAGTGACGGGCCGCGTGCAGCCGTGGGATTTCTCCGTCGACGGCAACCCGCACGCGCTGCGCATGAAAAGCGTGGTGACGGTCGACGACGCGGATGCCTACGTCGCCTGCGGCGTGGCGGGCCTGGGCATTGTGTGCGGCTCGTTCTATTCGTTGCGCCCGCAACTGGAATCGGGCGGCTTGCGGCGAATCCTCGCGCAATACGAAGTCTCGCCGCGCCCGGTGCATGTGATCTATCGCCCCGACCGCCACCTGCCGCGCAAGACGCGCGTGTTCATCGACTGGTTCTGCGGCATCTATGGCGCGTTGTCGGCGCAGATGGCCGGCCCTGCGTGATTCGTACCGTCACGACAAGACGCTCTGAGCGCATCGGCGCTCAATCCCCCGCGCACCGCCCCCTAGCATTCCCGTTTTGACCAAACCGGGAGTTCCCATGCATGCCCTGAGAAAACTGCGCGAAGCCGGCCCGCACACGGCCGCCGACGTCGAACCGCTGCTGGCGCCGCAGGTGGCGTTTCACAGCCCCATCTTCACGAAGGCCGTGACGGGCCGCGAGCGCGTGGCGCAGGTGTTCGCCCAATCGTCGGGCGTGCGCGCCGGGCGCTTCACGGGCGAATACCGGCTCGACGCCCGTACCACCCTGCTGCGCTGGGAAGGCAGCATCGCGGGGCGCAAGCTCGAAAGCCTGGAAATCATCGTGGACGACGAACATGGGCGGATTGTCGAACGCACCGTCGCGTTCCGCCCGTTCCCGGCGGTCGCGCTGTTCCGCGAGGCCGTGTATCCGACGCTGCACGAATGGATCGCACCGGAATACTGGAACTACGAGGACATCGCGCCGAACGCCTGAAGCACGCGCCCGGCGCGCCGAGGCAACATCGCCGCCCGCGCGCGATCCTCGCCCCACCCGCCAACGCTTACCAGGGCGTCGTGCCGCCGGCCTCGACGAACGTGCCGGACACCGCATCGTCGCCGAGCAACGCATACTTCACCGAGATTCTCGCGCCCTCCTCGACGCTCAGGAAACCTTGATGGCCGGTGAGATCGGTCTTCACGTAGCCCGGGCTCACCGAATTGACGACGATCGGCGTGCCCTTCAGTTCTTCCGCCAATTGCACGGTCAGCATATTGAGCGCAGCCTTGGACGCGTTGTAGCCGATCAGCCGCGCGTTGTAATACGGCGAGGACGGATCGCCGTTGAGCGTCAGCGAGCCGAGCGCACTCGACAGGTTGACGATGCGCGCTCGCGGCGCCTGCCGCAGCAGCGGCAGCATCGCCTGCGTCACGCTCAACGTGCCGATGAAGTTGGTGTCCATGATGCGGCGCGCGGCATCGGGCGATGCTGCGGTGGGCGCGCCGTCCTGGGCATCGACGATGCCCGCGTTGTTGACGAGGATATCGAGCCGGCCGTGCCGGGCGCGAATCGTCTCGGCGGCAGCGGTGATGCTTGTTTGATCGTTCAGGTCGATCGATACCGCTTCGGCGCGCACGCCCTGCGAGGCGAGGTCGTCGAGCGCCGCCTGCGCGCGGCCGGCATCGCGCGCGCCGACGATCACGAACACGCCGGCCTGCCCGAGCTGGCGCGCGATTTCCAGACCGATGCCCTTGTTGGCGCCGGTCACGAGTGCAATGCGGTTAAGGTCTGTCATCTGCCATCCTTGATCTGTTCGGTTGGGACACGAACACGATATAAAGAATCGTCCTGCCTGAGAATTCGCTTATGCCGTCCGCCACACCCATCCGTCTCACGCCCCGTAGAAAGCCGCGCCAAGCGCGTTCGACGGTCACGCTGCATGCCATTTTCGAGGCCAGCATTCAGGTTTTGCTGACCGACGGCCCCGAGCGCCTGACCACCACCAAGGTGGCGGATCGGGCCGGCGTGTCGGTCGGCACGCTGTATCAATACTTCCCGCACAAGCAGGCGCTGTTCTACGGCCTGAACGAACACTATCTGGAGGCGCTGGCCGAGAAGATCGAGCGCACCTGCCAGGCGCAGCACGGCGAGCCGATCGGCCGGATGATCGAGGTGCTGGTGGGAACGTATTGGGATACCAAGATGGAACGGCCCGACGTCACGCGCGTGCTGTATCGCTCGGTGGTCGATCTCGACAACGCGCCGCTGGTCGAGGCGTTCGCCCGGCGCGTCGATGCGGCGTCGGCGGCGATGTTCGCCAGCGCGGCCGATGCGGTGTTTCCTAATTTGGCGATCGTCAATCTGACGTTGCTCAACACCATCTTCGGCACGGTGCGCAGCGTGTTCGAGCGCGGCCTGCCCGACGACGAGGCGCGTGCGGTGCAGGCGCAAGTGATCCTGATGTGCCGCGCGTATCTGGATCGGCTCGGTGCGGCAAACCGGAAATAGGCGATGCCTCACGAACAGGTTGTGCGTACAACCTGTTCGGATCGGTACGTCAAACTGCGAAGCGCAGCCACATGCGTAAAAACCCGGTTGGCGATGAAGCGCCACCGGGTTTTTTCTTGCTACGCCGCGAAACCTTCGGCCGATAAGCCGGCAGGCCCGCGACGGCGCGTGGCAGGCGGGGTTCGCCTGCCCGCTATTGCTCGGTTCAGTTCAACTCAATTCCGCTCAATTCAGCTCAACGCATCCCGCCCGCCGCCAGCAGGTTCTCGCCTGTCAGCCAGCGCGCATCGTCCGAAGCCAGGAACACGGCGATATCGGCGATATCGTCCGGGCGACCGCCACGGCCGAGCGGCGTCTTGGCGATGAATTCGGCATCCATGCCCGAACCCGAAATGCCGGCCGTATGCGTGCCTTCGGTTTCCACATAACCGGGGTTGATCGCGTTGACGCGAATCTTGCGCGCGCCCAGTTCGAGCGCCAGCACGCCGGTGATCGCATCCACCGCGCCCTTGGTGCCCGTGTAGATGGCGGTGGCCGGCGGCGTGATGCGCGTCACGCCCGAGCTGATGTTGATGATGCTGGCGCCTTCGCCCAGATGCTTCGACGCGGCCTGCGTGACCAGCAGCAAGCCGAGCACGTTGGTATTGAACTGACGATGGAATTCGTCTTCGGTGATGTCTTCCAGCGCGCCGAACGCATACACGCCCGAGTTGTTCACGACGATATCGAGCGAGCCGTACGTATCGACAGCGGCTTGCACGAGGCTGGCCGCCTCGGCGGTTTTCGACACGTCGCCGCCGGCCGCCACTGCGCGCCCGCCTGCACCGGTGATCTCGCTCACGACCTTCTCCGCGCCATCCCGGCTGCTGGCGTAACCGACCACCACCGCCGCGCCTTCGGCGGCCAGCGCCTTGGCGATCGCCGCACCGATTCCCTTCGACGCACCCGTGACGAGTGCCACTTTTCCTTCGAGCTTGGCCATTCCGATCCTCATTTGCGGTAGACCGGGCGCTGCCAGGACGGCGGCACACCGGGGATGTCCACGAATCTACGCGCGGTCCGGGGCCGGAAAAAGTGGATCAAGCCGAATGAAGATGCCGGGTTTCGCAAACAATCGGAAACGGACCGGCTGCGTCGCGTGCTACCCGCCGTAACCGAGGTCGCTTCGCAAGCGCTCGACCGCCAGGTCGATGAAGCCCCGAATCTTCGCCGGGGTATGCAGCCGTTCGGCATACACGACATGCACGGGCATGGCCGGTTCCTCGAACTCGCTCAACACGGCCTGCAATGCGCCCGAGCGCAACTGCGCGGCGATCTGGTAGGCCGGCACGCGCGTCACGCCCATGCCCGCTTCGACGGCGGCAATCGCGGCATCGTTGGTATTGCAAAACAGCGCCGGGCCGACCCGCACCACGATATCGCCGGCGATGCCGAAGCGCCATTCGCCCGCGGCCCAGCCCGCCGTCGCGCCGACGACGCGGTGGCGCGCGAGCTCGTCGGGCCGCTCCGGCACGCCATGCTGGCGCAGATAGTCGGGCGACGCGCACACCACCCGCCGCACCGTGCCGACCATGCGCGCCACGTAGCTGGCATCGGGCAGATGTCCGATGCGCACGGCCACGTCGATGCCCTCCTCGACCAGATGCGTCATGCGATCGACGAACAGCGCATGGCCGACGAGCTTCGGATGACGTTCGAGAAACGCGTTGAGAATCGGCAGCACATGCATGCGCCCGAACAGCACGGGCGCGGACACGGTGAGCGTGCCGGTGGGCGCCGAATACGAACCGGCTGCCGCCGCCTCGGCCTGCTGCACTTCCGCGAGAATGCGGCGGCAATCGTCGAGGTAGCGCTCGCCCATTTCGGTGAGCTTGATCGAGCGCGTCGTGCGCACGAACAGGCGCGCGCCCAGCATGTCCTCCAGCAAGGCGATGGTGCGGGTGACGGTGGGCGGGCTCGCGTTGAGCAGGCGCGCCGCGCCCGCGAAGCCGCCGGCCTCGGCAACCTTCACGAACACGGTCATGGCGTGAAAGCGGTCGATGATGTTCCCCTCTCCGGGTGGCCCCGGCGCAAAGCCATTGTTTCGGCCGCCGCATGATATCCGGGCGGCGCCGACCCGTTAAGTGCGCAGCATTCGAAAAAACAAAAGAGTGCATTCCACCGATTGGCCGTTCCGCCGAACGATGCGACTCCTTACGCTTCAGTCATCCGGGCGGACTGGCCGCCGGGGGCTAACGAAATTGCACACGAGACTGCTCGCATGAAACTCTACTACGACGCATTGTCCGGACACTCGCACCGCATCCGGCTGTTCCTCTCGCTGCTCGACCAGCCGGTCGAGATCGTCAACGTCTCGCTCGCGGCGGGCGAACACAAGCAGTCCGAATTTCTGAAGCTGAATCATTTCGGACAACTTCCGGTTCTGGAAGACGACGGCACCGTGCTGGCCGACTCCGCCGCGATTCTGGTCTACCTGGCCAAGCACCTCGGCAAGACCGACTGGCTGCCCGAGGAGGCGCTCGGCGCGGCCAGGGTGCATCGCTGGCTGTCCGTGGCCTCGGGCGAGATCGCCTACGGCCCGTCCGCCGCGCGCCTGATCACGCTGTTCGGCGCGAAGCTCGACGCGCAGGAAGTCATCAAGCGCTCGCACGACATCCTCAAGCTGATCGACGCCGAACTCGACGGCCACGCGTGGATCGCCTCCGCGCAGCCGAGCATCGCCGACGTGGCGCTGTACAGCTACATCACGGCCGCACCGGAAGGCAACGTGGATATCTCCGGCTACGCCAACGTCAACACCTGGCTCAAGCGCGTCGAGGCGCTGCCCGGCTTCATGCCGTTCGCCCGCAACGCCGTCGGCCTGCGCGCGGCGGCCTGACGACGCTTCCCGCCACGAACGCGAACCGATCATGTCGAATACCCCGTCGTCGCCGGGCTGGGGCCTGCACGCATCGCCGTTTCACGAAGGCGAGCTGGCCGTGCAGGAGCGCGTGGGCGTGCGCGAAAAGATGGCGGTGACGGGGCGGCAGGTCGTGCGGGAATACCTGACCGGGCAGCATCGGGAATTCTTCGGACTGCTGCCCTATAGCTTTGTGGGCTCGGTCGATGCGCAAGGCCGGCCGTGGGCGTCGATCCTGCTCGGCCACGCCGGCTTTCTCGACGCCGTGGACGCCCAGACGGTCGCCGTGCAGGCCCGGCCGCTGCACGGCGATCCGCCCACGGCCCCGCGTCCGGAATCCACCGGACCCACCACCCCACCCGCCGTGGGGTCATTCCACCCGCCCATTCGACTATTTAAATAAAAATAATTATCATTCGCATTCATAGAGCAGCATCGAGCCTGCCCATCCGAGGACCCGAGAGGAACGTCATGCACACCGCCACCGCCGCCCCACCCTCCCGCGCAGACGACCGCGACGAGCTCGCGCGCTGGCGGCGTTCGATCACCTGGGGCAACCGCGCGTTCGACGAACGCGACTACGCCGCCGCCATCGCCCATTACGACGCGGCGGTCGCGGTAGCGGACGCCATGTACGGCCGCGTCGGCGACGCGGAAGCCGGCACGGCCGCGTGGGTGGTCGCGCATCACAACCTGGCGGACACCTACGCGCGGCTCGGCCGCAACTGCGACCAATGCCGCCATCTGTGCGCCGCGCACGCGCGCCTCTGCGACACGATGAACGGCGCGGCGCTGCCGATCCGCTGGCAAACCGCCGCGCAACGCCATTGCCGCCGCACCTATGCCGAACTGACGCACTACGTCGCGGGCCATCCCGACGACAACGCCGCCCGCAGCGCCTGCCAGCTCGGCGCGGCCGGCCCGGTGCACACGCTGATGCGCCAATAGCCAGCCACCCGACCCAAGCCATCGAACCCACCGCATCACCACCCGGAGCCGACCATGCCCTACACCCTGCCCCCGCTGCCCTACGCCTACGACGCGCTCGAACCGCACATCGACGCGCAGACGATGGAGATCCACTACTCGAAGCATCACCAGGCCTACGTGAACAACGTCAACGCGGCGCTCGAAGGCGCGGGCCTGCCGTTTCCGAGCATCGAGGAACTGGTGTCGGGCATCGAATCGCTGCCCGAGGCAGTGCGCGGCGCGGTGCGCAACAACGGCGGCGGCCACGCCAACCACAGCCTGTTCTGGAGCGTGATGGCGCCGAACGGCGGCGGTGCGCCGCAAGGCCGTCTCGCCACCGCGATCGACACCGATCTCGGCAGCTTCGATTCGTTCAAGGATGCGTTCACGAAGGCCGCGCTGACGCGCTTCGGCAGCGGCTGGGCCTGGCTCAGCGTGACGCCTGCGAAGAAGCTGGTGGTGGAGAGCAGCGGCAACCAGGACAGCCCGCTGATGACGAGCAACACGCCGATCCTCGGCCTCGACGTCTGGGAGCACGCCTATTACCTGAAATACCAGAACCGTCGCCCCGAATACATCGCGGCGTTCTACAACGTGGTCAACTGGGCCGAAGTCGCGCGCCGCTACGACGCCGCGCTCGGCTGATCACGCGCCCGTGCAATCGGGCGCACCATGAAAAACGGCCGCCATCGCTGGCGGCCGTTTCGTTTGTCGACTGCTTCGTTATCTTCGAATCACGCCAAGCAGCAGCGTCACGATGAAGATGATGACGAAGATGAAGAACAAGATCTTGGCGATTTCAGCGGCGCCGGCTGCAATGCCGCCGAAACCGAAGACCGCCGCGATGATGGCGATGATAAAAAAGATCACTGCGTAGCGAAGCATGTCTACCTCCAGGTTGAAAAACGATTCCCATGTCGTGAAGCGCTCAGGCCGTCACGACGTTCTCTTGTGTTGCGGCTTGTCCTTGGTCCGGGTCGCGGCCATGTCCTCGAGTTCGCGCTCGCTCATCGAGTCGTGCATGTCGCGCGACGCGCCCTTCAGATCCTTGACCTGTGTATCTCCACGCTTGGCCGACAATGCCGCGCCGGCCGCGTGCTGTTGCGCTTGCGATTTCGCTTTCATGGCCGCCTCCTCGTTCAGCATGACTGATGGATGGGATGGGAAATTCGAACTGCGCGTGCCGCGATGAAACGCGTGCTCAAATCGGCACGCGCCGACGCAGTTCGGCCGGCAGGATCTTCATCGCCTGCCGGTACTTGGTGACGGTGCGCCGCGCGAGCACCACGCCGCGCCCCGCCAGCCGATGCGCGAGCGTGACGTCCGACAGCGGCTCGCCGGCCGCCTCGGCCGTGATCATTTCGCGGATCAGCACCTTCGCCGCCGCGGCCGAACAGGCACCGCGCCCCGCCGCTTCGAGCTTGCGCGGGAAGAAATGCTTGAACTCGAACACGCCGTGCGGCGTCGCCATGTACTTGTTGCCCGTGGCACGCGAAATGGTGGACTCGTGCAGATCGAGCTCCTCGGCGATGTCGCGCAGCACCAGTGGCTTCAGCGCGATCGCGCCGTAGCGGAAGAAATCACGCTGCCGCGCGACGATGCATTCGCCGACGCGCTGGATCGTATCGAAGCGCTTCTGCGCGTTGCGGATCAGCCAGCGCGCTTCCTGCAACTGCTGACCGAGCGGCGATTGCACCGATTCGCTCGATTTCGCGAACAGCTCGGCATACAGCTTGTGCACGCGCGCACGCGGCATCACGGCCGGGTTGACCGTCACGACCCAGCGCCCGTTCACCTGGCGCACGATCACGTCGGGCACCACGTAGTCGCCGCTCGCGCTGCCGTAATGGTTGCCGGGGCGCGGATCGAGCTTGCGCACCAGCGCGCAGGCCGCACGCAGCGTGCGCGTATCGCAGCCGATGCGGCGCTGGATCTCGGCCGTCTCGCGACGCGCCAGGCGTTCGAGATGATGTTCGACGATGGTCTTCGCGCATTCCACATCGGGGCGGCCGGCCGGCATCGCATTCAGTTGCAGCAGCAAACATTCGGATAACGAACGAGCAGCCAAACCAGGCTTGTCCACCGACTGCACCAGCCGCAGCGCCACCGTCAGTTCCTGCTCGTTGAAGCAGACATCGGAATCGGCCACCGTCTCGGCCAGCTCGGTGAGCGTCTGGCGCAGGTAGCCGTCGTCGTCGAGCGCGTCGATCAACGTGCGCGCCGCCGCGCGGTCGCGCGGGTTCAGCGGATAGAGGCACAGCGCCTCGTGCAGATGCTCGTGCAGCGACGGCTCCATCACGATCCGCTCCGACGGCTCCAGGTCGTAGCTGTCGCCCGAGCGGCGCATCGCGCTGCCGCGCATCGAGGTCTCCGCCGTGTACGACATCTCGTTGTCGCGCGGCCCTTCCTCCGCGGTCACCAGGTTCGGCGCATCGGCCGATTCGGCGGATTCCGCGGCCTGTTCGGCTTGATCGAACGGCGTGCGCGTGTCGTCGTCGCCCGATACCTGCACGTCTTCCAGGAACGGGTTGGTGTCGAGCGCCTGACGCAGCTCTTGCTGAAATTCGAGCGACGATAGCTGAAGCAGCCGAAGCGACTGTTGCAACCGCGGCGTCAGCGTCAAGTGTTGTCGCATCTGTAGCGCGAGCGTGGACATCGGGTGCTCCTCGTCGATTGATTGATCCTGTCCCGACTTTCGCAACATTCGTACCAGGTTGCTCGAGCCTTGATGGACAAGGGCTCGACCTGCAAGCCGCAACACGCGTCACCGCCGACAAGGCATTTTTTACAAGCGGGTTCGCAAGATTTGGACCGTGAGCCCGACACCCCATGCAATGCGCTGTTGCGCGACGCAAAGCACGTGTATCGGTGGCGCGCCCGCGACCGCGCGATCGCGTGCGGGTACGAGTTCTGCTGGATGGAATCGCCCGCCGACCGCGCGGGTGCGGCGAGGGGGCATCGAAAAATGCGTTCGCCGCCGGGCTTCGGCCCGCTGGCCGCACGTCGTCGCGCGCATCGCGCCCGGCGACGCGCAAGCACAGAATCCAATCAGATCGGAGAACAAGACATGAAGGCAATTCGTACCCTCGCGGTAATGGCATCGGCCGTGGCGATGCTGGCCGCATGCGGTGGCAACGACGGCAACGACATCGGCACCATCATCGGCACCGCGAAGCCGCAGGCGCGCTTCATCAACGCCGTGCCGCTCGGCCCCAATCTGGACTACTACCTGAACAGCAAGCTCAACACGGCGAACGTGGCCTACAAGGGCGTGACGCGTTACGCCGATCTCGACACCGGCAACCAGACCACCTCGTACAACTCCACCGGCAGCAACACCGCGATCGCCTCGCAGGCCTTCTCGACCGTGAACGGCCATCACTACACGACGATCGCGCTGCCGAGCACGTCGAACTCGATCGCGGAGATCGACGATCCGTACGCCAAGGGCCTGCTGTCGGACAAGGCGCGCGTGCGCGGCTTCAACGCGTCGCCGAACGCGCAGAACCTCGACATCTACGTGGTCAATGCGGGCAGCACCAATATCAGCGCGAGCAGCCCGACGCTGGCGAACGTTTCGTATCAGAACGCGGTGCCGGCCTCGACGCAGGATTCGCTCTATCTGTCGGGCGGCAGCTATCAGGTGATCGTCACGACCGCCGGCTCGAAAACGCCGATCCTGACCACCCCGGCCGTCTCGCTGGCCAACAACGCGGATTGGCTGGTGCTGACGATCCCGGCCGGCGGCATCAGCGACGTGGTGCCGAACGACATCCACGTGCTGATCGCGCAGGGCAACGAGGCCGATGCGTCCGCGCAGGAACTCGGCCCGCAATAAACCGGCTGCTCACGCAAGAACGCCGCCGGCGCGAGCCGGCGGCGTTTTCGTATCGGGCGGCGCGGCGCGCGCCGTCAGCGCTTGGCGGCGTCCGACGGTTCGAGCCGGATCACGCGCTCGGTGCGTGCGCCATAGGTGCGGCCCGCATCGATGATGCCGGCCGCGCTGACCTGCCAGCCGAGCCGCGTTTCCACGGCCGGCGAGCCGTCGCCACGGCGGCTCGCGAAACCGGCCAGGCCGTCGTCGGCCGTGACCACGCTGTCGTCGAGCGAGGCGTTCGAGTGGATCTCGTTGTCATGCCAGAGCGGCGCGTCGCGATGCGCATCGAAGCTCTTGCCGTCGACGTCCACGCAACTGTCGGACGCGCCCATGTTCGCGTTGTCGAGCGTGACGATGCGGCTCGCCGCGCGGCGCACCGGATCGCCGTGTTCGCGTTGCGCATAGCGCTCGCGATCGATCGCCGGCAAGCCGGTGGGCGTTTTCGAGGCGATCCGTTCGGGCGTGAGCCTGCGATCGCCGGCCGCAACCGGCGCGCCGCCGATCGCGGGCGCGGGCGTCTTCACCGGGTTGGCTTCGGTGTGCGAATGATTCCGTGCCTGTTCCATTGTCTCCTCCTGGTCGGGGTGCCTTGCGCCGCGCGGGGCAAACCGCGCGGCAGGCATGGATGCAGCATCAGCGGTACCGGGTGAAACGACGCCGGACAATCCTTAGAACTGGTAATTGACCGAGACGTCCGCCACACCGTTGGTCGAGCGCTGCGTGAGCGGGCTGTTGCGTGCGCTGCCCACCAATTGCTCCAGCGCGCCATCCACCGTGACGAACCAGTGCTTGCGGACGAACCACACCATCGTCATGCCGACACCGTACGATTTCAGGCCTGCTTTCGCAGAATACGGCCGGTAGCCGGTGCGTGTCGATGCCTGCTGGTTGATACCGAACCAACTGTTCATATAGTTCGAATCGGCGAACGACACGGTCGGGCCGGCGAACCAGAAGAACTTCTCGGAGCTGCCCGGCAGCGGCATGTAGGCCGACAGATCGCCCACCCAGCCGTTCGAGCCGCCGATGCTGCGCCGCACATCGGCGCGCAGCACGATCGGCAGGTTCTTCGAGATCACGTAGTCGCCCGACAGCTTGATCAGCGGTGCGGGATTGATGTTGGGCAGGCCGTTCAGGTGGCCAAGATCGTCGGCGGAGCGGCGGCCGAGATCGTAGTTGATCGACAGCGTGGTGCGCCAGTTCTGGCCCTGCGCGAAGTTCACGCCGAGCCCCTCGCCCGTCGACAGGAAAAACAGGTCGCGGTAGCGCACGTCGAAGTTCGGGCCGGCCTTCACGCGGTATTGGTCGGAGCCTTCATAACGCGGCTGGAACGAGGAGGCGGCGCCAAAGCGCACCGACCACTGCTCGGGCGGCTTCGGATCGAACACCTTCTGGAGCGTGACGCCGGCCGAATACTGCCATTCGCCGAGCGGCGACGGGGTCTGCGCGCGAGCCGTCACGGCGGCGGCGCAGCAGACGGCGAACACGGTGAGCCGGGACGGCACGATCGCGCGGCGCGGCAACATCACCGGGCGGGGCGCAGACAGGGAAACGGAAACGGCACGGCGTCGAATCATCAGCTCATCCTCTTTATGTAATCGGTTCTTCCGGGAGCGTGCCGCCCCGCTGCTGCGCGGGTGCCGTTGCCCATGTTACTCGCGGCACGCGCGTTGCGGGTGCCGGCCAGCAAGCAGGTTCGCCACGCACGAACCGCTCCCTTTCGTCTGCCTCGGGTCTGCCCCCGGTCTGCCTCCGTCTCGCCGGCAACCGGCCCGTCACCTCCCCACGCGCTCGGGCGGTTCGCGCGACGGCGGATCGCCCTCGGGCGGTCGCGGCGTCGGCGGATCGGTCGGCCCGGGGTCGCCCTTGTCGGGCGGCGGGTCGGGATCGATCGCGGGGTGAGTCGGCTCGGGACGATGCAGCGAGATGCCGGCAGGCCGACCGGCGAATCGCGATGCATCGAACCCGGCGAACTGGGCAAACGAAGCGGAAACAAGCGCCACGGTCGGTCCTCCGGATGCAAGACAGCGGGCATTACTGCAATTCGCATGCCATGCGCGCCGGCGCCCGCGCCGTCAGGCCGGCAGCCCGAGTCGCAACCGCACGCCGCGACCTGTTCGACGGTTCGTGTGCATTCCTTACATCCGGCACTGAAAATTTTTCAGTTTTGAGACAGTCATCGACGTGACGCCGTGATGGCAGGCCGGCAAGCGGGCCGGCATGGAGCTTGCGCCACAGAATCACGAACCTACCGTGGAGGACCTGCGATGCCATCCCTTACCCACCCCGCTTCGCGAACCGAGGGCGCCGGGAGCAAGCCGGCGCCGAACGAGCGCGGCGCGGAACGCAGCACGACGCGCCGCGACGAGAAACAGATCGACAAGGCGCTCGAAGACACTTTTCCGGCCAGCGATCCGCCGGCCACCGGCGGCGTGACGCGGATCGATCCCGTGCCGGCCCACCAGCCGCCGGACCGCGGCGAACCGGGCTCGCCCTGAGCGCGGCGCGCAGCCCTTTCAGCAAGGAGGTCGATGATGAATCTGCATTCCCAAACTGGCACCGGCGAACGCATCGTCGGACGACCCGACCCGTCGGCAGGCCCCGGCCCGGACGTGATGGCCGCCGCGACGCTCGACGGCAACCGCGTGTATGCGACCGACGGCGAGCACGTCGGCCACATCAAGGACATCATGCTCGACGTGCGCGGCGCACGCATCGCCTACGCGGTGCTGTCCAGCGGCGGCGTGCTCGGCATCGGCGACAAGCTGATCGCCGTGCCGTGGCATGCGCTGACGCTCGATACCGATCGCAAGTGTTTCGTGCTGGCCGCCACCGCGCAGCAGGTGCGCGCGATGCCCGGCTTCGATCGCCATCACTGGCCGTCGTTCGCCGACCCGGCCTGGGCCGAGCCGCCCGCGACGAACCAGCCGGCCGCCGCGGCCACCGGCTGGGACCCCGACGACATCGGTCACTTCGATGTGGATACCGGGCTCGACATCGACGCCCCGCCGCACGAAAGCGCGCCGAACCAGCCCGAGCCGCGCGACGGTCGCCATTGATCGGTCGGGCGGTCATGTTTGAAGGAGCGTCCCGTGTGGGGACGCTCTCTTTTTGTCCGCGCGATGTGTACGCCGCCGCCGGGGTGCCTCAGCGGCCCACTTCGCGCGCGAGCTTCTGGGCCAAGCCCAAATGCTGGTGCAGCATCGGCAGGCTGTCCTGCGCGAACGCACGCAACTCGGTCGAATGGCCGCCGCGCGCCTCGGCCGAAAACAGCCGGATCGCCTGCCGGTGCGCGCCCGGCCCGGCGATCGCCACGTAGGCCACATCGAAATCGTGGCCGTGCTTGTTGCGCAGCGCGTCGATGTCGGGATCGACGATCATCGCGGCCTGCGCCGGCACGCCCTCCTTCGCGGCAAGCGTGCGCAACTGCTCGTTGGCGCGGCCGTGATCGTCGAGCATCTTCTTCGCGAACACACGCACGGCCGGCGATTCCGAGCGCTCGATCGCCAGTTGGCTCGCCTGCACCTCGCGTTTGCCGGCGAGCGCGGCCTTGTCGACGAATTCCGGATCGATGCCCTGCGGGCGCTTGGCGATCTCGCTGTCGCCCACCGGCGAAGCCGGCTTGACGATTTCGGCGCCGACGCTCGGGCTGGCGGCGGGCGGGTTGTGCGGCACCGGGTTCGGGTCGGTCTGGGCCGAAGCGGCGCAGGCCGCGCCGAGCGCGGCGGCCAGGGTGGCCGCGCGCAGGCGTGTCGTGACTCGACTCATCCTCGCTCTCCTCGTGAAATCGGACTGCGGCTGGATGACGACGTCGCGCTTACTTCGCGAGGATCGTCAGTTGGTCCTGCACCGAACGCACGCCCTTCACGCTCTTGACGGCCTGCACGGCGAGCGGCTTCTGCGCCTCGTCGGGCACGCTGCCGGTCAGCGTGACACGGCCCTGTTTGGTGCTGACGTGGACATCGCCGGACGACAGCCCGTCGGTCCCGACCAGGGCCGCCTTCGCCTTGGTAGTGAGGGTCATGTCACGCATCGACGCGCCGGCCGAATGCGTGGCCGACGCCACCTCGTCGCTGGCGGCCGCGTTCGCGTCGAGCGAGGCGGTCGCGCAGAACGCGGTGGCGGCGGTCAGGGCGATCGCCAGCAGGCCGCGCGCGGAGCGCGTGGCGACACGGCGGCGGTTCAATGAACGATGCGGGCGTTGACCTTCGGTGCGGTGCTTCATCGTGACCTCCAGGAATCGGGCCGGACGGGCCGGCGATATCGGGAGGCTCGCAACGCGCGTACCCGGCCGCCCCGCCACGCCGGGCAAGGCGAAGCGGGCGCGACGGTGCTTTTCGTCAAGCTGATTGCAAGATTTACGGAGCGGGGAACAGAAGCGGGAGAACGCGGGAAGAACGCGGCAGCCGTGCAACGTGGCCGCCGGCCCTCATTTGTCGATCGTGGAAGACGAAGACGGAGACGTCAGTGATCGCAGTGGCGCCTGCGTTGCGCGCAGGATCTCGCGCGCCAGCGTCTGCACATCGACCGGCTTGCACAGATAGCCGTTGAACCCGGCCGACAGCACGCGCCGTTCGTCGGTCTGCCCGGCATGCGCCGTCACGGCCAGCACCGGGGCGCTCGCGGCGGCGCGAGCGTCGCCGCGCAGCGCATCGAGCAGCCAGAAGCCGTCGCCATCGGGCATCGCCAGATCGGACAGCACGATGGTGGGTCGCGCCGCGTCGAGCCGCGTCAGCGCGTCGCGCCCCGACGAGGCCACCACCACCGCCGCGCCGAGCGTGGCGAGCGCGGCCGCCAGGCTGGTGCGCGAGGTTTCATCGTCGTCGACCAGAAGAATGCGCTGGCCGGCGAGATCGAGCCGCTCGCGCGTCAGCGTCGTGTCGCTGTCGCGGCTCGCCCACAGCACGGCGTCCGGCGTCTGCCAGCCGGCCGGCAGCGCCACTTCGAAACGGGTGCCGAGATCGAGGCCGGCGCTCGTCACGCGCACGCCGCCGCCATGCAGCTCGGCGATGTGCCGCACGATCGACAGGCCCAGCCCCAGCCCGCGCTTGGACGACGCCGGCGAGCCCTCGGCCCGCCGAAACGCCTCGAACACGTGCGGCAGGAAATCGGCCGGCACGCCCTGCCCGGTGTCGCTCACCGTCAGCAGCGCGCGCGAATCCTCGCGGGTCAGCCCGATCGTCACGCGGCCGCCGCGCGGCGTGAACTTGAACGCGTTCGACACCAGATTCGACAGCATCTGCCGCAGCCGCTCGGCGTCGCCCGACACGATGCAGGTGTCGAACGCGCAATGCGTGTCGAGCTGCACGCCGCTGCTGACAGCAGTGGTTTCGAACGAGACGGCCACATCGTTCATCACCCGCACCAGATCCACCGGCATCGGATCGAGCCGCAGCTTGCCGGTGGCGAGCGAGGACGCATCGAGAATATCGGCCACCATCCGCGACAGCGAACGCGCGCTGCGATCGATCGCGTCGATCGCCTGGCGTTGCAGCGCGCCGTCGATCGGGTTGCGCATCACCTCGACCCAGCCGTAGATCACGTTCAGCGGCGTGCGCAGCTCGTGCGAGACGACCGCCAGCAGCTCGTCCTTGAGCCGGTTCGAGGTGTCGGCCAGGCGCCGCGCATCGCGCGCGCCGCGCAGCCGGTGATCGGCACGGCGGTCGCGGCGGCGCTGCACGCGCGTGTCGCGCAGCGTCAGCGACAGCGCCACGCAGCGTTCGGCTTCGTCGAACACCGGCGAGGCGCCGAGCGTCGCGCGAAACCGCGTGCGGTCGGCGCGCAGGCACAGCAGGTCGAGCCCGGCCACGGCCTCGCGCATCTCGGCCACGGCGACGGTCAGCGGATGCCGCGCCTGCCAGCGCGGCGCCACCAGCATGCCGACGTCGCGTCCGAGCGCATCCGCCTCGGCATAGCCGAACATGCGCTCGGCGGCCGGATTCCAGCTCGTGATCAGGCGATCGACGCCCACCCCGATGATCGCGTCGGTCGAGGCATCGACCAGCCGGCGCAGCATCCGGTTCGCCATCGTGCGTTCCTGATCGGCGCTGACGTCGCGCAGCACCAGCACCGCACCGCCGCGCTCACCGTCGGCATCGCACCGCGGCGACACCGACATCGCCACCGGAATCCGCGCGGCCTGCCCCGCCGGCCGCAGCCATTGCAGGTCGGCCGCGCCGCCCTCGCCACCGGCCAGCACGCGGTCGAGCTGGGCCGAGCGCACGCGCTGGTCGTCGCCGTCGTAGGCATGGAACACGTCGTGGAACGGCTGGCCGCGCGCGGCGTCGGCATCATGGCCGGCCAGCGCGGCGGCCGCGGCATTCAGATAGGTGATGCGGGCAGCCGGATCGGTGACGATCACGCCCTGCGTCAGCGAGGCCAGCGTGGTTTCGTAGTCGCGGCGCTGCGCGGCTTCGCGGCGGCGCAGCGCATCGTTGGTGAGCCGGGCATGACGCAGCGCGGCCACCACCGCGCTGACCACGCCCGACACCAGCAGGAACATGCCGATTTCCAGCGCCTGCATGGCGCCGGATATCGGATAGGCCTGCGGGTCGCTGACGAACAGCAGCCAGATCAGCAGCGCGCCGACGAGCGACGCCACCAGGCCGGCGCCGAACGAGACGGTCCAGGCGATGCCCGCGATGAACGGGTAGTACAGCACCAGCGGCATGTTCGGGCCGCCGAAATGGACGAGCAGCGACTGCAGCACGGTCGGCATCGCGACGAGTGCGGCAACGATCACGCCATTGCGCATCCAGCCTGCTTCGAGTTGATTCATCTGATCGGCTCCCGTCCGCACCGCTTGGGCCGGACGCATCCCTTACCATCCGGGCGGGTCGCTGCGCAGGTTTCGCGGCACGGCGGCACGCCGTGGCGCGCTGCGCTCACGACGGCGCCTTGTCCGCTGCCGTATCCGTCCTGTCGCTCTTGTCGCCGCCTTCGATCTGCGCCAGGCGGTTGTAGATTGTCTTGAGGCTGATGTCGAGCACCTCGGCCGCATGCGTCTTGACGCCGCCGCATTGCGCCAGCGTACCGAGAATCACGCGCCGATCCACCTCCTCCAGCGTGGTGCCGAACGCCACCGACACCGTGTCGTCGTCGGCCACCACCTCGCCCGACACCTCGGTCATGATCGGCGCCGGCAGCGTATCGATCACGTCGCCGTCGTTGAAGATGCTGGCGCGCTGCACAAAATTGCGCAGCTCGCGCACGTTGCCCGGCCATTGGTAGCCGGACAACGCCGCCAGTGCAGGAGCAGCAAAATGCATGCCGCGGCCGCTCTCCTCGTTGAGCCGTTCGAGAAACGCCGCGGCCAGCATCGGGATATCCTCGCCGCGCTCGCGCAGCGGCGGCAGCGTGATCGGAAACACGTTGATGCGGTGATAGAGATCGGGGCGCAGCTTGCCGTTGGCCATCGCCGCGTCGGTGTCGAGGTTGGTGGCCGCCACGATCCGCACGTCCACGTCGAACTCGCGCGACGAACCGAGCCGCGTCAGCCGCCCGGTTTCGAGCACGCGCAGCAGCTTGACCTGCGACTCCATCGGCATTTCGGTGATTTCGTCGAGGAACAGCGTGCCGCCGTCGGCGCGCTCGAAGAAGCCCTTGTGCTGGCGGTCCGCGCCCGTGAAGCTGCCGCGGTCGTGGCCGAACATCTCGCTCTCCACCAGGTTCGCGGCGATCGCGCCGCAGTTGATGGCGAGGAACGGCCCCTTGCGGCGCAGGCTCAGGTCGTGGATCGTCTGCGCGGCCAGCTCCTTGCCGGTGCCCGATTCGCCCATCAGCAGCACCGACGCCTCGGTGCTCGCGACGCGGCTGATCGCGTCGTACATGGCCTGCATCGGCGGCGAATTGCCGAGCATGCGGCCGAAGCGGCCGAGCCGTTTCAGTTCGCCGCGCAGCGAGGCGATCTCCTCGTGCAGCACGCTGGTGCGCGGCACCCGCGCGAAGATGCTGTTCAGCCGCTGCATGTTGAGCGGCTTGACGAGGTAATCGGTGGCGCCGCGCCGCAGCGCGTCGATGGCGGTTTCGAGGCTGGCGTGGCCGGTGGTCAGCACCATCTCGCAGTGCACGCCCTTCGGCAATTCTTCGAACAGATCCATGCCGCTGCCGTCGGGCAGCATCAGGTCGCAGAGAATCAGATCGGGCGTGTGGGTGGCGAGCAGCTTGCGCGCTTCGGCCAGTGTCGCCGCCGTGTCGCAGCTCAGTTGCTGCGTTTGCGCGAGCACCGAAAGCATCTCGCGGGTGTCGGCGTCGTCTTCGACGACGAGAATGTAGGGCATTGACGCTCCGTCTCGGAACACGCTCCGGCGGGCATCGAGGCCTCGCGCCGGGCAGCGTGCAGCAGGAGCACCGGGCGCTGAACAACCCGATGACGCCCGGAAAGGGTGACCGACGGCACGACGCTGTCGATCTTGATAACGCCGACCGGGGCACCGGATCGGCCGCTTGGCCCGGCCTGTCGACTTGGCGTCCGGGGAGTATAGAGGACAACCTGTTGCACCCGGCCATTATCGTTTTTTTCTATCCGACCATGCCAGGCGTATTGGAATTTTCAATTCATGAACCGCAGGCAGATTCGGCTACGCTTGCGCTTATCTTATAAAAATTACACGCTTCACGGGGACCGTGTACGGAGACACGCTCTTCCACCCGAGATCCAACATTCATGTCGAAAACATCCAGCGACGGCCGCCGTCTGGCCGGCTCCTCGCCGCGCATCCAGGCGCTGCTGTCGAAAATCGAGAAGGTTGCCGCAACCCGCGCAAGCGTGTTGATCGTCGGCGAAAGCGGCGCCGGCAAGGATATCGCCGCGCGCCTGCTGCACGATGCCAGCACCCGCGCGGGCGGCCCGTTCGTGGCCGTCAATTGCGGCGCGATCCCGGCCGAACTTGCCGAATCGCAGTTGTTCGGCCATGAAAAAGGCAGCTTCACGGGCGCGGCCGCCCAGCACATCGGCTGGTTCGAAGCCGCAGCGGGCGGCACGGTGTTCCTCGACGAAATCGCGGAAATGCCGCGCGACATGCAGGTCAAGCTGCTGCGTGCGCTCGAATCGAACACCATCATGCGGGTGGGCGGCACCGACACGATCCCGCTCGACGTGCGGATCATCGCCGCCACCCATCACAATCCCGTCGATGCGATCCAGGACGGCCGGCTGCGCGAGGATCTGTTCTACCGGCTCGCCGCGTTCGCGCTGCATGTGCCGGCGCTGCGCCACCGCGAAGGCGACGTCGAGGACATCGCGCGCGACCTGGTGGCCGGGCTCAACGCCCAGCACGGCAGCGACAAGGCGCTGTCGGCGCAGGCGCTCAAGGCGCTGCGCGCCTATCCGTGGCCCGGCAACGTGCGCGAGCTGCGCAATGCGATCGAACGCGCCTTCATCCTGTCCGACGACCAGATCGAACTCGACCTGCCGCGCCAGGTGCCGCCGCGCGTCGACGTGCGCGACAACGTGATGTCGCTGCCGCTCGGCGCCACGCTCGCGCATGCGCAACAGCGCTTCATCGTCGCCTCGCTGCGTCATTTCGAGGGCGACAAGCCGCGCACCGCCAAGGCGCTCGGCATCAGCCTCAAGACGCTGTACAACCGGCTCGCGCTGATGCGCGAGCATGGCCTGGAGCAGGAACTCGAGGAAAGCGCGCGCCGCTGACGGCGCGCC
>NZ_BAAILN010000066.1:0-92880 GCF_054589155.1 Burkholderia sp. 3C
GAGAGTACAACGAGGAACGGCCGAAGAAATCGCTGGGCGGGCTGACGCCTGCAAACTACGCCCGTCAGTTGATGGCAAACGCAGCTAAATTAACTCCGGGCTCCAAAGCCGAGTGCTACTGAAACCGGGGGGACGTCGGTGTATTTTTTATCTTCTCAGGGTAGAACAAGGATGGAAAAACGCTGCCCCTACCCAAGTGATGTGACTGATAAAGAATGAGGCTTCGTGGCACCCGCACCGCAGTGGCAATAAGAACTGCGAGATAACGCACTGCGCAGGCTGCGCGAGTGACTACGAGCGTCTGCCTGAAACTTTAGCTAATTCGCACTTCGTCGCCTTTGCCTCGTTGATGCTCGCCCGCGCTGCCCAGTATTTTTGAAAGTACATAACACGCTCTGGGCTGCATCCCTCGGGAACGACCAAATACTCCATCTGTTGGCTCCAGGCTGAACTACGGGTTTTCCAATTACCACCGGATAAATGGCAGAACTCCGAACATTTATTTTATTTTTACCCCAAACCAATCAACAATTTAATTCGACAAACTGAGTCAACACGGGCACACCATTATTAATCCAAACACATAACACGCCGACCATTTTATATAATCTCAAAAATTATTAGAAATATCTTCGTAAAATGTAACAAAATAAAAATGCCTCCCCAGAGGACTTGCTTCGAAGCCAAGTATCCCGAATGGAGCTTTCCCGGCTAACGAGCGGGCAGATGCCCGCCAGCCCAGGCTGTAATGATTTGAACCAGATGCAACCTGGTCGCTCGAGTCGTATATAAGCGCCTCGGTAAACCCCCATCCCTCCCAGCGAATATCTTGCCAACACACACTCAATTTTTGATTGTCGTCGAACGTTACCGCGTCCCGCTTGCATGCCTCATAACTCGCCGCGTGAAACCTGATGTCTAGCATGGGAATCCAGTGCCAATATCGGTTCGAAAATAGCAAAACCAGGGGCACGACGATCAACAAGAAAGATGCACCTCCCAAAATTACTCCACGACGATTCGCAGTGGCTGAGGCACTCGATATCGCAGCAATGCTGATACTCAGAAGAGAGATAGTGACGACCAGATGCCCCCAAAAAAGCACAACATCATATTTCGTATATTCGAGTGCGCAAGCGGACAGAAAACATACCGCGAACATAACAATGAATTTCATTGATAGTGACGATTCAAATCAAAATTAAACATAACACTACCCTAGACGATTGGCCTATCGCTTGGACCACTTGCCGTCAGCGAACTGGCCTGATGACGATCGAGCAAGAACGTGGCAGCGGCCACAGTCGCCTGTTTCACGAATACGGCGTAGCCTCGATCGAGCGGCGGCAAATGACTATTCGCGCCGTGGGCGGTGCCGAAGTGCGTGCGCAGAGCGCCGATTCCTTGGGTGATCGACTGGATACCGCCGAGCAGCTTCCTCACGTCCTCTTCGGCTTCTTTCTCGGCCGGCCACGCGAGCGTCTCCAAGCATGTCTTCACGAGAGGGGACATCGACTTGTCTCTAGGCAGCACCATCCCCCGTTCTCGCAAGATCGTGGAACACACGGCCTCCATGAACCGGCTACAACGAGTCAATGCGTCGGCGCTGTCTTGGTTCGTGGCATCCACCGCTTCTCGCCACAAACGGGACAGGTTGTCATCGCCAGCCGTGACGAGACTTGCAACCATTTCAGTATCGATTGCGGCCGTTTCGATCGAGAGTGCAGCCTGAACGGAGGCGAGCGTCTCATCAATCTTCACTTCTCGGGCACCAATGTCATCACCACCAAGACTATCGATCAACGATGCGATGACGTCTGGGTCGAGCAGTTGTTGCAACCAATCCGTTCTGCAGTCGTCGAGATACGTCCAACACCATCCATCAGTCGCCCAAGGAGGACCGGGCTCCTCCCAAAGCACCGTGCCTTCCGGTTGATAGACAACGACTACGCCGCCGTCCGAGTAATTCAGCCAAGCGGGGATCGACATGCCCTTACCGCCATCGGGATGGGCGACCAGCACGGAGCGACTCGAGCCGCTCACATTAAGATCGTCCATCTCCTCCCGCAGCGCCGCGACAAACTCGCGAGCCATTTTTCTGATATTGGCTTCTTTGCCTTCAATCCGTCTGAGCCGTGCGGCCCGGTCTTTAATCAGGTTTCTCATTTCGCGACTTTGTCTGCGTTCGCCATTCGTTTGTCTTCGTCACTCAATTCCGCGATGTGATGCTCAGTAGCGAAGCGACCGAGCTAAGCGCCACAGCGATCAAGGTTAGGCGTGCGGCGATCCGGTTGCGGCGCGCGGATTCCATCGCTTGGCGCACGTCGCCCGCATTCAACTGCTGTTGCTGGAGTCCAGGATCCGGCGAAAGGATCGCGTGCGGGTCTCCGTTTAGTGGGTCCCACGGCGCGCGGGTCGACCAGGCCCAGGCAAACGCCGCCGCCACGCCGATTACGAGCCCGCCGAATGCGCACCACCAGGCAACCGGTGTGCATCACGTTGCAGTGCAGTAGACCATGTCGAGCTCCTTGCGTTACGAATGCGCACTGCGTCGCCGCATGTCCGCTGCTGGCGGCCTTACGCGCCCCGGAAGCACTAGCCGCCACATCGATGGAGGCGACCACATATCTACGCTGGGTAATGTGGTCTGACGGGATTCTAGAGCATTAATCAAGTCTGCCAATGGGGATTAACGGACTTGACGATGCGCGCAAAAAACCCGGCCGCAGCCGCGTCCCAATTCCGTTGAGCGGCCTCACACGCGTGGCAAGATGCGCATGTTTTTGAGCCAAACGTCGTATGCACACACGTACTTGTGGTGAGCCCGAATTCCCGCCAGAAGCCTCATCAGCATCTTTCGAAGGTGCCCACGCACACCACCAGCGGTTTGGAGGACGAGACTGGTCAGTCGAACGTGATCGTGTGGTCAACTCTGCTCGAGAAATATCGGCATGATGCACCGGGCGTATTCAGGAACTGGCGCAACAAGCCCAGCAAGCGACGGACAAACCGGTGCAACTCGTTTTCGCGGACCAAGGATACACCGGCAAGGATGCGGCAGCCGCCGCGAGCGCCGAAGGTGACCTGCGGCGGAATTTTGTAGCCATTCAAGCAGTGAGTCGATTGTTGACGTTATCGAATTTTGGCCAGGCTCGAAGGGCCGTATCGAGAGATCCTTCGAACGATACAAACAATTGCTGGTCAAGCAACAGTTTTTATCCCTCGTTCAGCGTTTCACCGCTCGCATGATGACTCCATCCCAACCAAATACGATTCGATGGGAGTCCATCCGAAATATCGGCGCGCAGGCCGAGCTGTCTAGCAACAAGGTCTTCTGCGGTAGTCCGGCATCTGCAACGGCTATCTGGTAATAATCCAGAAGCTTGGGAGCCGTGTCCACTGTCGAGACTGTGAAGCCATCGGATGGCTGGCATTGCTGTCCGTCAAAATCGATCTCGTTCTTTGCGATCTTGATCGTCTTGCCGAGCAGACGCTTCGCCTCAGGCGGCCCACCCGACGTGTCGCTATATCCCACAACGTCTTGCACGACCCACGAACCCACAAACGGATTCGACTGACTCGCTGCATGAGCGCTTACCGAGGCAGCAACGACATACAGAAGCAGTGCTGATTTAAGTCTCGTCATCATTGCCCCGCCTGCGGCCGAAACGGTGCCGATTCACGCTGGCGGCGCGTTACCAGCCCGCGACTCAGTCGAGCCGGACCGGAGGGGCGGCCGTTGCTGTCACGTGGCGTAATCATCACATTGCGCGACATGTGATCAGCGACAGCAGCCATATCGCCTCGGTTGGCGGGGGCTAGCGTCGTCCTGGTGTTAGCCGTCGCGGAGTTATACGCGAACGAGACGGCTGCATCGAATTGCGCCTGCGTCAGTGGATGTACGTTGACCACAGCGCGTACTTTTCTTTCCGCATCCTGGACTCGCGTGCGCAACACAGCGTTGACTTGCTCGGTCGTCACCGTGCGCTGCAATTCTTCCGCCGTACACGGCCCACGGTGCGCAAGCGTCCCAACACCCCATGTGCAGTTGCCGTTCTGCGGCGCATCGTTGTAGTACCCCATCACGACGCCCTCGTTCACACGAAGCTGCGCGTATCCTGCCGAGCTCATCGATAGGCTCGCATTCGGGTTGGGTTGGCTGGCATGACTTCGGCCCTCTCTCATTCTGTTATGGATGATGCGAGATCTATTGTCGCATTTCCGCAGATTGAGCTGCGACGACACGGCTCGGCGGTCGAATCTAAAAAATCTCAGTCCCATATCACTCCCTCGAGCAAGGCCAACCACGGCCGCTCCGCCGCTGCCCTACCCATCGGCGCACATCGCTCAGGAGATATCGTGTCACCCATCATCTATTACGTTGCGTCGGCCGCGCTGACGGTCGCGCTGGTCCTTACCCTCACGCTGGGCCTCTACTGGCTGGCCAAAAACAATCGCCGGCCTGCTAAGCCGGCCTCACCTGCATTGTTCCCTTCTGATGACCATGACGACGTGAACGAGCAGGCAGCAGAAGCTGCGTATGCGCGACACGCTTTCGATACGGCATACGACGAGTTCGACGAAGCTGACGACGTCAGTTTCCACTTCGAGCCGCACAAGACAACGTCGCCGTCGTTTCGATCCGACGATAACGCTCGCGACAACGTCTTCGACTCCACCGGATCGCCGATCTTCGGAGCGGCAACACAAGAGTCACCGGTTTCCAATGCGGCACCTCGCGCGCCCGCGACGTCTGCGCTCCGCTGCCCACGCTGTCTGTCATCACGCATCGACACGCGGAATCGAGCTCGCAAAGCGGGCAGTACGATCGGCAGCGTCGCCGGAGCAACCGGCGGCATGGCCGCGGCACTGGCAGGCGCCGAAACCGGCGCGATCGTCGGTTCGGTGGCCGGCCCCATCGGGACCGTATTCGGCGGCCTGGCCGGCGCGGTCCTTGCCGGCCTCGTCGGTAGCGCAGCAGGCTGTGCCGCGGGCTCCGCAGTGGGCGGCGCCATCGACGACAACGTGCTCGACAACCACCTCTGCCTCGCCTGCGGCCACGCCTTCAGCGCCACGTTCAACTAGACGCCGCACATCTTCGCTTTTCCCTCGATCACCATTCTCGTCCGGCGATAGCCGGGCTGTATGCCCTCGCCTATTTCCCATCAGGAGCACACATGCATCTCGTCCAAACCATGGCCTATACCGGCCAAGAACCTTGGCACGGCCTCGGCCATCGCCTTGCCCCCAACCAGCCGATCGAAGTCTGGGCCGACAGCGCCGGCATGAACTGGACCATCGAATCATCCGAAGTCCGCTTCGTAACGGGCGCCGCCGGCATCGGAGCGATTCACGCGTTTCCTGATCAGAAGGTGCTCTACCGCTCCGACAACAAAGCGCCGCTGTCGGTTGTCTCCGCGCGATACCAGGTCGTGCAACCGCGGGAGATCCTCGAGTTTTATCGAGACCTCACCGAGATCGGCGGCTTCAAGCTCGAAACGGCGGGTGTGCTCAAGGAAGGACGCAAGCTTTGGGCGCTCGCGCGCACCGGCCAAAGCGCAACGCTCAAGGGCAATGATCAGATCAACGGTTACTTGCTGTTGGCGACTGCGTGCGATGGAACTCTGGCAACCACAGCTCAATTCACAAGCGTACGTGTGGTCTGCAACAACACCCTGCAGATTGCCCTCGGTCACGACAGCGTCGGTGCAGTCAAGGTATCCCATCGAACCCAATTCGATGCCCAAGCGGTCAAGCGTCAGCTCGGCATCGCCGTGTCGTCCTGGGACGCCTTCATGGCACGCACCAAAGCCCTCGCCGACCGAAAGGTCAATGCAACGACCGCGGAGACCTATCTGCGACGTGTGCTCACCTATCCCACGACCAACGTGGTGGATCGCGACGCACTTGCCGTGAACGAACGGGCGATCAAGGCCGTCGCTCAGCTGTATACCGGCCGCGGCAAGGGCTCCGATCTCGCATCGGCATCCAACACCGCCTGGGGTTTGGTCAATGCGGTAACGGAGTATGTCGATCATCACCGGCGCGCACGCAGCGATGACCATCGTCGCGACGCGGCTTGGTTCGGCGCCGGTTCGCTGCTGAAACAGCGCGCCTGGGACGAAGCCCTCAAGCTTGTCGCGTAAATGCTCCCGTATCCCCTCACCGTTGGCCCGGCCAGGTTCGCCTGCCGGGCCTTTCTGTTTTTGGAGACTTCATGAGTGCGACTCCATCCAATCATGGCCGATCGCGGCGCGGTGCACTGCGCCTGGTCAAGACTGACAATCTGTCTCGCAAAGAATGGCTTGAGGTCCGACGTACCGGGATCGGCGGGTCAGACGCAGCGGCAGCCGTTGGCCTCAATCCCTACATGAGCCCGCTCGAACTGTGGCTCGACAAAACCGGACGGGCAGACGGCATGCCCCGGCCCGACCCTGCCGACACGACCGCACCGACGTATTGGGGAACCCTGCTCGAACCCATCGTCGCGGCTGTATATACGCAGCAAACCGGCAACAAGGTTCGCAAGGTCAACGCTGTGCTTCGGCATTCAACGATTCCATGGCTGCTCGCCAATATCGATCGAGAGATCGTGGGCGCACCCGATGTGCAGATTCTGGAGTGCAAGACCGCGGGCGAATTCGGCGCCCGTCTTTGGCGCGAAGGTGTCCCGGAATACGTGCAGGTCCAGGTTCAGCACCAGCTCGCCGTAACAGGCAAGGCGGCCGCCCATGTTGCAGTGCTGTTGTGTGGTCAAGCCCTGGAAGTCCACCGCATCGAACGGGACGATGCACTGATCACCCGGCTCATCGAACTCGAAGCGCGGTTCTGGAAGTTCGTGCAGTCCGACACGCCACCACCTGCGGACGGGTCGGAGTCAGCCGATCGTGCGCTACGCCATCTGTACCCGGGCAATGGCGAAGCGATCGACTTCAGCGGTGATCGCGGTCTGTCGTCAGTGTTTGCCGATCTGGTGGCGGTACGCGCTGACATTGAAACGCGGCAGCAGCTCGAAGCGCAGCTCAAGCAAACCCTTCAGCAAGCCATGGGCGATGCCACGCGTGCGGTGTTCGAGACCGGCTCGGTGTCGTTCAAGCGCAGTCGGGATTCGTCGTCGATCGACCTCGATCGGCTTCTCACCGATCACCCGTCTCTGCGCGAGCAGTACGCCATCTCGAAGCCCGGCTCCCGGCGCTTTCTCGTGTCGCCTTGAGGATCACCATGACCAATCTCGAATGCCTGGACGACATCATGACCTTCTCGCGCTACGGCGCACTTGCGCAGGCCTTCGTCATGGATGCCCTCAGCAAGCACGCGCAACGTGTCGCATCCCTTCCGCTCGACACGCTCAAGGAAAAGATCGGCGCACATCCGCTGATCAATGCCGAATCCTGGCAAGGCGTGGCGCGCGAGATCCACGAGAAGCTCGAAGCGCATTTTTCGCAATAGTGCGCCTCCCCTCCCCCTTCTTCCAGCTATAGGCTAATCATGATCAAAGGTCTGGCGGTGACCCGCCTGTCATTGGACGTATTTCCATCGGGCGCATCGTTGAAAAGAACGGTAAGCGTCTTCCCGAGAAGGACGACCAGTTCACCCTTACGACGCAAATCCAGCAGCGTGGCGAGTGGATGCTGCATCCGCTCAACGAGAGCCTGCGCAAGACGACGCAAGGCAAACTGCGAGCCATACCAGTTCGGATGCTGTTCAACGATCCGGATCTGAACCTGCGCGCCGATTACTCGGTGTTCGATCGCGATACCGGCCGACCGGTGTGCGTCGGCAACGGTGAGACGTGTCGTCGCTCGACCGACGCGGGTATTGAATCCCTGCCCTGTCCGTCACCGGACGGCTGCGTCTTCGGGCGCCAGAGTGGTTGCAAGCCTTACGCTCGGCTGAACGTGCTCATCGGCGACGACGACGAAATGGGCTCGTTCATCTTGCGCACCACGTCGTACAACAGCATTCGAACGCTGGCGGCGCGTTTGCACTACTTCCGCGCCGTCTCTGGCGACCTGCTGGCCTGCCTGCCACTGGAACTGAAGCTGCGCGGCAAGTCGACCACGCAAAGCTACCGGTCCGCGATCTACTACGTCGACCTCGGAATTCGACCAGGGAGCACGTTGGAAGGTGCGCTCGTACAGGCCAGAGAAGTCGATACACGGCGGCGCGCCGCCGGGTTCGACCAAGCGGCGCTCGATGCGGCGGCGAGACTCGGGTTCGCCAATGGTGCGTTCGAAGACAGCCCGGACGAACGCGCCGCCGTCGCGGAAGAGTTTTTCCCCGGCAACTCGGCTGGCGTAGAGATCGAAGGGCGCACGCCGGACGAGACGCCCAGTACATTGCGCGGCAAGCTCGAGCGCAAAGCGGCGTTGTTGACCGGGAAAGCCGCATGAACGTTCAGCGCTGGTCGCTCACGCTGGCGATCCTGGCCACGTCCACCGCGCTCAGCCTGTCGATTTTGGCCGGCTGGCAGCGGGGCGGAACAGTGCCCGAGCGGCTCGTCTGGGTGGCGATCGGCCTGGTGCTCGTCATCAGCGCGCACCTGCTGCCGGCGTTGATCCAGAATGCTTCGATCTTGACGCGTTTGGTGGGCGGGTTGCTATGGGCGGCGTGTTTGGCGGCAGCGTGTTATGGGCACGCGGAGTTCTTCGTCTTCGCCCAGATACACGCCGGCGAGCAACGCGTGTCGTTGGTACCCGTAGCCCCCGTCGCGGCTAGTACACGCAGCCTCACGGTGGTCATGCAGGAGCGCGCCGCCGTGACCGCTCAGCTTGCTTCGGTGGACGCGCGTTACTGCCCCAATAACTGCGCCACCCAGGCCGGTCGTCACGCGACGCTTACGGCCAAGATCGCGGCGCTCGACGCCGAAGCTGACGATATCCATCGGCGGCAGGTCGTGACCGATCAGGCAGTCGCGCACCACGACGCACTACTGGTCGATCCAGTCACGTCGCGACTCTCGGCGCTACTCGGCACGACCAATGCTCGCGTTGATCTGCTGACGAGCCTCGCGTTCGCTGCCGTGCTCGAAGGCGTGGCCTGCGTGCTGTGGACTGTTGCACTACGACCGTCCGCACCGGCCACGCCGACTGGCAGGCCGGAAACTGAGGATTCAGTCGTCGTGGCGACCATTGCGACTCTAGCCGACGTCTCCAGCGATACGGAGGCGCATGCGGACGAGACCGTTAGTAGCAATGACGTGCCTCCCGGTCGTGTGCAGCCTGATGCGCCGAATCCTCCGATACCGACTGTTGATCCCCTCAGCGTCACCGTGGATCAGCTACGCCGAGATGTGGCGGCTGGCCTGCTGCGCCCCACCGTAGCCGACATCCGTATCCATCTCGCCTGTTCGCAGGCTCGCGCTCTGGCCTTGCGCCGGGAACTCTCAAAACACGACTCGATGGCATAGAAGCCGGGCCTCGCGCCCGGCTTTTTCTTGCTCGCTGTCTCCTCTCTCCATCGCCATGACCTATGGACTCAACCGACCTCGTCAAAAGCATCAGCATCGCCAATCTCGCCAATCAACGCGTCGCCGTCGTCGAGCGCGTGCGCGCCGCTCTTGATCTGCTAGACGAAGCCCAGGAGCTTGCCAAATCGGCGAACCTTGGATTTCCGCGGCTCGTCCTTGATGAAAGCTACGGCTGCCGCGGGCGCCCCACCATCACCGGGGAATACGCAAAGCGCCACGAAGCGGAGGCTGCCGTGGTACGCATCATCGACATTCGTGGCTGGGATTATCTGCTGAAGGAATCAGGGCTCCGAACGTTCATGGACGCCCAGGCCCGCGATCAATGGAGTCGACAGATTGCTGAAGGCGATGTACCCGAACTGACGGCAGCCAATATCGAGGCCACCTTCACGCAGCTCTATGGCGCGCGAGGTGACATGTTCGAGCGCGGGGTGCTTCAGTGCTTCCAACGACTATCTTGGGACTACAAGACCAACCAGCCCTTCAAGTTCGGCAAGCGCATCATCGTGAAGTATCTGCTACTGCAAGGCAGCATTAATCACCGCGTCACCGACGAGCTGGATGACCTGATCCGTGTGTTCAGCGTACTGGATACCAAGCCCGAGCCGGATCACCGGCACGGTGCCTATCCGCTCATCTCTGACGCGCAGCGAGCGAGGCAGATGGAAGCCGAGAACGACTACTTCCACCTGCGCTGGTTCAAGAACGGGAACGGGCATCTGACGTTCAAGCGCCCTGACCTCGTCAATACGATGAACCAGATACTCGCGAAGCACCACCCGAACGCTCTCGCCTCAGAGGCTCGGTAACTCCCCGCCTCGCCCTTCCTCGCTTTCCTTACCTATTGACGCAATCGGTAGCCGGCCATGCCGGAGGACCGTGCTCATCCATGAATTGGAGTACCTCATGAATCAACCGCCAACGAAGCCGTCCGGCTCCCGCTTCAAACTCGGACGGATTTTTGCCACGCCCGCAGCATTGCATGCATGCGAGCGCTCGACGGTCACGATATTTGACTTGTTGCTACGCCACCTGCGCGGAGACTGGGGTGATTTGCCGGAATCGGATCGGCAACAAAATGAGCGGGCCCTTGAGGTCGGGCTGGCGCTCTTGTCCAGCTACAAGCTGTCCGACGGACAGGTGGTTTGGATCATCACGGAGTGGGATCGCTCGGTCACGACACTTCTCTTGCCTAGTGATTACTAACTACTAGCGAGGCAACGAAGAAAGAGGCTGATCCATCAATGCGTCGATAAAACCATGCGGATCCGCATCCAACGCACGCAGGAAGTCCAGCAGTTCGACCATGTCGATACGGCGGGCACCGCTCTCTACCTTCGAGACGAAAGCTTGCGGTCGCCCAAGCCGGTCTGCCACGTCCTGCTGCAGTAGACCACGCTGCTTGCGCAACTCAGCGAGTAGCGAAGCGATGCGCTGGTAGCGAGGATCGTGGATAGGATGAGTCATCCGAAAATTCTAAATACATATACGCTATATTCCATATCCGTATACGATATATTTACGGAGGACTCCATGTTTCCACTACTTTGGTTAGGCAGTGCGATCACCACCGCCGCTGCCATATGCCTAGATATGAATCGTCTCAAAGCTCATCGCGTCGACCTCCCCCTTTCGGGATGGATGTTTGCATCCGTTTGCGTTGGACCATTCGCAGGCGCAGCTTACCTAGCCAGAAGAGGTGCCGTTAAACGTGCATTGACGGACGCCGCATGGCTCTTTATCGGGGACGCATCATCTCCAATGCGAGTGCGACGGGACCGATTGATGGCTCTACGAGCCGCGGGCCTGCTTGGCCCATCAATTTTTCACGCATGCGCCGACGCTCTAGATGCGGAAGCACGCATGGGCACAAAACTCGACGAAGACGTCGTCTACGAGACTTCGACGCGTCATACCGATTCTGACCACTCGAGTTCTGGCAACAAAAACTCCACTGCCTGATCCGGAGGTACTCCGCATACCGGCTCGCCGGTCTTTTTGTCGTTTTTTCAATAGCTATCCACTAAACATCCCAATAACGGTGAAACAATGAAGGCCAATAGACCTACGGGGCTCATTAGCAAACACATTCTCGGAATCTCCGTCGTTGCATCGCTTACGGCCTGCGGCGGCGGTGGCGACTCCTCTCCCTCGTCGCCGGCTACCGGCTCCGGCGGAACGCCCACCAGCCCCCAAACCACTGCAGTCTCGGGCAAAGCAGTCGACGGCTACCTTGTCGGCGCCGTGGCTTGCCTAGATCTGAACAACAACGGCGTTTGCGACTCAGGCGAGCCCAGCGCGACTACCGACGCGACTGGCCAGTTCTCGATTCCGTACAACGGCGACCCGACGGGTAAAGCGCTACTGGTACAAGTCACCACGGCGACGAAAGATCTCTTGCGCCCGGCTGGCTTTCAGTTCCCCGCTTCGTTCACGTTGTCTCAGGTCGTGCAGTCCACCGGCGCTCAGGTCGTGAGCCCACTGACCTCCATGGTCGCCGCGCAGATGCAGACCGGCCTGAGTCGCGCTCAGGCAGTCGCGGCGGTGCAGAGCCTGATCGGCAGTCAGATCGACCCGAATGCCGACTACGTCGCAGGTCATGACGCCACGACTACGGCGCTCGCCCAGCAGGTTGTCGACAAGGTCGGCAGCTTTTCCGCCAACGGTGCGGTCGATGGTGCAACGCTGCGCAACGTGCTGAATGCCATCGTCGTCAAAGGCAGCGTGACCTCGGTGACGTCGCAGGACATCGCGACGCAAGCCGCCAAGCCGGTTTATCAAATCGCTGATGCTTCGCAAGTGCTGGCCCAGCCAACCTACAGCTTCGTGGACTTTCTGGTTTCGTTCTTCGGCGGCTCTAATCCGGCTCCGGGCTCGACCAATCAGGCCCTAGTGCGGGATGTTCGACAGGTCACCAATGGCACCCTGCAATCGACGGAGCAGGAGAATTTGCCGGTTGGAAGCACCACCTGGACTGACGTTCAACTCGGCGCCTACAACGGTGGCAAGTACGACGGTCTGAGCGGCTCTTATCAGCTCAAGGCAGACGGATCGTGGTCGAATTTCACGACGGAAACGCAGCGTCTCGCTCCTCTCCCGGTTTCTACCACCGGGGCGGTGTTGTCGGGTACCGATCCGACATCAGGCATCGCATTCACGTATGCGCTGCGGTCCGTCGATCTGTCAGGCCAGCCGTTGACCGTAGCGGCACCGCCTGTCGCTGGCCTCTTTGACTTCGCTCATGCATCGCAGTTGACCGGCTCCACCTTTCCGAGCGGAACGACCGGCTATCTCGGAATTCAGACCTACGCGTCCGATCGAATCGAATTGCCCGTCTCGGTACCGATGTGCGACAACGCAACCGTGCAAAACGGTGCTGTCTGCGGATCCACTCCGGCCTATCTCGACGGCAGCACGATCGTCATGACGTCCGGCAGTTCGAGCACGACCTACACGTCGATCCAGCAAGCGGTCGGTATCAACCTGCACGGGCTGAACGTCGGTATCAATTCGATGCAGTTGTCTGCGGATCACAGCGCCATGATCGATAGCGTACCTGCCACCTGGGCAGCCTATCCGACCAACCCCAACGTGCTCGTCATCAGTCTGGCTCCTTCGGACATCGCTACTGCGGTCGCCAACAGCGGCCGGCTGCAACCGCTGGCGCTTGGCGCGAAGCTGATCGTGGCGCTGCGCCAAGGGCACATTCAGGATGGTTGGCTGTACCCGACGAGCTATGCGGACAAGTCTCTCCAGTTCCAATCAGGCCTGCCTGCCTCGTTGCTGAGTGCCCTCAACTCGGTCGTCACCGCACAGCCATGATCGTGACATCAACGGCAGTGGGCTTGCATCGTCACTGTTAGCTGCCTGGCTGCCGTTTGCTCATGCCGACCGTATCCCGGTCGGCTTTTTTTCTTCTTAAGACTTTTCGAACTGCCGAAGAGTCCCCAACCTCGATCTCATCATGAATCACTCACGTCTGCGCTCGGCAGGGCTGTTTGTCTCGGTAGCTTTGATCGTCGCCAATCTCGCTGGATGCGGGAAGAGCACCCTGGACTACCGCAACGCTGAATTGGTCAACGGTAAGGTATATGCGGACGGCTCAAACTCGTCGTTCTCGGGAGCACTGACGAACGTCCCAAGCGGCAGCATTCTTGCAAACCAGCCAGGCTTCCAGAAAATGGTTTCCAGTATCGAGCGGGTTTTGCCTGGACTCACCAGTGACTATGTCCGCGCTACTGGGATCGACTTTTTCCCAACTGACTCACGGATACCTGTCCCGGTGTTCTGCGATGCGCACGTCAACGATGGTGCGTTGGATGGCAGCGTGGTCTGCAAGACAAGCAACTCGGATAGCGTCCGGCTCGACATGTCGTTCAGCGGTGGACAACCCGACGGGAAGATGACGGTGTATGCGGTGGGCACTGACAAGCAACCACTTGCGACCGTGGCGTTCAAAAATGGTCAGCCGGACGGCCGGCAGGAAATCTACAGCACGAGCACGCACCGGTTGGTCCATGTGTCGAACTGGAATGCTGGCGTGGTCCAAGGCCAGGAAGAAGGCTTCGACGAAAACACGGGCAATCGAGTTTTGCTCGCCTCGTATGTCGATGGCAAGGTCCAGGGCGATTTCACCCGCTATGCGCCGGACGGGAAGCAATTGACCTATCGCGCAACGTTCGTCGATGGCAAACCAGAAGGCACCGAACAGAGCTACGATCCCCAAACCGGCAAGCTGACAGGTCAGGCCCAATATGTAGGCGGCTTGCTCAATGGCTTGGTCAAGCGCTGGAGCTCGGACGGCGGCCTGATCTACGAGAAGGCGTACCAGAACGGCCAAGTGTTACCAGCGGGTCCGGTGATCAATGCGTGCATCGACAAACGCGTCACCGCAGCCGAGGCAACCAATCCCGATGTGAACATCAATGCTCCGCTACTTGATCAGTGGGAAGCCGAGTGCAGAGAAGAACAAAGCTCGTCTCAATCCACCGCCGCAAGCACGTCAAGCCAGCAATCGCCGAGCGAAGACGCTTGTGTATCTGCTTGGACTACAGTCTTTCGCAAGGAAAACGGCGAGGATGCACTCGTTACAGCAGATCAGCTCAACGAATGGCGTTCATCATGCACGGCGGGAAAGCAAGCGGACTAGAAGAGCGCTGCCTCAACTAAAAGACGAGATGCCGCGACGCGGCATCTCGTCTCTCACCATATCTTTTTTTGACCGAAATCGACCCAGAACCGCCGGTCGTTGCTGGTGTGGTGGCAACGGCCGCTTGAATCCGTAACGTAAAGCGGCACTTCGTTTCTGCGGATCGTAAAGCCGGTGATTGTTTGCTGACATTCGTGCAGTCGCATTGGCGAGGCAATGACACGTTGTACACCGCCCCATTGAAGTGCCACGGCGCTAATGTCTCCGTCACGTCGGCGGGCGAGCGACATAACCTGTTGAGGACATGCGCCAGAGCTGCGAACTCGTCTCCCTCGAAAGCAGTCAACTGCGCCGCCGAGGCAAGCGGCGGTTAGCCGCTGGCCAGACGCTTGCATTGCACGCAGCATGATCTCTCGGCGGCTCGTGGGTCTCCCGCGTCGACTATCTCAGCAACTCTCCAGCTAGGACGTGCTCTGCAAGCGCTTGATACTTTCCTCTTTGCCAATGATTGACGAAAGGAGCTTCATCAATTCCCGGTTGGAGCAGCACCTCGCATACATCCTGATCACTCAACCCATGACGCGTCATCCTTTCTATTTGCTTCAAATTCGTCCCCAATCCTTCAGCTGCCTTTATTGAAAAGCGCTTGCCCAAACCGAATTTAACAAAATGCGCGGCTACGCGTGCCTTATCCACCTCATTCCAATGTCCTGGTGGAGCAACGTAGTAATCAAAGACACCAGGTGAGCCGTCCCCGGATTCTTTATACCGTGCAAAAATCCATTGCTCGTCAAAGAAATGACCGTTTTCGGCGTAAGGATGAATTATCTGCTCCTCCTCGAGTTGTGCAAACCCCTCCCCTTTTTCGCCAAGATTGCAATCGAGGCACGACGGCACCAAATTACCCGGAACAATAGAAAATTGTGGGAAAATGCTTTTCGGCAAAAAATGGTCCAAATTGCGCGGAATACCTATCCCACCGCAAAATGGACACCGCTCCAAAGCCGAATTCAATAGAGAATCGTAAATATCCCTTGCAGGCTTCTTGATTTTTGAGAAATAATTATCATACAGTTTAATCAAATCGCTCTTTGTTAATTGATCAATCACTGCCACATCATCAGGCGCCCTCACATCTAACGCTACAATTTCGATCAGCTTTCCGACTTCCGCCGATTCTAGGTAGCGACCACTACCTTGAACCAAGCTTAATTTGCTTAGCATAACCTTCGCTTTCAGAACATTATTTCCCGTAATCCCCTCAATGCATTTGTCCACCGCCTGTTCTGCTGTGTATTTTGGTTCAGACAAGCGCATCATAGTTGCTGCTCCCTTTCCCGAACAGCTATAAGGGATTTAAGGATTGCTCTTCCTTCAAAGCCAAGTTGGCCCTCGTACGACTCGATAATTGAATTATAATCACCACCTTTCCGAACGGAGTCCGCAAGTAATTGATGAAATCCGGAACGCTCTACCTCCAGACTGAACACCTCGCTGGTAAGTAAGCCTACGTTTTCGCCGAAAGTTTCTACAGATGGTCTGCTTGCTTCAACACTCAGGCCTACTCGGTGCATTTTCCACACGCAAGATCGAGGAATTTCTTGCAAAACGACAGGGGAATGCGTAGCAATTATCGCCACACCGTTTTGTTCGATAAGTAGGTCGGCGAGTGCGCGGACGAAGGCAGACAGCAGGGGCGGATGCAAATGGCTCTCCGGCTCGTCCAGAAGTACCAAAGTTTTCTCCTCAACGGTAGCGACAAGCCGGGTTATGCTCAACAAAACAACGGCATGTCCAGAGCTCATCCGCTTTAGAAATGGTCGAATTGCATCAAAATATTTACCCGTGAATTCCACGCTATCAGACTGCTCCTCTGATCGAAGCTTCTTTCGAAGTTCTCGGTATTTTTCTTCGAGAATTTCCAACTCCATAGAGGTGAAATTCTCGTCCGATCCTAATTTTTCTATTGCGTGAAACCATCGCTTAGTCTTTTTTGAATTTGCAAAGCAAATGATCAGGGATTTTGTCAAATCGCTCTGCAATTCACTAATACTTCGAAGCCTATCATCATCCTTCGAGTCTTTCAGTCCAATATAGAAATAACATGTACCCTTTGCTGGATCTGGCTGTTCCGTCGGTGGATTGAACGGATCGAATGCACTAAAGGAAACAGATACAAGGCTGCTAAAATAGTCTCGCGAAATTTCTCGATCTGAAAACATCCCCCTGTCTACAAATCGCACGCTTTCCGGTTCACCAATAATCGCATCAATCATATCGTTCAGCAACGTCGTTTTTCCGACTCCGTTACGTCCGATGACGGCATGAATATTTGTATTTGGCAAGGCACCAACCCTTACACTGAACCGAAGATTTATTTCACCCATTTTTATCGATTTCTCTCGTTGAAATTCGAAATCGAAATTGGTCAATTCAGGGTAACCATCCAAAACTCGGGAGAATTGCCCTTTCACAGATGAAAGACTAATTCCTCTGAGCAATGAGGTGCTGAATACTTTCTCGTCTTTTACAATTTCTATTATTTCTGGTGATACCACAATGTCTCGTAGGCTAAGTAGTATTCTTCGACCCATTTCATGCGGCAGTTCTCGAATTTTTTTATAAAATTCGACATCCTCACCCAGAGAAAAGAAATCGGCGTCCAACTCCTCAAAATGCTTATCAAGCCGTTGATGAGTAGAGGTCTCAGTGGTTTGTCCAACAAATCCGATCTTTACATTTCCTATATCGTATTTGTTTCCAGACTGATCGCAAGCCGACATATGAAACATTGTAACAAACGAATAATCATTCCACCGATCAATTTGCAAAATGACCGATTCTGGACCATAATCAGCCACCCTCGAATCGCGAGAAATCACGTAAAAATTCATTTTTACCCGTCTTATCTATAAAATCAAAATATCAAGATTCCGCGTCAGAAATCTACCGGCAATCACGTGGCTAGGCAATTCTATTTCTCCCCAGATTGCCACAAGCAAGAAAAGCTGAGCAAGATACTCATCGAGCGGAAAAAGGCACCCACGCTCTCCTAACTCTGGGAATTACGTGTAATGATGGAGAGAGACGCGAGCTTTGTCACCTTCCGGCATACATGAACTGGGTGTTTCGGGCCTCTACCTAGGCGCGCGCTACAGGGGCAACAGTACGCACCTGGTGGCAATAATTGAGAACATTGCGGGTGCGGAAGCTTGAGAGGCCGATAACGCGCCAGCGAGCGGCGGCGGACGACAGTCTACTGCTAGAGCGGAGCCGACGTAAGAACGCTTAACTGAGAGCGTGATTGGACGTCTGTAGATGGCCGGCAGCAGTCCGATACGACCGGTCGTGACCGACCGAGGCTGTGTGAAAACACGAGCTAGGCGCTCGGCCCGAATTGGAGTTCGATGATGGGATCGGCAAAGGCCAATAGTGTGGCGACCTGTTCGGCCGCACTCGGGTCGAGGCCAAGATGCTCGTTGCTAAGGTATGCAACCATATCCTCAGGCAGCCAAGGGCCCAGCGAGGTCATGTAATCAGCGATCTCATTTTGGATTTGTCGCCACGATTCATATCGGCGGCGCGACAGAAGGATTCGATCGCGTCGTGTATAGATCACATGGAGATCCACTTTCGTTCTCGTCGATGAAAATGAGTCTTCATTCTCTCACGTGATCTCCTAAACCTCGGCCAGCATTTCAAGGTCGGAGGAACAATTGAAGCGATTCGTTGAAGATGACGACCGGAAGCAAGTGACATTGCTGCCCGGATGTCTGAACGATTTCGTTGCCGAGGAAAACCCGGTCAGGACCGTCGATACTTTTGTCGAAGAGCTGCCGCTAGAAGCGCTCGGATTCGTTGGCGTTACGCCCTTGTCGTACAAGACCGACGAGAAAATCTTCAGTCAACTAAGTCTGTGTCTACCCGTGTTCAATCATCAACTAAAGTTGTAACGCAAAGCTCGATTTTAAGTAAAGTCGTACCCCAATCTCCTATTCTCGGCAATGCAGGGAGCGGCAACGCACACGACGAGACATGCGCCGACCCATTGAAGACCGCCGGCCCACTCCATCTCGCCTACCACGATCATTGAACATCCCGTGTCTCGGACGACTAATCCCGGTACGCCATCGGTCCCAAAAACTGACCGGAGCTCGATTCGAGAGATTTTCAGCGCTCTCGTGGTGGTTTAGTCAGTCGCGCCTACGGTGAATTCAGGCGCCTCGCTACGCAACGGACTGCCCCGCAACTGCGCGTAGCTCATATGTTCGACAAAGCGCGTCGTGGTGTACGTGATGTCCTGCCGCATCGGAGCCAACGCTTCAAACGAGAGAATCAGCGCATCTCGCCCCTGATACCGCCGAGACGGATACAGTACGCCGTCCGGCCGCTGCTCCGGCTCGACAAGTCGGATCGCCTCGTGAAGCCGCACCCCGAACCACTGGCACCACTCATGGTCCGGCGACGACAATCGGTCGTAGATGCCGAGCAAGCTCGATACCGGCGCCCGCAGATCCCAAAAGCGAAGCACCCGTGGGAACGTTATGGTCGCAATCAAGCCGACCTTCTCCGCGTCACTGGATAGGTAAAACGTCCCAGGCCTCCGTGCATCATTGCGAGCGAACTGCGCTTCCCAGACGGTCGTCTCGACCTCAGGTGCGAGATACAGCCATTGGAATGGCATGGTTCCGTCAGCCGCGATGACGCTCTTTGGCGGCCCAAATCGATACGGCCGCAGAATGCGATTGGGGACGACGCCTTCCGGGGAATATGCGGCCCGATACAGCACGGGGCCACCTTCAAGGAGCGTGCCGGTTAGGCCAGTTACGAGTTGCTGCACCGAAGGCAGCGACGCTTCGATGTCCGGCGGTCCCGCAGGTTGATGTTTTCCCATTTCGTAGCCACTTCAGTAAGCCACGCCATCTCCAGCCTGGGGGATTGCGTCGATCACTCGACGCTGACGCTCAATGGCAGGCAACTGCAGCAGCCGACGCTGACTCGCGTGCGGCTCGCCCCGCCCTTCAAAAAGCTTCCCAGCCAGCAGCTCCGCGGGCGCGAGCTCGTTGAGCTCGTCGCACACGGTCACGAAGAAGGCATGGACCTCTGTTTCCAAGGCCCCTTGGAGTGCTTCGAGCACGGTGGGCAGCAACGTCGGCACGGCACCGACAAACTGCCATGCCGGAAACACGCGGCCATTGGTCTGGCCGCGCGGCCGAACGCAGTAGAACCGGACTCCATCCACGGATCGATAGAGGCTCGCGATCGACAGCGGCACCAGCTTTTGCTCGACGACTTCCGAGGGTTTCAGGTTGGTAACAGGCAAAGCATGCGAAACCGTAGGCGCATCCGACACCAACATGGTCGCCAAGCGACGCTCCAATGTGTCTCGAATGAGCCTACTAAACATCTCCACATGGACATCCGGAGAAATCCGACCGCGCAGCGTGTCCTCGATATCCGCCGTAAACAGTTCAGCGACATCGCGCGCGATGTGAGTTGTGTTGAGATCCTGCCCTTCGCTGGGCACCGCTCGGATCTTGATGTTAGCGATCCGACTGGTTTCGTTGATTGCCTGTGCCATATGAACTCCTTAGGCGAAATGGGGCGGCGCGCCAAGTGGGTGCATCCGCCGTGCCAGGGCAGCGGCACCGCCGGTCTCAGACGTCCGCTCCGGAACCCATTGCATGATCAGCTGGCGAATGCGCGCGGCCAGCTTGGCGCGTGCAGCAAGGACGCGCGCAACGAGAGCCTTGAAGGCTTCAAGAACCTCTTCGAAAGGATTTCGCACCACCAAGCCAGACGCGATCCGAGGGAGATACTCGATCGCCGTACTTGCCAGCTCTGGGTAGGAGTCGGAACGAAGTTCGATTTCGCTCAATCGCTGTGCGAGCCGCCTAAGCTTTCGCACTTTTTTGGATACGGTCTGCGGCAAGTCGAGAAGTCCTCGCCAGACAAGCACCGAAGACTTCCCGACCCCGCCCCTGGGATTGAACTTAAACACGATGGGAGACGGATTGCCTTGGGGCACCTCACTAAGCTCCGCACGATGGATCATCATCTGCCACTCGAGATTCCGGATACGATACTCAAGACCAAATTGGTCCCGGCGTGCAGCGGCAAGTCTCAGCTCCAGAAAGTACAGCGACAGCCGCTTATGACGTGCTTCGCGCGAGGCTTCATCAAACGGAGACTCTTCCAGCAGCCGAATTTGCGCAGAAATCTCGGTCACCTGCTGACGCGCGCGACCGAGTTCTAGCCGAGCAAGGCTCAGCGCTTCCAATGTGCCACGAACAGCCGTCACGGCGTCGGCTTGGCCATCCCTCTCGCAGCCCAGCGCAGTCAATTCATCAAGATCAATTGGTGCAGGCTGGATCTCTGAACTGGGGACAGCAGACAAGCTCGCGGGGATGGCTTCGGGCATCGACATGATGAACTCCAAACAAGTTCGATAAGTTTATCATTTTTATCATCTTTCGCAAGTTTCGCATTTGCGATGCGGCCTATACGAACAAACAGTAATTCAATCTGACCCCAAATTTTCGCAAGCCAAACCGCGCCCCCTGCTCTCGCCACTGGGCCTGAGATGGCAGAGTCGCTCGAGGAAACGGCGGTCCTCGGTCCAGCCCCAAAGCCCTGGGACCGTCCTTACTACCGTCACCACGGGCGCAGTAACTTATTTCCATAGTCGCCCCAACTGCGCGTCTGACTTCCAGCACGTTGCCCATCTCGAGGGACTCGGTGTCATTGTGGAATGAGCAACGTCGGTGTGTTTTCCCCGCCGAGGCTTAGAGCGGCTAACACAACCTAGACATGACACAACAGGCGTCGTATCGTCTGCGGCATGGCAAGACGTAAAATCAGCAACGAGTTGTGGGTGGCGCTGGAACCTCTGATTCCGGAGTTCGCGCCATCGCCCAAAGGCGGACGCCGGCGCACGGTCGATGACCGAGCTGCGCTCAACGGCATCCTGTATGTGCTGCAAACCGGTATCCCGTGGGAAGACCTCCCGCAAGAACTGGGCTTCGGCAGTGGCATGACGTGCTGGCGACGTCTGCGAGACTGGCAAGCGGCGGGTATATGGCATCGGCTGCATCTGGCGATGCTGCGTCGGCTGCGCGAACACGACCAGATCGACTGGGAGCGCGCGAGCCTCGATGGAGCCTGCGTCTCCAACCCCCGGGGGGCCAGGAAACCGGCCCCAACCCAACGGACCGCGGCAAGCTCGGATCGAAACGACACATCGTCGTAGATGCACGCGGCATCCCGCTGGCTGTCACAATCACGGGAGCCAACCGGCACGATTCGATGGCATTCGAGTCCACGCTGGATGCCATTCCTGCGGTACCGGGCCTGAAAGGTCAGCCGCGCAAGCGCCCGACCAAATTGCACGCGGACAAAGGGTATGACTTCGCTCGTTGCCGGCGCTATCTGAGACAGCGCGGCATCAAGGCCCGTATTGGCCGCCGTGGTATCGAAAGCAGCGAGCGGCTCGGGCGGCATCGTTGGGTGGTCGAGCGCACGCATGCTTGGTTCGCTGGATTTGGAAAACTCCGGATTCGTTTCGAGCGCCGCCTCGATATTCATGCCGCCTTGCTCGTCCTGGCTGCCGCCATCATCTGCTCAAGATTCGTGGATGACTTGTGTTAGCGATTCTTAAATATCCTCATTTTGCCCCCCATATCAGATAACGTTGCAAAGATCCGTCCGTCCAGCGCATTGAGTAATAATGGTGCAATCGTTTTTCTCATAAATTTCACCAACAACGTCACGCATCTCATAATTAAGCTCGATGTACTTTCGCGCCGACGCACCCTCGTGACACTCATCTACGACGAAGGTCTTTTCGTCACAATCTATTTCAATTATTCAATCAGTTCGATTCAATAAATGCACCCTTCAACACGTCCGGACTATGGCAGTTCGGACAGCGCGGGAACATTGCATAAGCGCCCACACGTTTACGCAAAATAGCCTGCGGATCAGGAGGTATTGCATCGAATCCTTCGAAAGTCCGGCCGCTGCACCCCCAGTCGTCAGAGTGATCTATCCAGACACCCGTATGGCCGCATCCCTGGCACGTCGCGACATATCTGTCGTGTTCAGTGGACATGCTAGATCTCCTTCGTGTCGTCGCGGGCCGGCGTTTTCCGACCCGTTAATTAGTCACGCACATGGCTTCGTCGATTAGTGCATCCAGATTACGAACCCCGACACCACTTAGGCCCGCACTCGTCGCCATGATGACAACGAATTCGATTGCTTTATCTCTAGCTCGAGGTCCGAAGAAGCGCAGCAGGTATCCTATCCCAGCTCGTCGAACGACAATGTTCTCCGCGCACCCTCCAGCCAACTATCTTCCTCTGGATCGATCCCGATCAATTCGTATTCGCCCGCGTCGTTTCGATAACCGACACCCATCGTGAGCCGCTCTCCACGGGCAACGATGTATGCCGCAGTGGCCTTGCCTTCGCTGGAGTACTCGTGCCCACTGAACACAGCTGAGATTGGACCTAGCGCTTCGTTGTCCTGCTGCGTCTCGGCCCGTAGAAACCGAATGAACGCCTGTTGCTTTTCCGCAAGATCTGCCCGAAGCCCCCTCGGGTATCCATCTTCGAACTCGACGCCAAAGATAAAAGCGGTACCGTTAGACTCGACGAACAGCACATCTTCAAACACATCACACTGAAAAGCATGACGACATGCCTTCACATCGGCAGCCCAGAGTTGATCGCTTCCCGTCGGGAAGGCACTCATGAATTTCGTTGCGTTCACAGCGAACGCGATAGGTGGTTTGATCACAGTCATATTGTTACCCATGTTTTCCTATTCGCCGCCAAGGCCAACGTTTTCATCCGGAGCGTTGAATTTCACTATGGCTTGAGCTACCGGCGCTGGCGCCAATCGCCAGCGCCGCTCCGTCGGACGCAATCAAAATCAACGTATGCAACTCGAGTGTGAATCAAAGGCTCGTCGTCTAACGCTGTGCTGTTGTCCTAGCCCTTTACCACTGGTACCCAGCCCCCATCACGGCACCATAATCACTTCGAGTATTAGTCGTGACAGCTGCCTTGTAAATCCAATGGTTGTTCTCCGAAATCGTAGAGATTCCGATCGCCTGCCCTGACTGGCTCCGATAGACACTACCGGCAATCGCAACCATGCTTTTCCCCGGTCCGGATGGCTGAGGCAGCCCTGCAACTGCCATGGCGCTTGCAGTGCCGGCATCTGCGTCACGACGCAAGCCCTGGATCCGTGCATCGGTGTAGGCGTTGGCACTGCCCATTGCGGCATTCAACTGCTGGACATTGACGCCATCGCTCGGCGCCGTGCCTGCTGCGACGTTGGCGATTTGCCGCGGTGCACTATCCGAGCCAACCGACACGACATTGTTGCGCCCACCGTCATCGCTACCCGCACCTATCGCCACGGAACTGTTCCCGGAAGACTTTGCACTCGAGCCAATCGTGGTCGAATTCGAACCAGACGCATTCGAACCATTACCCACGGCCGTACTGTTGTTACCTGACGCCACGGCACCATTCCCGCCCGCCGATGAGTTCGAACCAGTGGATGCAGGCGGCGCCGAAGATCCCGGAGTAGAAGGAAACCCGCCCGTGGGGTTGATATTCTGAATCATGGTGGTAAGGCTCTGATTCACCGCCTGCAGTTGACTGACGTTGACCGCGTCTGTCCCAGCAACCCCCGCAGCAACGCCGGTGATCTGCCGGTTGCCGATGTTTACTTCACCAATCGACGACTGCGGCGTAGAGAGCCCGTAACCGATGTAGTTGCTCAAAGCGCCAACGGTCGTAATCGAGCCTGCGCCCAGCGCAACGCTGTTGGCAAAAGTCGCAGTTGCTCCTGAGCCAAACGCAAGCGCATCCGCTTCTTTGCTTTGGGCACCCGAGCCAATAGCCACAGCCCCAGAGGCGCTAGCAACGGCATTGGCACCTTGCGCGATCGATTGCGGTCCCATTGCATTCGCTCCACTGCCTACTGCAACCGCATCTGCTTGCCCTGAATTTGCCGATTGCCCAATTGCGATTCCACCAGGAGCAGTTTGCTGCACAATCGCGCCATTCCCAACGCCGATGCCATTATCGCCATTGACGACGGTCGAGGGACCCACTGCGACCGACTCGGTGCCCACCGCCAAAGAGTCGGCACTCGTCGAATTAGCATGGAAGTATTGTGTCCCGGTCACGGCAAAGGACTGGAGCGCACCGGTCAACTGCCGAACTGTCACCGCATCGTGCGCCTGGGTGCCGTCAGCAACGTTGATAAGCTGTCGGTAGGTGTTATCCGAAGCACTTCCGAACGACACTGCACCAAGCAGCGTTGCATCGGAGGTATTGAACGGAACAGCATGACTACCGCTCGGAATCGTACCGTTTCCCGCCGCGATGACTCGGTCGGCCACCGACCCGGAGCCAACTGCCACGCTGCCCACAATCAGAGCTGCCGATTGCACGCCGAGTGCCGTGCCACCAGTCGCGCTTGCTTTTGCCGCGTTGCCTGCGGCCAAACTATCCGTTGCACTCGCTACTGCTTGTGGACCAACAGCAATGCTATCTGCTCCCGTCGCTTGACTATCAGCCAGTGTCGAATCAGCATGGAAGTACTTGATCCCACCTCCGTTGTTGATGTTCGAAACCGTCGCATCGAGGTTCGAAATGCCCGTGGTATTAGCTGTCACCTGCTGATTGGTCGCATTCAACTGCGAGCCGTTCACCGCGTCCGTGCTGGTCGCATTCAACTGACCGGCGGCCACGTTCTGGATCTGTCGTTCGGCTCCCACCGCACCCACACTGACAACACCTACCGGCGTCGATCCGGCGAAGCTGTAATTCACACCGCCAATCGTAGCGCCACTCGTGGGTGTCGCCGCCGTCGTCACTGAGTTCGAGCCCAAGGCGACGGAGTTCGCTACCGTCGCCTGTGCATTGCCGCCTATCGCCACTGCATCGGCACCACTCGCCACCGAATCCGCGAGCGTCGAATTGGCATGAAAATATTTGATGCCTGCACCGTTGTTGATGTCGGTAATCGCGGTAGTGTTGGCCGTCACCTGCTGATTGGTAGCATTCAGCTGCGAGCCGTTCACCGCGTCCGTGCTGCTTGCACTCAACCGGCCGGCGGCCACGTTCTGGATCTGTCGTTCGGCTCCCACTGCACCCGCACTAACAACGCCTACCGGCGTCGATCCGGCGAAGCTGTAATTCACACCGCCAATCGTGACACCACTCGTGGGTGTCGCCGCCGTCGTCGCTGAGTTCGAGCCCAAGGCGACGGAGTTCGCTACCGTCGCCTGTGCGTTGCCGCCTATCGCCACTGCATCGGCACCACTCGCCGTCGAATCCGCGAGCGTCGAATTGGCATGAAAATATTTGATGCCTGCACCGTTGTTGATATCGGTAATCGCGGTAGTGTTGGCCGTCACCTGCTGATTGGTCGCATTCAACTGCGAGCCGTTCACCGCGTCCGTGCTGGTCGCATTCAACTGACCGGCGGCCACGTTCTGGATCTGTCGTTCGGCTCCCACCGCCCCAACGCTTAGCACGCTGGCCGGTGCCGCGCCTGCGAACGTATAGGCCACGCCACCAATGGTCGAGCTTGTCGTTGGAGTGGCCGCTGAGGTAGTCGATCCGCTTCCCAGTGCCACATCTCCGGTGTTGTTAGCTACCGCACTCGCTCCGATTGCTACACTGTTTGCACCTACAGCTTGGCCGTCAGAGGCAGTGGAGTTCACATGGAAGTACTTGATTCCGGCACCATTGTTGATGTTCGAAACCGTCGTGTTGAGGTTTGAAATATCTGTCGTATTGGTGGTCACCTGCTGATTGGTGGCGAACAACTGCGATCCGTTGATTGCATCTGTGCTGCTAGCCGTTACGCGACCTGCGGCGACAGTAGTAATTTGACGTTCCGCACCTGGTGCCCCCACACTCACCACACTGGTCGGCGCGGCGCCCGCATAGTTAGACGTCGTTTGACCAACAGTACCAGCCGCCGTCGGGTTGGCCGCTGCCGCCACAGATCCTGAACCCAATGCCACATCGTTCGCGTTGTTCGCTACTGCGTTTTGGCCTATTGCAACCGTACGAGCAGCACTACCGGTCGCGCCATCTCCCAATGCCACCGCACTAGCGCCCGTCGCCATCGCATTCGTTCCGACCGCTAGCGCATTACTACCCGTGGCGCCGTCGTTGTTAAAGTTACCCTGCTGTGTACCGTTGTCATTAACACTGTAGTAGTGAGTTTTCGCGGCATTGATCGCCGTTGACGTAGAAGTCGACAATGACGCGACGTTGCTGTTTGTCGAACTCAACCCTGTCGACAGCGAGCCAATACCTGTTGAGCTAGACGTCGATAGCGATGCAATCGAGCTCGTCGCAGTCGACAACCCCGTCGAGGCCGAGGTCGATAATGACGCAACGTTACTGCCTGTCGTGCTCAAGCCCGTCGACAGCGAACCTATTCCCGTTGACGTCGATGTAGACAGTGATGCGATCGAGCTCGTAGCATTCGTCAGACCGGTCGATGTCGAAACCGACAGCGATGTCACGTTACTGCTCGTCGTGCTGAGGCCTGTTGACAACGAGTTGGCGCTTGTCGAGGTTGAGGTCGACAATGACGCAACGCTACTGCCGATCGTATTCAAGCCCGTCGACAGCGAACCTATTCCCGTTGACGTGGACGTAGACAGCGAAGCAATCGAACTCGTTGTGGTCGATAACCCCGTTGATGTCGAAACCGACAACGACGCAACGTTGCTGCCAATTGAACTGAGACCGGTTGACAACGACCCAAGACCGACGGTGGTCGATGTCGACAGACTATTGATAGCCGTATTCGTTGCGAACAGTTGCGATCCGTTGATCGCATCGGTGCTGCTTGCCGTTACACGACCTGCGGCTAGATTTGTGACTTGACGCTCTGCTCCTGGTGCACCCACGCTCACAACGCTTGTCGGTACGGTACCGGCATAGTTGTACGTCGTTCCTCCAATCGTTCCAGTTGTAACCGAATTGGCGCTAGCCGTCGCTGAATTGGCGCCCAACGCTACGTCATTGGCGTTGTTCGCCACTGAGCCCTGACCAAGGGCAACGGCGCCCGTGCCGATGCCCTGCGCACCGTTGCCCACTGCCACCGCGCTTGCTCCTGCAGCGGTCGTATTCACACCTTCCGCCAGCGCGTTGACGCCCGTCGCACCGTCGTTGTTGTAGTTGCCCTGCTGTGTACCGTTATCGTTAACGCTGTAGTAGTGCGTCCTCGCGGCATTGACCGCTGTTGAGGTAGAGGTCGACAACGACGCCACATCATTGTTCGTTGTCGTTAAGCCAGTGGATAGGGATCCCACGCTCGTGCTGGTGGAGCTCGACAACGAAGTGATTGAACTCAGGGTGCCGGAAAGGCCCGTAGACAGCGAAGCGACATTGCTGTTTGTGCTCGACAGTCCCGTCGACAAAGATCCAATACCAGCAGCAGTTGAAGTAGAAAGACCGTCAATCGCCGTGTTCGCCGCAAATAACTGCGATCCATTGATCGCGTCGGTGCTAGCTGCCGTGACGCGCCCAGCTGCGACGTTCGCAATCTGGCGTTCGCTACCCGGCGCACCTACGCTCACCACACTGGTCGGCGTCGCCCCTGCATAGTTGTATGTCGTGCCACCCACCGTACCCGAGGCGGCGGGATTCGCGGTCGTCGTTACCGAGTTCGAACCTAACGCCACGCTATTCGCGTCACTTGCTACCGCGTTCTGGCCGAGAGCAACACCACCAGCCGCACTCGTATTTGCACCATTACCGACGGCTAACGCACTCGCACCCGTTGCCGCTGCGTTTGTGCCAATTGCTAGCGCATTAACACCTGTCGCACCGTCGTTGTTAAAGTTGCCTTGCTGCGTGCCGTTATCGTTGACGCTGTAGTAGTGCGCCTTCGCGGCATTGACTGCTGTCGACGTAGACGTCGACAACGACGCCACACTGCTGTTCGCGGTGCTCAGTCCTGACGAAAGAGAGGTGACGTTACTGATGGTGCTGCTCAAGCCAGTGGACAACGACCCAATACTCGTCGACGCCGAGGTCGACAAGGATACGATTGAACTGGTTGCATTCGACAATCCCGTAGACGTCGAGGTCGACAACGAGGCAATCGAACTTGTGGCCGTGGACAGCCCTGTTGAAGCCGAGGTCGACAGACTGCCGATCGCCGTGTTTGTAGCGAACAATTGCGAGCCATTAATCGCATCGGTACTTGTCGCGCTTACACGACCTGCCGCCACATTGGATATCTGACGCTCAGTTCCCGGGCCACCAACGCTGACTACGCTGTCCGGTGTCGTACCTGCGTAATTGTAAGTCGCACCACCAATCACACCTGTCGCAGTCGGATTCGATGCCGCCGTCACTGAATTTGTTCCCAGTGCGACGCTGTTCGCATTGTTAGCGATTGCGCCCGAGCCGATAGCAACGCCTTTCGTCGCTGCAGCCACGACGCTTGCAGTATCGCCAAATGCCAGCGAACCCGCGCTACCTGCTGTCGACGCGTTACCGAGCGCAACGGCTCCTTGGCCAATCGCAACGTTGCTATTACCTTGCGCAATCGCACCCTGTCCGGTAGCGGTATTGTTGGCACCCACTGCAACTGAACCGGTGCCGCTAGCGCCATTGGGATCACCGATCGCGACCGCACCATTCCCACTAGCGGTTTGCTGGCTGCCGATTGCAACCGCCCCCGTTCCACTAGTTACCTGTGATTGAAAGCCCAATGCTGTCGCACCGGTGCCGGCGGCAGCCGCCACGCTGCTCGTATCGCCGATCGCAATCGTAGAAGCAGCCGTCGCAGTAGAGAAATTTCCGAGTGCCACTGCACTTGTCCCTGACGCAGTGGCTCGGTTACCGGCCGCGACGGTATTCACTCCCGTTGCGACTGCCTGCGTGCCAAGCGCCGACGCATGAACCCCGCTCGCAATAGACCCATTTCCTAACGCCGAGGCACTATTTCCTGAGGAGACAGCTTGATTGCCAATTGCAAGAAAATTGGCGCCACTTGCACCACTCGCTGTTGCGGCCTGTCCTATCGCAATGCTCGCGCCAGACGCGGTCGTCGCACCGGCCGTCGCACCATTGCCGATGGCGACAGAACCAATCCCAACGGCCAGCGCATTCGTGCCAAATGCACTACTCGACGCCCCAGACGCAGTTGCGTAAAGGCCAAATGCGGAAGCTGACGCTCCCGCAAAGGCGCCGAACCCCGTCGCGACTGCACCGTCTCCGGCCGCCGTTGTAAATGCGCCGAATAAGGTGACAGCGAAATTTCCGGCTCCGCCGTTCGCGCTGCAGCCGGCTACGCTCGAGTAGGTTCCGTTACCGTCTATTGCTGCCGTCTCTGCGGGAAGCGGACGCCCACCAGGTCCCACTGACGCTCCAACACTACATGGCCCAGACGGAGTAAAGGTGACGGCATATGCGCCTTGGGCAACGTTGAGCAAAAATAAACCAGCAACAATATTAGCTCGTTTGGAACGACCACTTTTTCCCCGCGAGCGATCATGCTCAGACAGCAACCCAAGCGCCAAGTGCAGCGTTCCAAACAGTTCGATATAATTTATTCATTTCAATTGCCCCCTCAAATCACGCGCCAGTTAGCGACATAAATTTATTAATTCGATTATCAAATTTTAAATTAATTATCCAACCCACATCCAAAGGCATATCGCCCATGTGAAATTGGTATTCATAAAAATATGCGACATGAATTATCTAAAATTTCAATAATTCATAATTCCAAGTTAAAAAAAGACAACGCCCCATCAGCACCCTCAACGTCGATCATCGCGATAAAAAACGGAACCGCTTTCACAGAGTCAACTTTCGGCAACTGATCCGTTACTACCGCCACCGCATGCGATGCCTCCGCCCGTACAACTTCCCTTGCCCGATGGCGTCCTCTGGTAAGCACGCGACCGTCACACCGCCCCTCCTCGCTCGATGACACTGGCATTGACCTCGGAAAAGCTATGGCTGGCACCCTATCACAAGTTTCAATTTTTCAATACTATCAAATTAATCACATTTGTATTGCTCCCTAATTTTCGACGCAACAGCGCCGATCCGTCGTCGACGAAATGTCACGATCCGGTAGCAGAGACGTCAGTAGGAGAGAAAATCCGTCGTGAGATAATTGCGAGATATGAAGAGGACACCATGACCGACGAGATATTGACCACGGCTGAGGCTGCAGGACTGCTGGGCGTTTCGACTCGCACGGTTCAGCTGTGGATCGAGGGGGGCACCCTTGCCTCGTGGAAAACACCGGGCGGCCATCGGCGAGTACGCCGTTCGGCAGTCGAGGCCGTGATTGCAACGCAGATGTCGACGGCTCGACGCAGCTCCGCGCTCGTCACGCTGATTGCGGCGCAGCCTGCCCTGGACGCCTTCCGTGCGATGTTGCTGCCTGTCGCGGAATGTGTCGTCGACGCCTACGACAACCCCCTGACGGCAATGCGCGCCATCGGTGCGCGTGCGCCGTTTGCGATCGTTATCGATGTGGAATCACTCAATCTGCCGCACGCAGTATTGATGGATGAACTACTAAAGGACGTGCGACTGTCGCACACATCGATCATTGCGATCTCTGGCAAACCACCGGGCAACAGTGTTCAAATTACTGGCCGGGCGGAACGCATACATCACATCACGGCATCAAAAGCCGGCACGGAGTTGCCGGCCACGTTGCGTCAACTATTCGCCAAGGCAGCTTCGAGCCCGTACGGAGAAACGGTGCCCAACTATCCATTTCCGGTAGCCGCGAACGAAGCGGATCGATTGCTTGCGGTGCAGAACAGCGGGCTCCTTGGTTCCAGTGCCGACGAGGGATTTGATCGCCTGACGCGGATGGCGAGCAGTATCGTCGCAACGCCTTTTTCACTCGTGACGCTACTGACGCGTGACGAGCAATGGTTCAAGTCCCGCCAAGGCATGGCGCTCGAAGCCACGCCACGCGATTGGGCGTTCTGCAACTACACGATTTTGCAGCGCGGCGTATTCGCGGTGCACGATCTGTCGAAAGACGCGCGTTTTTCATCGATTCCAGGCGTCGTACAGGCGCCGCAGTTGCGCTTTTATGCGGGTGCGCCCATTTTCGACGAGCAAGGATTTGCGCTCGGCTCGGTGTGTGTGATGGACATCAAGCCGCGTCGCCTAAGCGAGACGCAAAAAACAACGCTGTTGGATCTCGCAGCGATCGCAACAGACGAAATAAATCTCGCAAAATTTCGACACAACGAGACCGTCAATTAAACCCCGCAGTCAAGTAGTCTGCTCATCGCTCCTACTTGACGCGAGTTGAAGGCGGCCCACTTTACTTGAGGAGACATCCTGATATCAGAGGTCATTGCCTACAGATCCGTGCCAACATCCTTGCTTGTGGGCAGCCGGCTCAGCGCAAGGTGATGAATTATTCATCGCGCAAGCGCGAAGCCCAGTGGCAATTGGTCACGAATTTGGAGTCTTTCATGATGCCAGCGCTTCCATAGTGTCAGTGGGTTGTACGCAAGCTCAAGCTGATGAAGTGGCCCTCAAGATGTGCACCCAGACCGCAACGTAATGAAGGCCGTCCGCATCAAATTCGGTTGGTATCGCGCTAGATCATCTACTTCGCGATAAGGAATCGGTCGCGGTTCTTCGCATCGCGAATCCAGAGCGGCGCACGGCCTCGTCCCGACCAAGTTTCACCGGTCTTTGGGTTTTAGTACTTGGGTTCTACGACTTCTGCTTGCTTGACTGCGCGCGATCCGCGCTTACGACCGTAAATCTGGTCCTCGGTGATGCCATACTCAGCGACGAGCTCGCGAATCTGCGCGACGACTGTCTCGAGTTCAGCAACGCGCGCCGCTTCGGTACGCTCTTGGAGCTCGTTAAGCTGCGCTTTCAGTGCTTTGTAAGCTTGTGCCATTTTCTTCTCCCATTCGTAGTTTCTCAGCAAGTTAAGCACCGCTGATTGCTGCATTGTAGTCGAGCGGCGCGGCGTAGCCTCAGCCCGACGGCCGGCGCAGCGATCCCATTAGAGCTAATCAGCCAAGATACGGCGCGCGCCCCCCTACACTACGTCGGTAAAAAGCAGATTGATTCGTTCGCCACGTTGGGGGACGGACGTCACCTCGCATCATGCCCACATCGTGCAAATCAGCGGCGTGGAAGTTTTCCGTCAGCGTTGACAGATATTGAGAATCACACGCGCCGCGAACGGAAGTACGACATGTTCTGTCTCGGCATCTACAATTCGAACCACTGAAAACCAACGATCGATGATGAATCCCATTCGTACTGTATTAGCGCTCGTGTTGTCGGCCGCGGTCGTCACGGCCCAGTCCGCGCCGCAGACCGTGTATCGGATGACCGGCGTGGCAAATTTCACGAAGGGTGCCGGCGACAAGAAACTGTCGTTTCCCGTCAACCCGGCGACGTCGCCGCTGTTGACGTTTGACGGCGGCACTTTCACGTATCAAGAGTCGGGGCACAGCTGCGCAATAGCGGTCGACACGACGCTGCCCTATCAGTTCGACATGATGATGGTGCATGCCTTCGGCACGCCGGAGAAATTCAACGCATTCCTGAGCGACAAGTTTCATGTGAGCAGCACCGGTCTGGCCCATACCTATCTTCTCGGTCAGGAAAACGCCCCGCTGTGTTCAGGCTTGCGCGCGGCAATGATTTACCAGTCACCCAGTCAATTCCTGGTCGTGACGGGCCCACGCATCTACCTGTTCGAGCGTCAAACGCAGGCGCCGTCCGACGCCGAGCTCAGCTTCGACTGCGGCAAGGCGCGCAGCAAGGTCGAGCACCTGATCTGCAACGATCCGGCGCTGGTCAAGCTCGATGCCACGGTGAACCGCGGCTACGTCGTCATGCGGCTGTTGAAATCCCCGGAAATTTCCTACCAGGATCCGGTCCGGCTGAATCAGATCGCGTGGATCCGCAAGGTCCGCAACGCCTGCGACGATCAGGCTTGCCTGATGAAAGCCTATAACGGCCGGGTGCAATACATCAAAGGCCAACTCGGCGACAATGATCCCGATTACCCGAACGAATCCACCCAGGACAGCGGCTGAGCCAAACGCGGTGGCAGCAAGCCGACTCATCATTTCGGGCCAAAGGCGCGTGCTATGCACCGACATTCCAGAGAGAGTCAGGCCTACGGCCGCGGATCCACATAGTGCCCAATGACCATGCCGCGCGAGGTGTGCTAAGGACCCGGTCTCGGCTCTCCCGCTTCGACATGCACCGGCGCCTCCACAGCCGGGTTTTGCCGCAGATCAAATCAGCGAATGGCATCCGTTATGCGAGACGCACAAGCAACCAAACTAGAAGAGCACAGCCTCAGCTACAAGACGAGATGTCGCGTCGCGGCATCTCGTCTTTCACCATATTTTTTGGCCGAAAATCTCGGCCGCCATTTATCGTTACCCGACAACGAGCATGGCATTGCGTGATCTACCGAGCTTTGGCAACGCGCGCAAGCAACCCCGTCAGCAGCGCCGCAACGATAAGCATGACTGACATGAGCAGCATTCCCGGAGCATACGAATGCGTCGCATCCTTCAGCACGCCGACCATCCACGGCCCGACGTAGCCGCCCAAGCTGCCGACCGAATTGATGAACGCCATCCCGCCCGCTGCAGCGAGGCCACCTAGATAGCGCGTAGGCAAGCTATAAAACGCGGGGCGTGCCGCGCTCAGGCCGATCACGCCAAACACCATGCCGATCAGCGCGGGCACCAAGGAGCCGAACATCACCGCTATCGCCAACCCTCCCGCCGAAGTCAGACATGCAAGCGCCAAATGCAACAGATGTCGGCCCGATCGCTCCATCACCCTCGCCCACGCGATCATCACCGCCGACGCCACCAGATATGGCAGTCCAGATAGAAAACCGACTGCGACGTCGCTCAGTCCGTGGCCCTTGAGGATCAGCGGCAGCCAGATCGCGATGCCGTTGATGCCGATCCAGTAACTGAACAGGATGCCAGTCATGATCCACACTTTGAGATCGCGCAGCGCAGCGCCCAAGTGCTTCTGCGGGAGTGCGGCGGTTTCGGCGGTCAGCACGGCAGCGAGTGCGTCAGCCTCGTCGCGGGTGAGCCAGCTCGCGTCGCGCGGATGGTCACGCAGCAGCCATAGCGTCAGCAGTCCGCAGACGCATGCGGGTATTCCTTCGAGCACGAACAACCATTGCCATCCCTTCAGGCCGGCTACACCGTCCATCTGCAGGATGCCGACCGACAGCGGGCCACCGACCACCGACGACAACGGAATCGCGATCAAAAACCAGGCCAGGACGCGGATGCGCCACGCCTTCGGAAACCAGCACGACAGATAAAACAGTACGCCCGGGAAGAAGCCTGCTTCGGCCGCACCGGTCAGAACGCGCAGCGCGTAGAAGCCGGTGGGTCCGCTCACCAGCGCACACGCCGCCGACAGCACGCCCCACGACACCATGATCCGCGCCAGCCAGCGGCGCGCGCCGAAGCGCACCAGAGCCAGGTTGCTCGGCACTTCGAGCAGACAATAGCCGACAAAAAACAGCCCCGCCGCCGCACCGAACTGGCTGCTAGTGAGACCGAGATCCCGGTTCATCGTCAGCGCGGCGAAGCCGAGGTTGGTCCGATCGATGTAATTGAAGAAATAACCGATCGCCAGCAGTGGCACGAGGCGAATCAGGTTCTTGCGCAGCGCGCGTTGCAGCGCGGCTTCGCCCGCCGCGTCGAGCAGCGGCGTAGCCGCGGAAAGAATCGAGGACATTGCGTTACCTGAAGCCGAAAAAGCGCGCAGGATTGTCGACGAGAAGCTGCCTGCGTGCCGCCTCGTCCGGAACGATGCGCGCAATCAGATCGGCGAGATCGCCGTCGTCGGGCATCGGGCCGTGCAAGTTCACGTGCGGCCAGTCGCTGCCCCACAGCACACGCTCAGGTGCGTGCGTGGCAAGCGATTGCGCAATCGGCAACGCATCGCTGAACGGTGCGCCGGCATGCGACAGCCGATCCGAGCCAGATAGCTTGACCCAGACGTTGCCCCTGTCGATCAGGCCGCGCAGTGCGCGCAGCGCCGGACCGTCCGGGCCTTCGCCAAGCGGCGGCCGCGCCATGTGATCGATTACGACCGGCACATCCAGCGACGCGATGAACGGTGCGAATTCAACAACGTCGTGACCCGCCACATGGATCGCCAGATGCCAGCGCAGCGGCCTGATGCGCGCAGCGATTGTGCGAATCGCGTCGAGATCAGGACGTCCGCCGAGATGCGCTAGAAATGAGAAACGTGCGCCGCACACGCCGGCCGCATCGTAATCGGCGATCGCCGCGTCGCTTTCCTGCGGGCGGATCAGCGCGACGCCTTTGTACCGCCCCTCGCCCGCACGCAGTGCATCGAGCAGTGGCCGGTGATCGAAGCCGTGTCCCTGGCTTTGCACGATCACCGCTCGCGCGAAACCCAGCCGATCATGCAACGCACGCAACGCCGTTTCGGGCGCGGGTGCTGGATTGAAACTGCGATCGTCGGGAAGCGGATAGCGATCGAACGGGCCGAAGATGTGGCAGTGCGCATCGCACGCGTCTGCGGGCAGGCGCCAGTCAATCGCACGCGGCTCGGCGAGCGGTGGCGCGCAGGTGTTCAGTGTTCTGGTCATGAAGTCAAAGCCTTTGGAAAATCGATCAACCGCACCGCACCGTCATTCCGCCATCGACGACGATTTCCGTGCCCGTCACAAACTGCGCCTCGTCGGAGGCCAGATAAAGTGCAGCGTTCGCGGTGTCGCGCCCATCACCCATGAAGCCAAGCGGAATGCGCGCGAGCCGTTGCGCGAGCAGCGTGTCGAGATCGCCGCCGGTGCGCTGCTTCGCGAGCCGCGCTTCGACCATCGGCGTATGTAGCTGGCCGGGAACGACCGTATTTACACGGATCCCGCGCGACGCATATTCGACCGCCACCACTCGTGAGAGCTGGATCACACCCGCCTTCGACGCCGCGTAGCCGACCTGTGCCGCACCGGTAAAACGCACGCCCGAGGTCGATGCCGTATTGACGATCGCGCCGCTTTTCTGTTTCTCCATAATGGGCAACACGTGCTTGCAGGTCAGATACACGCTCGTCAGATTCGAGGCGATCTGCGCGTCCCAGCGTGCTTCATCGAGATCAACGGGGCCACCCGGCGCCGACCCACCGACGTTATTTACCAGCACGTCGATCCGCCCGAAGCGGGCAACGCACGCATCGACCATGCGTTTGACCGCCGCGCTATCGGTGACGTCGCATTCGACCGTGTCGATCTCGCCACCCACCGCGCGTACGCGCTCGATGGTTTCGCGCATCGCGTCGAGATCTCGATCAACGGCGAAGATCTTTGCCCCCTCCTCCGCGAAACGCACGCATACCGCGCGCCCGTTTCCCCAACCTGGACCAACGCAGCCCGCACCGGTGACGATCGCCACTTTGCCCTGCAGTCGCGTGCCGTTCATACGAGTTCTCCGAGTTCGTCCGGCGTGCCATCAGGTGGACGCACGCCAAACACGTTGATCGTCATCGAGATCAGCGTGTAGTACCCGCACACCCCGATTAGATCGATCACGCCCGCTTCGCCCAGGTGCTTCACGGCAGCGTCGTAAATCGGCTGAGAGACCTCGCGTGTGCGATGCAGTTCGACGATCAGCGCATGCAGCGCCGCTTCGTCCGCATGTGAGAAAACCGGTGAACGATGCGCACGAATCGCTTCGACGACGTCAGGTTCGACGCCCGCTTCCAGCGCAATCGGCTTGTGCGCGTACCACTCGTACTCCGAACCCCAAACGCGCGCGATTGTCAGAATTGCGAGTTCGGAAAGACGCGGCTCGAGCGAGGTCTCATACCGGCAGTAGCGACCTAGCGCCTGTGCATGCTGCGCAAGCTCGGGCCGATGCAACCATACGGCGAGTGGTCCGCGCACGCCTTTGCGTGGGCCACTCGCAATCGCATCGTAGACCGCGCGTTGCTTCGGCGACATGTTTTGCGGATCGAGATCGGCAATTCGTTTCATGCGGAAAGGTCCTTGTCTTACAGGCAAAAGTGAAGATGTGTGTCAGCGCATCGATTCGCGATGCGCAAGGGCGACATCTGGCGCATCGACGTCCTTCACATCGGCAGCGTCAGCGGACGTCGGCGTGTTCAAATACGTGACAAAGCGCTCGCGATCAAACCCGCGTTCCCAGCGCGCCAATGCGATCACCGCGACCACGTTGCCAATCACGTTGGTCAGTGCGGTTGCCGTCGCCATTAGCCGATCGATGCCAAACAGCAGACCAAGTCCGCTGAGCGGTAGCGCACGCACCGATTGCATCGTCGCGGCAAGCTTGATGAACGCGCCGCCCGCCACGGTCGTGCCGCCGCGCGAAGTCAGCATCAGCACCGCCAGCAGGCCAAGTTGCTGGCCAAGCGAAAACGGCGTGTCGGTCGCCTGCGCGAGAAATCCGACCGCCATCGCCATGTAAATGCCAGTGCCATCGAGATTGAAGCTGTAGCCCGCCGGCAACACGAAACCCACGACGACTTCGTCGCAGCCTGCTTGCCGTAATTTCTGCACGAGCCGCGGGAACACGACTTCGCCAGATGCCGTGCCAAACACCAGCAGGATCTCGTCGCGCATGAAGCGCAGCACCGCGAAAATCGACAGGCCGCACCGTGCAGTGACGATGCCGAGCACAACGAGTATGAAAATGATCGACGCTGCCCAATACAGCGCAACAAGCTTGAGCAGGTACAGTAGCGTCACGCCGCCATAACTGCCGATCGCCGCCGCCATCGCACCGAACGCGCCGATCGGCGCGACGCGCATTACAAAGCCGAGAATCGTGAACAGCACGCGCTGTCCTTCGGCAATACCCCGCGCCAGCAGCGAATTCGGTCCGACCGACAGATTCAGCGCGATACCGGTGAAGATCGCGATCAGCAGTACCTGAAGAATGTTGCCTTCGGTGAACGCACCAACCAGTGTGTGCGGCACAAGCCCGAGCACGAAACCGGTCACGGTCATCTGCGAAGCCGCATGTGCGGCTTGCGCAATATTCGCAGCGGTCTCGAGATGCGTCGCATGCAGACCGTCACCAGGACGAAACACATTGATTACGACAAAACCGAGCGCCATGCCGATCGTGCTGAGCACTTCGAAATAGATCAGTGTTTTCACGCCAAGCCGGCCGAGCCGGCGCATATCGGCGGTATGCGTCAGGCCATGCACGACGGTGCAGAAGACGATCGGTGCGAGCAGCATGCGCAACAGGCTGATGAAGAGATCGCCGAGCGGCTTCATCGAGATTGCCGTCGATGGCGCGACGATGCCGAGTATCGCGGCGGCGACCAGGGCGATCAGCACCTGAACGTGCAACTTGCCGAGCAGCCTCATCGAATGTCTCCCATTTTTTTTGAAATATGTCGCGTCACGGTCCGCGTCTATAAGGCGCGTACACGTTCAGAACGGTCGCGCTGTGGCCCGCGAGGCGCCCACTCAGTGGTGCGAGCGATGCCCGGTCAACGGGCGTAGCGAACGCGAAAATCAGCCAAGCAACGCCACTCGCGGGTGCGTCAGGCAGCGTTTCAAGAAAAGCGCGTAGTTGCAGCACGCCGCGATCCGAATCCGCCCAGTTGCGTGCCGCGTGCACGATTGCATCTGCCGCATCGCGCGACTCGACCGGCACGCCCGCGACCACCAACCGAGAGGTTCGCTCGATCGGATGCTGCAACGTGGTGTGATCGTCGTGATCGGTGAGCGCACTTGCGACCACACGCCTGCGGCCAATCGTGCGCGGCAACAAACGTCGGCTCCACGGCGTGGAATTCGCGCCGGACGCGGCACGGTACGCGTCACTGTCCAGCGCGCCGAGATTGCACAGATCGTAGAGCGCCATCCAGCGTGGCCAGCCATCGAGGCATACCCAGCGCGAGGCCGACTCGAATCCCGGCATGGCGCGGCGCTGTGGAAAGTGTTCGGTGTCGTACCAGTCGTTGAATTCTTCTTCGAGCGAGGCAGGCGGCTCCATCGACACCATCAGGATCGCTCGCGCACGGTCAGCGTTTTGCAAGGTGTGTCTCCTTCGAATCCCGCTACTGTGGGCGCGCCCGTATGCATTGACAAAAACCTTTTTTCGATGGAAAGCTATCGCGAAAATGCATAGCTTCGAAACGCTTTTTCTGCGAGGCTTTCGCGGCAACACCACGAGGAGACAGCCATCGATATCCGTGAATTGCGCTCGTTCGTACATATCGCGCGCGTCGGCAGTTTCAGCCGCGCCGCGGCCGAGCTATACATCGCCCAACCGGCCTTGAGCCGGCAGATCGGCAAACTTGAAGAGGAGCTCGGTACCGCACTTTTTGTGCGTTACGGGCGCGGCGTGCGGCTCACCAGTGCAGGAGCGCGGCTACTCGAGCGTGCCGAAATGATCATCAGTTACGTGGCACAGGCGAGCGAACACGTGCGCGCGTCAACGGACCGGCTGACGGGGCGCATCGCGCTCGGCATGCCGCCGGCGGTCGGCGTGCGCGTGTCGGCGCCGATCATCGCGACCTTCCGGCAGCGCTGGCCCGATGTCGGACTACACGTGCGAGAAGGCCTGTCCAGTTCGCTGCAAGAATGGCTGCTCGACCGACGTGTCGATCTCGCACTCGTCTACAACCAGCCCCCACTCGAAGCCTTCGACGTCGTCACGCTGTGCAGCGAGCCAATGGTCGTGGTCGGACCTCCACACGATCTCGCACCCGACGTCGGCGACGACACGACGCTGCGGATTCGCGATCTCGCTGAATTGCCGCTGATCGTGCCAGGTTTTCCACATGCAAATCGCCGCGTGCTCGAACAGGCGGCTGTGCAACACGGCATTCATCTACGCATCGAGATGGAAGTGGATAGCGTCGCACTGACCAAGGCGCTGGTAAAAAGCGGCCTCGGATATTCGCTGCTGACGTACACCGCCGTCGCCGACGAAGTCGAACGCGGTGAATTGCGTGCGTTGCCAATCGAACGCCCGTCGATCCGCTCGACTATCGCCATCGCCACGCTTCGCGAACAACGCGCATCGAAGCTGGTGCAGACAATGGCTGAAGTGGTGACAGGAAAGATGCGTGATCTGGTGATGGACGGACCGTGGCGCGATCGCGTGACGTGGGTCGCTCAGGACTGACGCATCCGCGCAGGTTCATGCGAGCTATGCTGGCGCAGCATGACTTCATATCGCCGAAAGGTTGTGGCGAAACGACGAACGGCACGGCAAAGTGCCACATCGTCCTTAGTGTCAGTTGCATCTGTCGATGAACGCCGTCATTTCCCGCTGGACCACCGCTGCGAACACCCCATCACTGCACTACACGCTGCATGGCTCACATCATCGTCTCTCGCCGACGGTCGTGCTGTTGCACGAACTAGGCGGCAGCGTGGCGAGTTGGGACGGCGTTGCCGCGCACCTTGCCGAGCACTTCGATGTGCTTTGCGTCGACCAACGCGGCCACGGCCTGTCGGAGAAGCCGCGCGCGCCGTGGGCCCTCGGCGATCTCGCCGACGATCTCCGCGTCGTGCTTGACGATGCGCGCGCACTGAACTCGCCCGCGTCAACCAATGCGCCGGTATGGATCGTCGGCCTAGCGGCGGGCGCAGCCAGCGCGCTGGCGTATGCGTCGCGGCATGCCGACGACGTCGCGGGTCTTGTTCTGTGTTGTCCTGCACTCGATATCGACGACGCGCGCCGCGACTATCTTGAAACACGTGCGCAACGAGCGATTGACGAAGGCATGCAAGCGATTGCCGATGCATCCCTCGCGCGTTCATATCCGCCGCTGCTGCGCGAACGACTTGGCGGTGATGCGTTCGCCGCGTATCGCGGACGTTTTCTCGCCAACGATCCCGTGTCCTACGCGTACGCCAATCGAGCGTTGAGCGACGCACGCGCCTCGGTGTGGCTCGAAGCGGTGACGGGTCCGTGTCTGCTGATCGGCGCAGAGCACGATTTGCTGCGCCCGCCCGCGCAAGTGCAAGCCCTTTCCGATCGCACACCGGGTGCGATATACGCGCAAATCGACGCGGGCCATCTCGCAGCGGTACAGGCGCCGCGAGCGCTCGCCGCAATGATCGAGGCATACGTGCGGCGCGCACGCTGAGTTTGCGCGCTATTCGACTGATACGACTGACAACTGTACGGGACATGCGCGGGCCGAAGCCCGCTCTGTATTCAGAATTTGGTTCGCAATGCGAGCCGCAAACCGACTTGCCGGCTCGTCGTCGATGGTGTCAGGCCATTGATCGACGCATGCGCGGGCGCCCCCGTCGAGTCGACGCCGCTCGCGCGTTGATAGACCCCCACCAGATTCACGTCTGTACGCTTCGAAAGGCCATAATCCAGCCCCGCGGCGATCTGCTGATAGACGGCACCCACAGTGCCACCGTTCGCCAGCTGTACCGCATTGCCTCGCGTGTAGCTATACGCTGCGCCGAGCAGTATCGCCGGCGTAAGTTGGTACGACAAATTCAGTTCGCCGGAATTGAACGCCGCGTTCTGATCGGCGGCGAAAGTCGGTGTGCCCGACACAGCGAGCGCGCCAAGATGCCGATATCGTACGTTCGACCAAATCAACGCGGCGCTTACGGGACCGTAGGTATAGCTGCCCGACGCCGACGCGATACGCTCGCCGCTTGCCGACGCGAAGCCCGAGAAAGCCGGCCGCGTCGAACCGATATTGTTGTTGTTCGGTGCTCCCGTCGCGCCCACCGATGTCGGCGTCAGAGCATTGCCGTTGCCGCCGTAGTAACCGAAGTCCGGTTGCTTCGCGTCGAGCCACGCCGCAGCCGTCTTGAATCCACCGGATTCGTAGCCGACACCGAACGACCAGACTTGATTCCGCGTGGCGTCTCCGGCTATGCCCCCGAAGCTGTACATGCCGCTTGCGCGCAGCCCGCGCCATATCGGCGTGGTGTATTTGATCGCATTGTTAGTGCGATTCGTATCGAGCACGTTGTCGATGTCATCGGCACGTCCGCCCATGTAACCAGCCCATTGCGCACCCGCCGAGAACGGCTGGATCATGTCGACCACCGTGTCGTACTGGCGGCCGAGTGTCACGGTGCCGATGGGCGATCCAAGCCCGACGTACGCCTGCCGCCCAAACATCAGGCCACCCTGAGCGGCTGCCCCGTTCGGAATCGTGAAGCCGTTTTCGAGCAGGAATATAGCCGACAGACCGCCGCCAAGAGCCTCATTACCGCGCAATCCCCAGCGGCTACCTGAGCGGCCGCTCTGATTGCCGTCTTGCATCGCGATCAGGCTGTGACCGCCGTTGTTGTTCGTGTATGTAAAGCCTGTATCGATAATGCCGTATAGCGTCACACTGTTTTGCGCCTGCGCGCGATGCGCGTTCAGCGCGCACATCGCGGCGCCGGCAATCAGCGCAAACCGCATGACAGGCACGAGCGTGCCCCGCGCGTGCGCTTGCGCGCCGCGCTGTCCTAAGTCTTTCATGGTGTCTCCGTGCCGTTGCGGCTATCGTTATCGTTGCCGTGCGGTGAGGTCGGCAGTCAGGACTCGCGCGGCGTCAGCAGGCCGCTTTCGCCAGCAATGTCGTGAAAGAGCTCGCGGCGCTGGAAGCGCCAGCCATCGGCAGCGCGCACAAGTGTGTCCAGATAAGTCCCGGCAACGGCAATTGCCGGGCCGTTGTCGCTATCGCGGATCACGAGGAAATACGAGCGCACGTGCGCGCGCTCGCCGTCGAGGCGGATCGAGAGGTTGGTGTTCAGATGGCGACGTCGCGTACCGGGTCCAGGCGGAGGCACCAAGGCGCGCAACAGCGTTTCGATCGCTGCTGGACCTTGCGCTTCGCCGTTGCGAGAAATCCAACGGCCGTCGTTGGCGAAAAGGCACGCAAACGCATCGAGTTTGTAATCGTCAAGAAGGAAACAGTACTGCGCAAGCAGTTCACGAATCGCGTCGCGATCGTCCGCAGCGCGGTGGGATGCTTTGTCCGGTGCATTCATGCCTGGGCTCCTTTGCGGGTATCGGCGACCAGGCTCGATGCCTTACTCAATGGCATGTCGTAGCCGGGCGGTACGATCGGCTGGCGCGTCATCGTCAAACAAACCGTCGCACCGACCAGCAGCAGGCCGCCTGCAATGAGGAACGCCATGTCGTAGTTGCCGGTGATCGACACGACGTAGCCCGTCGCGATCGGCGCTAGTACCCCGAACAGATTGCCACCGGTCACGAGAAAACCGTGCGCACGGCCCGTGTTCGCAGGATTGGGCAGCAGATCGCTGACGAGCGCGATGTTCAGTCCGACCGTGCTACCGATGCTGGTGAGCGACACCGCGAACAGTGCAAGTATCAGGCGGATATCGGTAATCCATGGCGTCACGAGGATGCACGACGAACACAGCATCATCACCGCAACCATCGTACGGCGACGCCCCGAATGCACGGGTGCGTCGCGCAGCAAGCGGTCGCTCAGCCAGCCAAAAAAGATCGTACCCGGCACCGCGACCGCGTACGGCACCGCAGTGTAGAAGCCCGTCTTCAGCACCGTGAGGCCGCGCGTCGCCTGCAGATAACTCGGCAGCCAAGTCAAAAAGAGATACACGGTGTAGACGGCGCAGCCTTGAACGATGAACGTACCCCACAGGCTGCGGCAACGGAGCAGCGCGGACAGCGGTGCGCTCGCGCCTGCGATTGCGGTGCCACCGCGCTCGTCGAGAATTCGTTTGCGCTCTGCTTCGCCGATGAACTGGGCGTGCTCAGGTTGCCGATACAGCAACATCCACAGTGCGATCCATACGACACCGATAACAGCCGACACGAAGAAGCCGCCGCGCCAGCCGACTTCGCCGACCAGATAGCCCATCAGCGTCGAGCCGATTGCGGGCCCAAAATAGCCCCCGCAGTTGAAAACCGTCGTCGCAAGACCACGTTCGCGCGCGGGCATCCATTCGCGGATCGTGCGTGCGCCTGCCGGATAGGTTGACGCTTCCCCAAAACCCATTAGCAAGCGAGACGCGAACGCACCGACGAAGCCCGCCGACAGTCCAGTCCAGATCGTCGCAAGCGACCAGATCGCCATGCCGGCGCTGGTAGCGCGTCGCGTGCCGACCTTGTCGACAAACACGCCCCATGGCAATACGAAAACGAGGTAAGTCCAGAGGAATGCTGAAAACAGATAGCCCATCTGGATCGTCGATAAGTCAAACTCGTGGCGAATCGGCCCGGCCGCTACCGACAACACAACGCGATCGACGTAGTTGATGGAGCAGCCGGTAAACAGCAGCAGATAGATGAGCACGCGGCCTGCTTTCACGTCGAAGTCTCCAAAGGTCGTTGTTCTGGCATGCCTGGAGGCACCTGCGTAATGTGCCTGCTGCGGGCTTTTTTGACCAAAACCTTTGGGTAATTGCAAGCCATGCCTTTATGGCATGGCAGAGGGGATGCATCGCGGAGGACGCGCGCATGCCGCGACGACTCACAATGACCAGCTCTTGACATGGAAGGCGGTGAAGCGCCGTGTCGGCTCGACGTCGACTTAACTCGCCAATGAATTCTGGAAGTATCACTATCGGCGCAGCTCCAACTGGCTACTTCATCGCAGTGCACTTCTCGAGCGCTAACAGATCTGCCTTAAGGCTGCTTACGAGATCGTCGAATCTCTGACTTCATCAGCGTCGGTGTCTGTTTGATAAGTTGCTCGATTGGGCGCAGGCTGTCTTCGGCTCCTTTCAGCGCCTCCTTATACGCGCGATACTCGAACGTGAATCGCTTGCGCTTCTTGTGCTGGCGGCCACCATCGAACGGATGCCGTCACCGGTTCGTCGTTTCGAACATGGACCGAATGGTCAACTGAAACGTCACTGCACTACCGTCCCATGGTCAACGTCCATGCCTTCGGAGTAGGCTTGACCCGAATCATCTGGCCGTCATCTTTCGTAAGATAGGAGGCCACGTAACCGATCAGTCTTTCGACCTGAATCGGATCGGAGCAGTCAACAGCATCAATAGCCCAGCGTCCTTGTGCCCTGAGCCTCGCTTGATCCGCCCTCTCGTGGCAATCGAACATCAAACCTTGCCCGCGCGTGATTCGGCGCCAACGATCCGCTATCGCGTACTTCAATCCGTGTAACTGATCCTGGCGTACCTGCCGCGCATCGAGGAAGAAGATGCAGTGAAAATGATTCGCTCGGTGCCTGCCACCTTGTTCCATCTTGCAGATGTGACCCACCATCGGATCGAACAATGCTCGGTCTGCTCCGCGACGATTCCCAAAAAACAGGTCACGATCGTGCATCGCTACACGCGGATCAATACGCGCTCGTGTCTCGGCACGACCATGTCCTATCGGTGCGTTTGAAAACGACGGCATCCAGCCTGCACTCGGCTCCATCGTCCAACCTGTTCGGACCAATGCGTCGTTGTCGTCCACCGCATAGTCCGCGTAGTACAGGTCGACACGCACCGGTAGCAGCGCTTTATGCCGCGCCTGTAGCTTATCGATGTAATTCCGAATCGACGTTTCCTGGCTACTCAGGTTGCCTCGCCAATTCCATAGCCCTTTCCTCACCCCTCGACGCACCGCCTCCATACGCAAACAACCAACGAAGTCGTTGTAAAGATTCGACGCTGCTGCTTTGTCGGCGCTACTCGGCAATGGACTGTTACTGAACACCTTAGCAAATGGATGATGCATAAAGCAATCGAAAAACAGTTGAAAGTCAGCACTGTAGATATATCCAGGCCAATACAAATCCATCCACTCTTTGCATTGAAACATAAAGCCTGACAAGCTCTTGTACCCCGGATACGCAAGATTACGCACCGGCCGCTGTCTCCCTGCTTCATCTCGAATATCAAAAGGAATTTGATTAGTCTCTAACACTGCCCCCAAGAAGCACTCCATCTGCTGCATCAACTCTGCATACTCGCCGATCTCCCAGTATCTGATGAAGTTCGATGAATAGCGATTAACCGCAACGACACTCGAATCGAATTCAAATTGATTTATCTGGTTACCTTGGTGGATCATCCTGAATCTCCCTTATTTGGACACTCAATGGATGAGACATGTAAATTTCAACCAAAACACCGAACATCAGACTTTCATTCGAAACTGCGGCACATCGAGGTCGTATTGAACAGAGATCCTCACGGACCTGTGGTCAACCTTGACCGCATCATGACGAGGACGTTATCTACCAATGTCTCAGGCTGATGCATCCCAAAATCATCCTTATAGATCAAAATATAACAAATGCCATCTTAATATAGGAGGAAGTCAAACCATCATTTTCAAAAAAGCAAAACAATCTGAAATTTCCCATCAAATCACACCAAAACAATGGTTTTATCGAACAACTTTCGATCAAACGACCTTTACCGAACTATCCAGACGAAAGCAGCCTATCGACTACCTTGCAAAGCTAATCATCATCTCAATTTGAACGGCAAATTACACTGCCTGTTGATGCTGGAACTCCAGTGCATTCGTATAGCGATAAAGAATCAATCGACGCCCAACTTCCACCCGGATAGGTCCGCATACGGGAACGAACCCACAGCTACATTGCTACAACCGCGAAGTAGCAGCGTAGCAATCGTGGAAACGGCAGGAACGAGCCTACTTTCGTTGCGCACGCACAACACCCAATCAAGTCTGACTGATGGTTCGGCCTGAGCCGATCTCGAGCATGTCGTGAGGAAATAAAAAAGCGCCCATTTTCATGGGCGCTCATATGTACGTTATTTTCTACAAATTCAATCAGCAAGCGATTTTGCGGCACTTTCCGAAAGAATTTCACGGAGCCCCCTTATTTCGGCACTCATGTCTCCACTAACGCTCAATCTGTCGAAATCAAGCCCCGGCTCAGGAAAGTGATCATGTCCTTCCCGTTGCGCGACAGTATCCGTAGTCACATGGCGCACTCCAGCAACCTGTTGGTTTACCGGCATCGCCGACGCGTAGTTACCAAAACCACCTGCATTGAAATTATTCATTATCGGCACCGGCGGCGCCCAGCCGCTTGCTGGAAATACAATCATTCTCCCGCCGCCTTTCCCTTGCCAAGACGATATAAGCTGCCGCTGCCAAAGCATATTTATCGCGCGCCCCAGTTGATCAGGGTCGTTCCGAATGCTTGAATAATTCCGCAAATCTCGCTCTGTATACCTTCCCGGCGTCAACTTGGGATAACGCATCGGATTCGCAACTGCACCCTGAAGCCACTCCAGCAGCTTTTGCATTGCTGCCTCGTCCTTCTGCTGTTGCGTTGGCGCGTGCTGCTCGAACGCCTTCAGATACTCGAACACGTACCATTCGCACAAATCGATTGCTGCCTTCATCGCCTTCCCAGATATATTACCCTCACCCGCTTCAACGTAATGGAACAGCGCTGCGATACGGCTCGCCAGTTGGGCCAACTTTCTGAAGAAGGACTTAATGCTGTCGGCGTAATTGCCGGCAAGCAACGAATTGTTAATTTCGTCCTTGAACAATTTCCAATAAATCTTTGCTTCATGCGAAAACTTCAAGGCCTCTCGGTTCATCGGGAGAGGCACCGCTTGATTAAAAATTTGGGCCATCCGCTCATTGAAAAAATCAAGTTTCGGATCCGGTATGTCCCCGACTTCCGTGCTGGTACCCGATATATCGACCACTGGCGCAAACGCGGGCAGGCATCGAGCCAGTAACCCCGTACTGAAGGCATCTGAGCCTCGATTCCGCATATAAGTGGAAAACTGATCTTCCTGTGTCATGATCGACACAGTCACCCGGGGCTCGATAGGTCGACGCATGCCGCCGGCCAGACCCGCAGCGCGGTCCTCGCCGCTCCAGTAGTCACACATCACCGCTGGTTTGCTAAATGTCTCTCCGTTTAGCGTCGGCCCACCATCAGCGGAGAAAATTCCAATCGCGCCATTCGCAATCAGCATGTCTCGAAGTCCCTGAGGTGTCGTACTGACCATTTTAAAAACTCGGATCGATGGCTTTATCGGGCGGCTCTGTACATGAAGCAATCGCTCATCGCGCAAACGTTCGGCTTCGTCAGATCCGTGCTTGGCTGCACGATACGCCTTTGCTAACCGGCGCTCATCGTCGTTCCAGATCGCCATTTCAGCCTCGAAGAGCATCATCTGGTCGTTGAATTCTTCATCCTGGCGCCGCTCTGACGCCGACACTGCCCGAAGAAAGCATCGCTCCATCAGAGATTTTCCGCCGCTGCTATTGCTGATAGTGAGCAAAAACAATGAAATAGGCGCCGGTTCATAGCCGGGACATTGGACATTGATGTAGTTTTGGGCAACCAGAGACGCCGCACCAAGTGCTGCCTGCGCGGCCATCGCTATCGGCGCATTGAGCTTCTTACTCGCCTCGCGAACTGCCTCGGCAATAGTCGGTGGACAGGAATCGATCGGATATGGTCCCTGCGCGTTTGGTGGTTGATAGCAGGCTGGGCCATATAAGGGTTCAATAATCGGCATGCTTGCCCCCGTGATTCGGCCCGACGATCAGTTTCGACTCGATTGCGAAAGACTCCGAGGGTTCCCCGTGACAGCCTGTTACCACACCTGTCCAGCATCCGTCCTTGGTACGCGAACTACCAAAATGCGCTGCGTATAAGCGATTGAGATGGCCTGCTCTCGGTTGGCCGCATCGCAGATGTTTGCGGATCGCACCCTGTGTCGGCCGCAGACGCCCAGCAACCACAGCCTCGTGAATTTCTTGAAGCTGGCGCAGGTCGTCATCGTCGCCCCCGCCATGACTTACTGGGTTGTCGCAGACAAGCGGTACATCGCGCGTCAGGCTCCGCCCAAAGTCGGCAGTCGGCCTGATGCGGTCGTCTGGAACGGTCTCCGACTCTGACGCGACAGCCCTTTGCTCCGATGTTTCCTCGTTGCGACCGGACAAAACCGCATCACGACAATTCGCGCGACCCGATGCGACCGACACGAGTAGCCAACCCATAATGGCTGAGCCTTCGAGCACGACCGCACACGCGACCGCTAACATCAATTCCAGTCGTCCTTCGGTCGTGCCGAACCATGGTGCGACCTGGCTCGCGACCGGGTCGGCCCGTAGGGCCGCACGGAACGTCGCTTCGCGATCGGCCAGTTCGTCGCGCCGGTCGTGCTCGGCCTCGTGCCGTCGCACTTCGCTCGCTTCTGCTTCCAAGGTTGCGATCTTCGTCACGAGAATCGTCCGCCGAACCTTACCTCGCTGACAATCTACGGCACAGGGGCGGGAGTCCGCTCGGGCCAGATCAATCTTGGCCTTCGCAACGTCTCGAGCAATATCGGTCTGCGATCGTCCAGGCGGCATTTCTCCGCGCGATAACGAGGCGGTCATCGGCACCGCCGCAGCTCGCTGATCTCCGGCGTGTTGCCGAGAGATCAGAACGAAGGTGACTTGGCCGTACAACACAACAATCAGGCCGACGCACCACAACACGAAAGCGATCGGCCATACCGGCCCCTTCAGCAAGCGCCGCCCCATCGGCAGCAGGTGAACGAACATCACTGCCACACACCCGATCAAGACGGCCATCACCCGCTCAACAGCCGAGCCGCCCCGATGCCAACCGGCATACACGGCGATAGAAATCGACACGGTGGTCGCCGCGAATGCTCCGAGCCTCACAAGGTTTCCGGAACTGGCCTGATGCGCCCTATTGGTTGCCACACTGTTTGGAAAGCGCGTGGTTGTATTAACGAAACTCATGTTGCCCCCCCTCAAGCCACATTGCGCAATTCAGCACGGGCTGCGATCCATGCATCGACTTCGGACTCCAGGAAGCCGATCGAGCGCGCCGTCAGCTTGATTTTTTTCGGAAAAGTCGGGTCGCTCGACATGAGCACATACAAGGTCGCACGCGATAGATTCGTGCACTCGATCAACTGTTTCATCCGAAGAATGCGCATCACGCTGCCAAACCGACGAGGCATCTCGGCCATGTTGATTGGCGTGGGTTGATGAGCAGGTAGGGATTGACGCAGAGCTGCATCCTGTACTTGGTTTTTGGCCATTACTTTCTCCATCACGGTTAGCGCAAACGCAACGATCAATCGCTGTTTGCCGAAATCCAGCGGGTGCCGAACGTGGCGAAGAATGCAATCGGAAATGCATTTCCGAGCAAGCAGTTTGGTCTAGCCTTGTCTGGCAAGGCTTTCAGACGCCCAAGTAGGAAATGACTCGGAACACACTGGGCACAAGATCAGTGGAGTAGCTCCCCCTGAAACACCGTACACGGCTACTCACTTAAACTAGCTGGTATGCATAAGACCGTGTTTTTGCCTAACACCAGGCAGGAAGTGATGGACGTGTTGACGGGCCCGGAGCGTCGGCGACGCTGGACGGCAGAGCAGAAGCTGGCGCCGGTTCGCGAGAGTTTCGAGCCGGGGAAATCGGTTTCGATGGTCGCGCGCCAGCACGACGTGAATCCGAATCAGCTGTTCCACTGGCGCAAGCTGTACCAGGACGGAAGCCTGTTGGCGGTCAAGGCAGGCGAGAGTCGTCCCAGCAACAGAGCTGGCTGACGCGCTCAAACAGATTCGCGAGCTGCAGCGCATGCTCGGCAAGAAGACGATGGAGAACGAGATTCTTCGTGAAGCCATTGACTATGGCCGAGCAAAAAAATGGATAGCGCACTCGCCATCGTTGCCGGAGGACGGCCAGTGAAACTGGTCTGCGACGTCCTCGGCGTGTCGCGCTCGAACGTATCGGCACGCAGGTCACGCGAGGCGACTTGGCGCGACGCACGGCAGTCCAGACCAACCCACGATGCACCGGTCGTCGAGGCCATTCAGTGGGTTATCAGTGACTTGCCCAGCTGAGGATATCGACGCGTATGGGGAACGTTGCGCCGCGAGCGCATCGCGGCGGGACAGGCGCCGCTGAACGCCAAGCGCATTTACCGCGCGATGCGCGCGCATGGACTGCTGATGCAACACAGAGCGGCACCAGTTCGGGCGCAGCGCTGTCACGATGGCAAGGTTGCGGTGGGACGCAGCAACCAGCGTTGGTGTTCCAACTGCTTCGAGTTTCGCTGCGATAACGGCGAGCCGTTGCGCGTGATGTTCGCGCTCGACTGCTGTGACCGCGAAGCGATGAGTTGGGCGGCCACGACGGCCGGCCATAGCGGCGACATCGTGCGCGGCGTGATGCTGGCTGCCGTGGAAAACCGGTTCGGGAATGGGCTGCATACCGAATCCGAAATCGAGTGGCTGAGCGACAACGGCTCGGGCTATACGGCGGACGAGACGCGTTGGCTTACGGCGCTCTCGGCCTGAAGCCGTTGACTACGCGCGTACGCAGCCCGCAAAGCAACGGCATGGCGGAAAGCTTCGTGAAGACCATGAAGCGCGATTACATCGCTATCATGCCGAAGCCGGACGCAGCGACAGCGGCAAGGAATCTGGCCATCGCATTCGATGCATTACAACGAAAAGCATCCCCATAGCGCGTTGAAGTACAACTCGCCTCGCGAGTTTCGACTCTCTACTGATTCAACAACCTAAGTATGTGCGATGTCCGGAGTTATGGGGAAGCCTCCAACCAGGCTATTGCCGCTTTGGAGCTATACGTTGATCGATTCGCTCTTCTTCCGGTCGTTGGTTACGTGCGACCTTAATAACTATATTGTAGACTTGTTTTGTACTGATACCAAACTTCTCGGCTGTTAATTTCTTGAAATTTCTTACACCAGATTTTTTAATTTATTGCAAAAATTAGCGACCTCAGGCTCTTGTTCCAGGCTGATTTTTCGTTCGCCCGGCTTCCGAGTTTTTCCTTTGGCTGGTGGCTCTTCAGCCTGTATCTCGCTTTTCTCCGCCGCAGTATCGACAGTATCGAAATTTTCATACGAAAAACCATACAACTCCAGGTAGGCGACAACTTGCGTCCGTGGAATGAATGTGTGTGGCATTAATGTTGCAACGGGGATGTGGTCTGCATTGACGGGGGCGAGTCGCCCATTTTCAAAATCTCGCTGCAAAGCTTGTTGAATTTTGGAAAACTGACGCTTATACAAGACCTCACGTTCATTGATCGTCGCTTGGGTAACAAAGTTAGGAATCCACATCGGGCGGTTCGGCAAGCTGCAATAGGCTTGCAAGAACGCATCTTTCTCCTCCGCAGACATCGGACAGCGAAGCGGCGGCAACATGGGAAGCAATTGCTCCAGCTCTGTACGCTCATTGGCGCTCATCGGCGATGGCAGTGTGAGTTCACTAAGCTCTCGAGGTGTGTCCGCCACAAAAGCTAACTGCGCCTCTACACTGGCATCGGAGATGCGCCGGGCAGAGGGGCGAAGCTCGTTAAGAGTTCGTCCATCATCCGACGTCAGCACGTGCTGCCAAGCGTGATAGAACGGATCAGACTTCTTCGCTCTGAACGCCGGAATTGGTACGTGCTGGGTCACAATCTTCCCGATTACACAGTCGATACCACTCAGTTTTTCTTCACCAGTCGGGCAAACAGCGGCGGTTAATGCGTTACACAAATCCAAATACTCGATCAACAAATCAGACGATAGCTTAACGTGCGCTTTCATTTCTCTCACTTATTACTTACGACTAACATCAACCAATATTTGACTTCAATTTATCAAGGTAGTCCGCCCAACGCTGCATCATTTCCCGTCGCTCCTTCATGAACGTAGTTCGGTTGTACGCTCGGCCCAATGGATCTCGGATAGCGTGGGCAAGTTGGGCTTCAATAATTTCAGCAGAAATTCCAAGCTCTTCAACGGCAACCGTTCGCACCATCGCGCGAAAGCCGTGCCCCGTCATGGTTGTTCGATCATAGCCTAAGCGACGCAACGCAGCATTGATCGTATTGTCCGACATCGGTCGACCCTTTGCACGAACACTTGGAAACACAAGCGGCCCATCCCCGGTAAGAGGCAGCAGTTCACGCAGAATTCCGACAGCTTGATTTGACAACGGAACAAAGTGCCCAGCGCCGTTCGTCTTTCCTTGAAGTGTGCGCTTCATGCGGGCGGCAGGAATTTCCCAAAGCGCACTGTCAAGATCAAATTCGGACCAAGCGGCGGCTCGCAGTTCCCCGGGGCGCTGAAAGAGTAAAGCGCCGAGTTTCAGAGCGCATGCGACCACGAAAGTGCCTTGGTAGCCATCGATGGCACGCATGAGTTGACCGATTTCATTGGCATTAGTAATTGCAGCATAGTGGCGAGTCGGAGCTGGAGGCAGAGCTCCTCGCAAGTCCGTCGTGACGTCGCGCGACGCTCGTCCGGTAGCAACCGCATACCGCATCACTTGCCCGATGATCCCGCGGAGCCGGTGCGCCGTTTCAAGTGCACCACGCCGCTCGACCCGAGTCAGCACGTTCAGTACCTCAGTGGGCATTAGCGTCGCGACAGATGTTCTACCAACCCACGGGAAAACGTCAGCCTCAAGTCGCGCAAGGTTTCTGGTTGCGTGACTTCGAGACCACGTTGGCAAGTATTTCGCGTACCACTCACGCGCTATCGCTTCGAAGGAATTGCCAGCATCCAACCGGCCAGTGAGCTTTTCCGCTTTCCTCGCAACGCCAGGATCAACCCCATCAGCCAACTGAGTGCGGGCACTGTCTCTCTTGGCTCTAGCGTCTTTGAGGCTTACCTCAGGATACACACCGAGTGAGAGGCGCTTCTCTTTCCCTGCGCTTCGATATTTCAATCGCCACCACTTCCCTCCAGCGGGAGAAATTTCGAGGTATAGACCACCGCCGTCGAACATGCGGATGGTTTTGTCGGCAGGCTTAGCATTCTTGATTGCGACTTCGGTCAGGGGCACGTCATAGCTCCATTGGGGGCAACAGCTGAATCAGTAGCAGCTGTTGCCCCCAATGTTGCCCCCACTTGCATCTGGCTGTCTATAAACAACGCCGGATCGAAATGGACGATCAAACTCCGCAAACCCTTGCAGAACAAGGATCAGCGAGACATCACTGGACATCTTCGGAAGGGAATGTGGTGGGCCCGGCGGGGTTTGAACCCGCGACCAATCGATTATGAGTCGACTGCTCTAACCGCTGAGCTACAGGCCCTGAGGTGCTGCTGACTGAACTGCCTGAATGGACGGCGACGCAGTGCAAACACTGAACCGAGACGCGCGCCTCGAATGCCGCTGAGGGCACCGGGGACGGCATTGTACCGAACAATTGGGGAGACAAGAACCGCCGCCGGTCATGCAACCGGCGGCGGCCGGGACAGCGCCTTCGATCAGTTCCCTTCGAGGAACGACTTCAGCTTGTCCGAGCGGCTCGGGTGACGCAGCTTACGCAGCGCCTTGGCCTCGATCTGGCGGATCCGCTCACGCGTGACGTCGAATTGCTTGCCGACTTCTTCCAGCGTGTGATCGGTGCTCATCTCGATACCGAAACGCATGCGCAGCACCTTTGCTTCGCGCGGCGTCAGCGAATCGAGCACGTCCTTCACGACATCGCGCATGCTGGCGTGCAGCGCGGCATCGGCCGGCGCGACCGTGTTCGAATCCTCGATGAAGTCGCCCAGATGGGAATCGTCGTCGTCACCGATCGGCGTTTCCATCGAGATCGGCTCCTTCGCGATCTTCATGATCTTGCGGATCTTGTCTTCCGGCATTTCCATCTTCTCGGCCAGCGTTGCCGGATCCGGCTCGAGGCCGGTTTCCTGCAGGATCTGACGCGAGATGCGGTTCATCTTGTTGATCGTTTCGATCATGTGAACCGGAATCCGGATGGTACGTGCCTGGTCCGCGATCGAACGCGTGATGGCCTGACGGATCCACCACGTCGCGTAGGTCGAGAACTTGTAGCCGCGACGGTATTCGAACTTGTCCACCGCCTTCATCAGGCCGATGTTGCCTTCCTGAATCAGATCGAGGAACTGCAGGCCGCGGTTCGTGTACTTCTTGGCGATCGAGATCACGAGACGCAGGTTGGCCTCGGTCATTTCACGCTTGGCCTGACGCGCCTTCAGTTCGCCGGCCGCCATCTGGCGGTTGGTTTCCTTCAGGTCCTTCAGCGGCAACACCACGCGCGCCTGCAGATCCAGCAGGCGCTGCTGCTGCTCGTGGATCGCCGGCACGTTGCGTTCGAGGATCGCACCGTACGAATGGTTTTCGCTCGCGAGCTTTTCGGCCCACGTCAGATCCGTTTCGTTGCCCGGGAAGCGCGTGATGAATTCCGAACGCTGCATGCCGCACTTGTCGACCACGATGTGCAGGATCTGACGCTCGACCTGACGCACTTCGTCGACCTGCGCACGCAACGTGTCGCACAGACGCTCGACCGTACGCGCCGTGAAGCGGATCGACATCAGTTCGTTCTGAATCGTTTCCTGCGCCTTCAGGTAGGACTTCGACTTGTAGCCTTCCTTCTCGAACGCGCGGCGCATCTTGTCGAACCATTCGCTGATGAGCGCGAACTTCTCGAGCGAGGTGCGCTTGAGGGCTTCGAGCTGCGCCGCGTTGGCCGTGGCCTGGGCCGCGCCGTCGTCGTCCTCTTCTTCCTCGCTCTCGCCCGATTCCTCTTCCTCGGCATCCGCGGCTTCGGCTTCTTCCGCTTCCTTCGCGTTGAAACCGTCGGAATCCTCGGCGTTCGGATCGTTCAGGCCGTCGACGAGCTCGTCGACGCGAATTTCCTCGTTCGCCACGCGCTCGGCCATCGCGAGGATGTCGGCGATCGTGGTCGGGCACGCGGAAATCGCCATCACCATGTGGCGCAGGCCGTCTTCGATACGCTTCGCGATTTCGATTTCGCCTTCGCGCGTCAACAGCTCGACCGTGCCCATTTCACGCATGTACATCCGGACCGGATCGGTCGTGCGACCGAATTCCGAATCGACGGTGGACAGCGCGACTTCCGCTTCTTCCTCGACTTCGTCGTCCGACGAAGCCGCCGGCGCGTTGTCGTTCAGCAGCAGCGTTTCGGCATCGGGCGCCTGCTCGTAGACAGCCACGCCCATGTCGTTGAACGTGCCGATGATCCCTTCCAGGGCTTCCGTTTCCGTGAAGTTGTCCGGCAGGTGATCGTTGATTTCGGCGTAGGTCAGGAAGCCACGTTCCTTACCCAGCTTGATCAGCGCGCGCAGCTTGACGCGTCGCTCCTCGAGTTCCTCGGCGGTGCCGGGCTGGCTCGTGGCGAACGCTTCCTTCAGCAGCATCTTTTCTTTTGCGCGGCGATCACGCGCCTTGGTCTTCTCCTTACCCGTTGCAGCGGTCGGCTGCTGCTCGTCGCTCTGCGTTGCGTCGTCATCGACGGATACTTCGTTCAACTTTTTCGTCATGGAGTTCGCCGTACCGGCTAAATCGACTCGCGGCTGCTGGACAACAGCCTCTTGAACCGTGGATGCATGAGTAGTGCGCACTGCCGTTTCGTCCGCGGCGGCAGCCGCTGCCCTTGCGCTATTCGCACTCGCCCGCCTCACCGACGGCTTGGGCGCCGTGCGGGATGCGGATTTCGCGACGGCTCTTGATGCGCGAACCGTCGGTGCCGGCGCAGCCTTCGCGGTGCCGGCGGCGGTGCGTTTTCCGCCAGTGGGCGATGCGCCGGCAGACAACCGGGCGGAAGATAGAGTCTTGGCTTTCGTGACCTTGTTGGTCGGCTCGTCGGAGCCCTTGCCCACTGCTCTTTTCCCGCCTGTCGTCTTTGCCATTGCGAATTTCGCCTCTGTGCTTAGAAAACAAACCGCTGAAAACCTTGTATTATAGCACGTCGGGGAAAGCCTCTAGCTGCCCCCGTTGTTCCTCGTTTACAGCCCGAGTTTTGCCTTCATTTCCGTGCGTGCCCGGTTGAGGGCCATCAGCTCGCTCAACTCTTCAGGGGTATGCGTGGATTGCCGCGACAACTGGTTCATCCGGTCGTTGCAGGCGTCGTAGCGCATCTTGAGCACCGCCGCCTTGAATTCCGCGCCGGCGATCCGCTCACGCTCCTGCATCGCTTCCTGTCCTGCGTCGTCTTCCGGGCTCTGCATCAGCAGGTCACGGACGTTTTCATCATAGTCGAGAATTTCACGGAAGATTTCGTCATACGTTTCCGCGTTGGTCGAATTGCGCAGAACGTCGGACAACATCCGGAATTCGGCCGTATCGCCCAACTCTCGCGCGATCGTGAAGATCTCGTCGAACAGTTCCCCATTTCTCGGCAACGCGCGCAACGTGTCGATCTCGTCGGCATCGAGCAGCGCCACGATGCGCGGGTGCATGACCAGGTTGCGCAGCGCACGCTTCTCGTTGTCGGTCACGCGGCGGCGGTCGGCGCGCGCGGGCGCCTGGCGCACCGGCGCGGCGATCCGGGCATCCACGTCACTGAGCCCCGCCACTTCCTCGAACGGGATCTTCAGCCGGTCGGCGAACATGTGCATGATCTGCGCACGCAACGCGTTGGCCGGCAGTGCCTGCAACAGCGGCTTGGCCTCGAACAGCGCCTTCGCGCGCCCTTCCGGCTGATCCAGCTCCTTGCCCGCGATCGCCTCGTTCAACAGGAACTGCGACAGCGGCATGGCCCGCCGCACCTGATCGGAAAACCCCTCGGCGCCGAATTCACGCACGTAGCTGTCCGGATCGTGCTCGGACGGCAGGAACAGGAAACGAATCGTGCGGTTGTCGGCAGCATGCGGCAAACAGGCCTCCAGCGCGCGACGCGCCGCGCGGCGGCCGGCCGAATCGCCGTCGAAGCTGAACACCACCGTATCGGTCTGCCGCAGCAGCTTCTGCACATGGACCGGCGTGCAAGCCGTGCCGAGCGTGGCCACCGCGTTCGGAAAACCGAGCTGCGCCAGCGCCACCACGTCCATATAGCCTTCCACCACCAACGCGTACTTGTGCTCGCGGATCGCCAGGCGCGCCTCGAACAAGCCGTACAACTCGCTGCCCTTGTTGAATAGTGGCGTTTCCGGCGAATTCAAGTACTTCGGCTCGCCCGAATCGAGCACGCGCCCGCCGAAGCCGATCACATTGCCCTTCACGTTGCGGATCGGGAACATGATCCGCTCGCGGAAGCGGTCGTAGCGGCGCGAAGTGCCGGCCGCGTCGGTTTTTTCGCTGACGATCACGAGCCCGGCCTCGACCAGCGTATCGGCCTTGTAATCCTCGTAGGCGGATTCAAGGTTCTGCCAGCCATCGGGCGCGTAGCCGAGCCCGAAGCGCATCGCGATCTCGCCGGTCAACCCGCGCCGCTTCAGGTACTCGATCGCGTTGGGCGCGCCGCGCAATTGCTTGCGGTAGTACTCGTTGGCGGTATGCATGACGTCGGTCAGCGCGGTGGTGACCGATTTCGACGCGGCCGGCACCCCGCCGCCCTCGCCTGAGTAGCCGCCACCGCCGCCACGCAGTGGCGAAGGCTCGTGCGGCACCGTCATGCCGACCGATTGCGCCAGATCCTGCACCGCCTCGGGAAAGCTCAACCCGGCGTGCTCCATCAGGAAGCCGATCGCGGTGCCGTGCGCGCCGCAACCGAAGCAGTGATAGAACTGCTTGGTCGGGCTGACCGTAAACGAGGGGCTCTTTTCGTTGTGAAACGGGCAGAGCCCCATGAAATTGGCGCCGCCCTTCTTCAACTGGACGAAGCGGCCCACCACGTCGACGATATCGACGCGGTTCAGCAAATCCTGCAGGAACGAACTCGGGATCACGTAATGGCGGCTTGGGCGGCGTGGAGCAATGCCGGCGGCGCACACGGCGCCGGCCGGCAGACGGCTTACTTCGTGAGCGCGGCCTTGACCAGCGCGGACACGGCGGTCATGTCGGCCTTGCCGGCCAGCTTGCCCTTCAGCACGGCCATCAACTTGCCCATGTCCTGCGGGCCGCTGGCGCCGGTGGCCACCACGGCTTCCTGCACGGCATCGGCCACTTCGGCTGCCGACAGCTGCGCGGGCATGTAGGCGACCAGCACGTCGATCTCGGTCTGCTCCTGCGCGACCAGATCGTCGCGGCCGGCGGCCTGGAATTGCGAGATCGAATCCTTGCGCTGCTTGAGCATCTTGTCGATGACGCCCGTGATGGCCGCGTCGTCGAGCGTGATGCGCTCGTCGACTTCGCGCTGCTTGATCGCGGAGAGCAACAGGCGGATCGGGCCGAGCCGCGCGGTATCCTTCGCGCGCATCGCGGCCTTCATGTCTTCGCTGATCTGGTCTTTCAAACTCATCGCTTCACCCGGAAAGAAAAAAACGTCGATGCCCGGAAGCCGGACATCAATACAAAAACCCGCTTGAGGGCTTGCTCAAGCGGGTTTGCTCGAATCCGGCATCGACAGCCCGCTGGATGGGACCACCGCTGCGCCGCCCGACAAACCTTGCGGCGCCTCTAAAGAGGGTTGAGACAGAAACAGGTGCTCAGTAGAGCTTCTTCGGCAGCGTCTGGCCACGGATGCGCTTGTAGTGGCGCTTCACCGCGGCAGCCTTCTTGCGCTTGCGTTCGGCCGTGGGCTTCTCGAAGAACTCGCGTGCCCGAAGTTCGGTCAGCAGACCGTTCTTCTCGATCGTCCGCTTGAAGCGGCGCATGGCGACTTCGAAAGGCTCGTTTTCTTTTAAGCGAATGATCGTCATGACCCGTCACTGAAAAAGTAAAAACCGCGAAGAAAGGGTTCCGAGTATAGCAGACAGGCTGCACAAACGCACTACCGAGTCAAGCACTTCCGGCCTGCGCGGCCGCGGCCTGCCCGGCGGCCACGCCCGAGGCCCACGCCCACTGGAAGTTGTAGCCGCCCAGCCAGCCGGTCACGTCGACCGATTCGCCGACGAAATAGAGGCCCGGCACGCGCGCGCTCATCATCGTCGACGACGACAGCTCGCGCGTATCCACGCCGCCCTTGGTGACTTCGGCCTTCTTGTAGCCCTCGGTGCCGTCGGGCACCAGGCTCCAGCGCGACAGCGCGCCGCCCACCTGGCGCAGCGCCTTGTCGGGCAGATCGGCGAGCCGTGCGTCGTGGGCCAGCTTCTGCCCGTCGAGCCAGGCCTGCGCGAGCCGCGACGGCACCCACTCCGACAACAACGCACCAATCTGGCGCTTCGAGCCCGATTTGGCGGCCAGCAGCGCTTCGGTGGCGTCCTCGCGCGGCAGCAGGTCGAGGTGGATCGGCTCGCCCGGCTTCCAGTAGCTCGAAATCTGCAAAATGCCCGGCCCGGACAGCCCGCGATGGGTCAGCAGCAGATCCTCGACGAATTCGCCGCCGTCCTTCTTGCCGCCGGTCGAGACGCGCACCTCGAGCGACAGGCCCGACAGCGCCGAGAACGGCGCCCAATCGGCCGCGGCGAAGGTCAGCGGCACCAGCGCCGGGCGCGTATCGATCAGCTTGTGGCCGAACTGCTTGGCGAGCCGGTAGGCGAAATCGGTCGCACCGATCTTCGGGATCGACAGCCCGCCGGTCGCGATGATCAGCGCCTTCGCGCCGATCGCGCCGGCACTCGTGTCGAGCGTGAAACCCACGCCGTCGGCATGCCGCACCGCCGCCACCGATACCGGCCGCCGCCAGGCGATGCGCCCTGCATCGCACTCGGCCTTCAGCACGTCGATGATCCCTTCGCTCTGCTGGTCGCAGAACAACTGGCCCTTGTGCTTCTCGTGCCAACTGATGCGGTGGCGCTTCAGCAGATCGAGGAAATCGCGTGGCGTGTAGCGTGCCAGCGCCGAGCGGCAAAAGCGCGGGTTCTGCGACAGATAGTTGTCCGGCCCCGCCTGCAGGTTCGTGAAGTTGCAGCGCCCGCCGCCCGAGATGCGGATCTTCTCGGCGAGCCGCGGCGCATGATCGATCAGCACGACGCGGCGCCCGAGCTGCCCGGCGACGGCCGCGCTCATCATGCCGGCCGCGCCGGCGCCGATCACGGCGATATCGAAATTTTCCATGGCGCGGATTGTAACCGCGGAATGGCGCGGTATCGGCCGGATGGCGGCGGCCCTGGCCGTCAGGCCGAGGGGCGGCCCCGCTGGTATACTGCCCGGTTGCCATTGCTCATCCGGCCGCACGGCCGCCCCACCGAACCATGCTTGTCCTCGGCATCGAAAGTTCGTGCGACGAAACCGGCCTCGCGCTGTACGACACGCAGCGCGGCCTCGTCTCCCACGCACTCCACTCGCAGATCGCGATGCACCGCGAATACGGCGGCGTCGTGCCCGAGCTCGCCTCGCGCGACCATATCCGCCGCGCGCTGCCGCTGCTCGAACAGGTGTTCGCCGAGGGCGGCGTCGAGCGCGAGCAGATCGACGCGATCGCCTTCACGCAAGGCCCCGGTCTGGCCGGCGCGCTGCTGGTGGGCGCGAGCATCGCCAATGCACTCGCGATGGCCTGGGACAAGCCCACCGTCGGCATTCACCACCTCGAAGGGCACCTGCTGTCACCGCTGCTGGTCGACGCGCCACCGCCGTTTCCGTTCGTCGCGCTGCTGGTGTCGGGCGGCCACACGCAATTGATGCGCGTGACCGACGTGGGCGTGTACGAAACGCTCGGCGAAACGCTCGACGACGCGGCCGGCGAGGCGTTCGACAAAACCGCCAAGCTGATCGGCCTGGGCTACCCGGGCGGCCCGGAAGTGTCGAAGCTGGCCGAACTCGGCACGCCGGGCGCGGTGGCGCTGCCGCGGCCGATGCTGCATTCGGGCGATCTCGATTTCAGCTTCAGCGGCCTGAAAACGGCGGTGCTCACGCAGATGAAGAAGATCGAGGCCGGCGGCGCGACGGGCGCGGCGCTCGATGCGGCCAAGGCGGACCTGGCACGTGGCTTCGTCGATGCGGCGGTCGACGTGCTGGTGGCGAAATCGATCGCGGCGCTCAAGCAAACCAAGCTCAATCGGCTGGTGGTGGCCGGCGGCGTGGGCGCAAACCGCCAACTGCGCGCGGCGCTGTCGGCCGCCGCGAAGAAGCGCGGCTTCGACGTCCACTACCCCGATCTGGCGCTCTGTACCGACAACGGCGCGATGATCGCGCTGGCCGGCGCGCTGCGCCTCGAACGCTGGCCCGATCAGGCCAATCGCGATTACGCGTTCACGGTCAAGCCGCGCTGGGATCTGACCTCGCTCTCGCGCTGAACGCAGGCGGCCCTCGCGCGCCAAGCCCGAAAAAACGAAACCCCGCGTCGCTTTCTGCGACGCGGGGTTTTTTATCGACCCGACTCGAACGCGGCTCAGGCCGCGCGCTTGTCGCGCTCGATCAGCGCATAGGCGCTGTGATTGTGGATCGATTCGAAGTTCTCGGCTTCCAGCACGTAGGCGACGATCCGCGCATCGGCGTCGAGCCGCTGCGCCACATCGCGCACGAGATCCTCGACGAACTTCGGGTTCTCGTAGGCGCGCTCGGTCACGAACTTCTCGTCGGGCCGCTTGAGCAGGCCCCACAGCTCGCACGAGGCTTCTTCCTCGGCGATCCGGATCAGTTCCTCGACCGGCACGTCTCCGTTCAGCTCGGCGTCGATCGTCACGTGCGAGCGCTGGTTATGCGCGCCGTATTGCGAGATCTTCTTCGAGCACGGGCACAGGCTCGTGACCGGCACCAGCACCTTCAGGAACAGCCGCGTCGCGCCGTTGCGCACGTCTCCGGCCAGCGTGACCTGGTAGTCGAGCAGGCTCTTCACGCCCGACACCGGCGCGGTCTTGCTGACGAAATACGGAAACGACACCTCGATCCGGCCGGCTTCGGCCTCCAGCTTGCCGAGCATCGACGCGAGCAGGCCACGGAACGTCTCGGCCGTCAGCGGCTCGCGGTTGTCTTCGAGCAGCGCCACGAAGCGCGACATGTGCGTGCCCTTCTGCTCGGCGGGCAGATGCACATCGAGGTTCCACGTGCCGACCGTCGGCTGGATCTCGCCGGCTGCGGTGCGCACGGTCAGCGGATGCCGGACCGCGCGCACGCCGACGCGCTGGATCGGGATCTGCCGCGTGTCGACCGTGCTCTGCACGTCGGGCATCACGAGGCCGGGGTTCATCTGGTTCATCTGTTCGGTCCTTGTCTTCACGCGCCGCGCCGTTGCCGGCTCGCGCGCCACCGCTCGAAGCGGGTGCCCGGAAACGCAACATGGGCCCGCAGGCCCATGTTTTCCGTTCCGGATAATCGGGAAAGCCGCCCGGTTGCAAGCTACGCAATCGGGCGGCGCGCGACGTTCGGTCAGGCCACGCGCTTCGCCTGATCGGCGACGCTGTCGGGCTGGCTCAGGAAACGCTCGCGGATCGACTTCGCGATGCCGGCGGCATCGAGGCCGCACTGCGACAGCAGCTTGGCCGGATCGCCGTGATCGACGAAGCGATCGGGGAGGCCCAATTGTAGTACGGGCCGGATAACCCCACTTTCCATCAGGGATTCGACGCAAGCCGAACCGGCGCCGCCTTGCAGGCAGCCCTCTTCGACCGTGACCAGATAGTCGTGCGTCTGTGCGAGTTCGCGGATCAGATCGGCATCGATCGGCTTCACGAAGCGCATGTTCGCCACGGTGGCGTCGAGTTCCTCGGCAGCCGCCAGCGACGGCGCGACCATCGTGCCGAACGCGAGGATCGCGACGCGCTTGCCTTCCGGCTGGGCCGAACGGCGGCGCACTTCGCCCTTGCCGAGCGGGATCGCCGTCATCGCCTTGACGGTCGGCACGCCGCCGCCCGCGCCGCGCGGATAGCGCACGGCCGTCGGGTTCGGCTGCTGCACGGCCGTGTAGAGCATCTGGCGGCATTCGTCTTCGTCGGACGCGGCCATCACCGTCATGTTCGGGATGCAGCGCATGAACGCGAGATCGTAGGCGCCCGCGTGCGTTGCACCGTCGGCGCCGACCAGGCCCGAACGGTCGATCGCGAACACCACCGGCAGGTTCTGCAGCGCGACGTCGTGGATCAGTTGATCGTAGGCGCGTTGCAGGAACGTCGAGTAGATCGCGACGACCGGCTTCAGCCCTTCGGTGGCCATGCCGCCGGCGAAGGTCACCGCGTGCTGTTCGGCGATACCGACGTCGTAATAACGATCCGGGAAGCGCTTTTCGAATTCGACCATGCCCGACCCTTCGCGCATCGCCGGCGTGATGCCGACCACGCGCGCGTCGAGTTCGGCCATGTCGCACAGCCACTCGCCGAACACTTGGGTGTAGGTCTTCTTGGCGGGCGTCGCGGCCGGCTTGATGCCTTCGGCGGGATTGAACTTGCCCGGGCCGTGGTAGAGCACCGGATCGGCTTCGGCGAGCTTGTAGCCCTGGCCCTTCTTGGTGACCACGTGCAGGAATTGCGGGCCGCGCAGTTCCTTGATGTTCTGCAGTGTCGGGATCAGCGAATCGAGATCGTGACCGTCGATCGGGCCGATGTAGTTGAAGCCGAATTCCTCGAACAGCGTGGCCGGCACGACCATGCCCTTCGCGTGCTCTTCGAGCTTGCGCGCCAGTTCGAGCACCGGCGGCGCGACGCTCAACACCTTCTCGACGCCGGCACGGGCCGCCGCGTAGAAGCGGCCCGACATCAGGCGTGCGAGGTGGCGGTTCAGCGCGCCGACCGGCGGCGAGATCGACATGTCGTTGTCGTTGAGGATCACGAGCAGCTTCGCGTCCTCGGACACACCGGCGTTGTTCATGGCCTCGAAGGCCATGCCGGCCGTCATCGCGCCGTCGCCGATCACGGCGATCGAGAAGCGGTCGTCGCCGTTGAGCTGGCTGCCGATCGCCATGCCGAGCGCGGCCGAGATCGAGGTGCTCGAGTGCGCCGTGCCGAACGTGTCGTAGTTCGACTCCGAGCGGCGCGGGAAGCCCGAAATGCCGTCCTGCTGACGCAGCGTCGCCATCTGGTCGCGGCGGCCGGTCAGGATCTTGTGCGGATACGTCTGGTGGCCGACGTCCCACACGATGCGGTCGTTCGGCGTATTGAAGACGTAATGCAGCGCGATCGTCAGTTCGACCGTGCCGAGATTGGACGACAAGTGGCCGCCCGTCTTCGACACGCTGTCGATCACGAACGAGCGCAGCTCATCGGCGAGCGGATGCAGTTGGCGACGATCGAGGCGGCGCAGGTCCGCCGGGTCGTCGATGGTTTTCAGCAAGTCGTACATCGTCGTTCCATTGTAGGAAATCAAACGCGCCCGCACTCTTGGTGCACGCTCCCGGGAGCCGAAGCGCGGCGGCGGGCTTTCGCGTCAGCTGACCCGGTTCACTACCAGGTCGGCGAGTTCGGCAAGGCGCTGCGCGCGTGCGCCGAACGGTTGCAACGCCGCATGCGCATCCGCACGCAGTTGCGCGGCCAGTTCGCGCGACGCATCGAGACCGATGATCGACACGTACGTGGGCTTGTTGGCCGCCGCATCCTTGCCCGCCGTCTTGCCGAGCGTTGCGGAATCGGTCGTCACGTCGAGAATGTCGTCCACCACCTGGAAGGCGAGGCCGACCGCGTCGGCGTATGCATCGAGCGCGCGCATCGTATCTTCCGACGGCGTTTCGCCGGCCAGCGCGCCCATGCGCACCGCCGCGCGCAGCAACGCACCGGTTTTCTTGCGGTGCATGGTTTCGAGCTGCTCGCGCGTGAGCATCAGGCCCACGCTGTCGAGGTCGATCGCCTGGCCGCCGGCCATGCCCACCGAGCCGCTCGCCAGCGCGAGCTCGCGCACCAGCGCCGCCTGTTGGACGGCGGTGAGCGCAGCAGCATCGGTCAGCGCGACGAACGCCTGCGATTGCAGCGCGTCGCCGACCAGCAGCGCGGTCGGTTCGTCGTACTGAACGTGAACCGTGGGCTTGCCGCGGCGCAGCGCGTCGTCATCCATGCAGGGCATGTCGTCATGCACCAGCGAATAGACGTGGATCATCTCCAGCGCGGCCGATGCGGCGTTGCGCGCAGCCTCCGTGGCGCCCGTCAGTTCGCCCGCGGCATGGCACAGCAGCGGGCGAACCCGCTTGCCGCCGCCCATCACCGCATAGCGCATCGCTTCGTGCAGCTTGCCGGGCACCACCGTCTCGGCCGGCAGATAGTGGCCGAGTGCGTCTTCGACGCGCGCCAGCACTGCGCGCATCCATTGTTCGAATGTCATAGATCGTCGTCTTCGCCGTCCGTGGCGGCCGCTCCTGTGGAGTGCGGTTTCAGCGTGGCCCCGTCGAGCACTCGCACCTGCTGCTCCACCTTATCGAGTTGCTGTTGGCAAAACGCAACAAGGGCCGCGCCGCGCCGATAGGCCGACAGCGAGTCCTCGAGGCTCAACGTTCCGCCCTCCATTCTCGCGACCAGCGTCTCGAGCTCCTCGAGCGCCGTTTCGTAGGAAGCCGGCAGCGATTCGGAGCCGGCACCCGACGCCGCAGCGCCCGGAGTTGCGTTTTTCGCCATGGAACGAGGGGAAATTTAAAAACAAGTCGGACATTCTACGGCAAAAGCGGATTCCAGCACCTGTCGACGTAATGGCCCCACCACCGCGGACGGTGCCAAGCACGCCGCGAATATGCCGACACGAGGCGGAATGCCGCACATCCCGCATGGAAATTTGACACAAATCAGGCACTTATCCACCCCCATCGCTACAGTTTCAGGTATAGTAGAAGGTTCCCCTAAATCGATTTTTCGATGGTTGGGTTGTTCACTGCTTTCACGATTTCCGGGAGTGGGAATGTCCAATCTGAGCGACGCTCTGCAATTGAAGTCGGCATCGAGCCAACTTCCTGTCACCGCTTACTTCGATGAGGCGCTTCTCGCGCGCGAAGTCGAAACCCTGTTCAAGAAAGGTCCTCGCTACGTCGGGCACGAATTGATGGTGCCCGAGGCGGGAGATTATTTCGCCCTGCCTTCCGAAAAGGAAGGCCGTGTGCTCGTGCGCAACCAGCAGTCGCGCATCGAGCTGCTGTCGAACGTCTGCCGCCACCGGCAGGCGATCATGCTGAACGGCCGCGGCCACACGAACAACATCGTGTGCCCGCTGCACCGCTGGACCTACGATCTCGACGGGCAACTGCTCGGGGCGCCGCACTTCCCCGACAATCCGTGCCTGAACCTCGACAAGGCGCCGCTGCAGAACTGGCAGGGCCTGCTGTTCGAGGCCGAGGGCCGCAACGTCGCGCAGGATCTCGCGAACCTCGGCACGCGCCATCACTTCAACTTTTCGGACTACCTGTTCGATCACGTCGAAGTGCACGAATGCGACTACAACTGGAAGACGTTCATCGAGGTCTACCTCGAGGATTACCACGTCGTCCCGTTCCATCCGGGCCTCGGCAGTTTCGTGTCCTGCGACGATCTCAATTGGGAGTTCGGCGACTGGTACAGCGTGCAGACGGTCGGCGTGCACAATGCGCTCGCCAAGCCGGGCAGCCCCACGTACCAGAAATGGCACGAGCAGGTGCTGCGCTTCCGCGATGGTGTACCGCCCGAGTTCGGCGCGATCTGGATGGTCTACTACCCGGGCCTGATGATCGAGTGGTATCCGCACGTGCTGGTGGTGTCGTGGCTGATCCCGCGCGGCCCGCAGAAAACCACCAACATCGTCGAGTTCTATTACCCCGAGGAAATCGCGCTGTTCGAGCGCGAATTCGTCGAGGCCGAACGCGCCGCCTATATGGAAACGGCCGTCGAGGACGACGAGATCGCCCTGCGCATGGACGCCGGCCGCCGCGCGCTGATGGAACGCGGCGAATCCCAGGTCGGGCCGTACCAAAGCCCGATGGAAGACGGCATGCAGCACTTCCACGAATTCCTGCGCCGCAAGCTCGGCAGCATCTGATGCGGGCCGGCGCCTGCCGGCGGCACCCTCAAAAGACGAGCTGCGGCTCGTCTTTTTTTGTTTAGACTGGATGATTCGGCCGTTTCCTCAGCAGGAGCCATCATGCCCCACACTCACTACACGACACTCATCTCGGCCGGCAACCTGGCCGAGCGCCTGGCTGCCGCGCCGGACAGCGTACTCGTCTTCGATTGCCGTTTCGACCTCGCCGCGCCCGACGCCGGCACGCAAGCCTACGCGGCCGGCCATCTGCCGGGCGCCGTCTACCTGCATCTCGATCGTGATCTGTCCGGCCCCAAGAGCGGCACCAACGGGCGCCATCCGCTGCCCGCGCGCGACACGCTCGTCGCTGCCCTGGCCGCGAAGGGCCTGCGCGCGGGCCAGCAAGTGGTGGCGTACGACGCGCAAGGCGGCATGTATGCCGCGCGTCTGTGGTGGCTGCTGCGCTGGCTCGGCCACGATTCGGTGGCGGTGCTCGACGGCGGCCTGGCCGCCTGGCAGGCCGCCGGCCAACCGCTGACGCCCGACGTCCCGGCGCCGAAAGCCGGCGATTTCCGCGCGCAGGCGCCGCTCGCGACCGTGGTGGACGCCGCCGCCGTGGTGGCGAATCTCGCGTCGAAATCGCGTCTGGTAGTCGATGCCCGTTCGCCCGACCGCTATCGCGGCGAAAACGAAACGCTCGACCCGGTCGGTGGCCATATCCCCGGCGCGGCCAACCGTTTCTTCAAGGACAACCTGAACGCGGAAGGCCGCTTCAAGAGCGGCCATGAACTGCGCGAGGAATGGACGGGCGTGATCGGCCAGCAGCCGGCGAACAACGTGATCCTGCAATGCGGCTCGGGCGTGACCGCCTGCCACAACGCACTGGCGATGGAGATCGCCGGGCTCCACAATCCGCTGCTGTATGCAGGCTCGTGGAGCGAATGGAGCGCGGATCCGTCGCGGCCGGTGGCGACCGGCCCGAACCCCTGAGCCGCGCGAGCAGCGTTACAGCACGCCGTATTTGCGGAACCACGCGAGCGCGCGTTTCCAGCCGTCGTCGGCGTCGGGCTTGATGTAGCTCGGCCGATAGTCGGCGAAGAACGCGTGCCCCGCGTCCGGATACGCGAGGATTTCCGATTCGCGCGCGGCCTTGTCCGGGCTGGCCAGCAGCTTGCCGCGCATCTCCGACAGCGTCGCCTGCGGAATGCTGTCGTCCTTCGCGCCATACAGGCCCAGCACCGGTGCCTTCAGTTCGGCCACGTGATCGATCGGGTTCGACGGCGTCATCTCGTTGCGATCGCCCACCACCTTGCCGTACCACGCCACCGCCGCACGCACATGCGGATTGTGCTCGGCGAACAGCCACGCCTGGCGGCCGCCCCAGCAGAAGCCCGTCACGCCCAGGCGCGTCAGATCCCCGCCGTTCTTGCCGGCCCACATGACCGTGGCGTCGAGATCCTCGCTGACCTGACGGTCCGGCACCTTGCTAACGACGGCGGCGTACAGCTCGTTGATGGTCGGGTACTTCGACGGATCGCCCTGACGCGAATAAAGGTTCGGCGCGATCGCCAGATAGCCGAGCTTGGCGAAGCGGCGGCAGACGTCCGCGATATGCGCGTGCACGCCGAACACTTCATGGATCACGATGATCACGGGCAGGTTGCTCTTGCCTTCCGGCTGCGCGCGGTAGGCCGGCACGCTGGCGTCGCCCGAGCGGATCTCGACCGTATCGCAATCGAGGCCGGCGCTGTCGGTGGTAATCGTCTGCGCGGAAACGGGCAGCACGGCGGCGGCGAACGAACCGCCGAGCGCCTGCACGAAGCGACGGCGATTGAACGGGACGTGCGGGACGAGGCTGTCCACTTCGGGTTTCAACATGCAAGGCTCCTTGAGATTCGACACGGCGACGCCAAGGCACGAGGCGACACCGGCAATACGGACGACGGGAGCGGACCGCCGCGCGGCAATCGGCTCGCAGCGGGCTCGACACACCGGCCCGGGCGCGGAATCCGCCGCCTCCAGCGACCCGGAACCCGCACACGATGCCGAAACTTACAGGTCGCCGTCAACTGTTTCGCACGCGACACCGGCGACTCGCCGCAATCGGCCAGCCCGATGTCAGCGGCGCGTCAGGCAGCCGTCATTCCTGAGCCACGTTCGGCACGCCGGCCTGCTTGCCGCTGCGATGCGGCCTCGCCACGCCCTCAATGCAGCTTCACGCGCGGCAGCGTCGAGCGCCGCAACCAGTGCGCCACCGTGTCGAGCATCATGCGCGGATAGCCATGCAGCGCCGCGATATGCAGGCGATACAGCGACATGTACATGAAGCGTGCGAACAGCCCCTCGATCAGCATGTTGCGGCCGATCAAGCCGCCCATCAGGCTGCCGACCGCACTGAAATGCCCGAGCGAGACCAGCGAGCCGAAATCGCGATAGGCAAACGACGGCAGCGGCCGGCCATCGAGCCGGCAAGCCAGCGCGCGCAGCAGGAAGCTGGCCTGCTGGTGCGCGGCCTGGGCACGCGGCGGCACGTTGCGATCGGTGCCGGCCCACGCGCAGGCGGCGCAATCGCCGAGCGCGAAGATATCGTCGTCGAGCGTGGTCTGCAGCGTCGGGCGCACCGCGAGCTGACCGAGGCGGCTCACCTCAAGGCCGTCGAGTTGCGACAGCACGGCCGGCGCCTTGATGCCGGCGGCCCACACCGTCAGGTCGGCGCGCACCGCCGCGCCGCTCGCGGTATGCACGACGCCGGGCGCCACCTCGGTCACGCGCTCGCCCAGCATCAGCCGCACACCGAGCTTGTCGAGCAGTTCAGCGGTGGCCGTCGAGACGCGCTCGGGCAGCGCCGGCAAGATGCGCGGCCCCGATTCGATCAGCACGATGCCCACGTCGTGCTTCGGATCGAGCTTGTGCAGCCCATACGCCGACAGCACCTGCGCGGTGTTGCGCAATTCCGCCGACAACTCCACACCGGTTGCGCCGGCGCCGACGATCGCCACCTGGATCGGCGGCTCGCTCGACACCGTGACGGCGGGCGGACGATGCTCGGCGCGAATGCAGGCAGCGATCAGGCGCTTGCGGAACCGCTCCGCCTCGCCCACCGTGTCGAGCGCGATCGCATGCTGCTGCGCGCCCTCGGTGCCGAAGAAATGCGTGGTACTGCCGATCGCGATCACGAGCGTGTCGTAGTCGAGCGTGCGCTCGGGCATCAGTTCGAGGCCATCGCTGTCGAGCACCGACGCCACCACCAGGCGCTTCGCGCCGCGATCGACCGACATCAGCGCGCCCTGCTGGAATTCGAAACCATGCCAGCGCGCCTGCGCTGCATATTCGAGCTCCTGCGTGAACGGGTCCATGCTGCCGGCCGCCACCTCGTGCAGCAGCGGTTTCCAGATGTGAGTGGGGTAACGATCGACCAGCGTGATCAGTGCACGGGCTTCGCGCTTGCCGCGCGCGCCGTAACGATCGCCGAGCCGGGTCGCAAGTTCGAGCCCGCCGGCACCGCCGCCTACGATGATGAAACGATGCATTCGATCCCCCGCGTTGATTTCAGGAGTGCATACGATTGTGCGCGCGGCGATGTCAGAATTCGAGTAAATCCGAGAAAAGACATCGCAAGACGACTTCACCGCTGCAACATGCTTGTGCATGCATGCCCGACACGGCGGGCGGCTGCGCGCGCGAGCCGCCAAGCTGACCGCGCGACGCGCAGAACGCGCCGCGCATCGGGTCAGTGCGCTTCCTCCCAATTGCTGCCGGCGCCCACTTCGGCCACCAGCGGCACCTTCAGCTTGGCCACACCGGCCATCATCTCGGGCAGCTTCTTGCGCACCGTCGAGAGTTCTTCCTCGGGCACTTCGAGCACCAGTTCATCGTGTACCTGCATGATCATGCGCGAGCGCAAGCCATCGCGATCGAGCCAGCCGTCGACGGCGATCATCGAGAGCTTGATCAGGTCGGCCGCGGTGCCCTGCATCGGCGCGTTGATGGCCGCGCGTTCGGCAGCCTGACGGCGCGGGCCGTTGCCGCCGTTGATCTCGGGCAGCCAGAGCCGGCGGCCGAACACGGTTTCGACGTAGCCGTTTTCCTTGGCCGATAAACGCGTGGTGTCCATGTAGTTCGCCACGCCCGGATAGCGTGCGAAATAGCGGTCGATGTAGAGCTTGGCCGCATCGCGCGTGATGCCGAGGTTCGCGGCGAGGCCGAACGCGCTCATGCCGTAGATCAAGCCGAAGTTGATGACCTTGGCGATGCGGCGCTGATCGTTGCCGACTTCGAGCGGCGTCACGCCGAACACTTCGGCGGCCGTCGCGCGGTGAATGTCCTCGCCCTGCGAGAACGCGCGCAACAGCGATTCGTCGCCCGAGATGTGCGCCATGATGCGCAGTTCGATCTGCGAATAGTCGGCGGACACGATCTTGCAGCCCGGCGACGCGATGAACGCCTCGCGAATGCGTCGGCCCTCGGCCGTGCGCACCGGGATATTCTGCAGGTTCGGATCGTTCGACGCGAGGCGGCCCGTGACGGCCACGGCCTGCGCGTAGTTGGTGTGCACGCGCCCGGTGCTCGCGTTGATCATGCGCGGCAGCTTGTCCGTGTAGGTGGACTTCAGCTTCGACAGGCCGCGATGTTCGAGCAGCAGCTTCGGCAGCGGGTAATCCTCCGCGAGCTTCTGCAGCACTTCCTCATCGGTGGACGGCGCGCCGCTCGGTGTTTTCTTGACGACCGGCAAGCCAAGCTTCTCGAAGAAGATCTGGCCGATCTGCTTCGGCGAGCCGAGGTTGAATTCGCCACCGGCCAGTTCGTAGGCCTCGCCCTCGAGCTGGATCAGACGCGTCGCGATCTCGCCGCTCTGCTTGGCGAGGCGCTCGCTGTCGATCAGCACGCCGGTGCGCTCCATCTTGCGCAGCACCATCGCCACCGGCAGTTCGATCTCGGCGTACACCCGCTTGAGCCCCGCGTCGCGCGCCACCTGCGGATACATTGCGCGATGCAGTTGCAGCGTGATGTCGGCATCCTCGGCCGCATAGGCCGCGGCCGCGTCGAGCGCCACTTCGTCGAAGCCGATCTGCTGCGCGCCCTTGCCCGCCACCTCCTCGTACTTGATCGTCTTCACGCCGAGATGGCGCAGCGCGAGGCTGTCCATGTCGTGCGTGCGATGCGATTCGAGCACGTAGGATTCGAGCAGCGTGTCGTGCTCGATGCCGTTCAGCGCAATGTCGTAGTTCGCCAGCACCTGCGCGTCGTACTTCAGATGCTGACCGACCTTCTTGCGCTCGGCGCTTTCGAGCCACGGCTTGAGCTTCGCCAGCACTGCGTCGCGCGGCAGTTGCTCGGGCATGTCCGGGCCGCGATGTGCGACCGGGATATAGGCCGCGCTGCCCGGCTCGGTCGACAGCGAAATGCCGACGACCTGCGCGACCATCGGATCGAGCGAGGTGGTTTCGGTATCGAACGAGGTCAGTTCGGCCGCCTCGATCTTCGCGAGCCAGGCGTCGAACTGCGGCCAGGTCTGCACGGTTTCGTAGTTGCGTTCGAGGGCTGCCGCGGCCGGCACCGGATCGGCGCTGCCGTCGGACGGCTCGCCGCCGTTGGCGTCGCTCCCTGCGGGCGCGGCTTCCAGCTCGCGCCGCCAGGTCTTGAAGCCGTTCGCCTCGAAGATCGGCAACAGCGCGTCGCGCGCCTCGGCGCCGGTCGCGAGCGACGCTTCGATCGTTTCCACTTGCGGCTTCAACTCGCAGGCCGTCTCGACCGTCACGAGCTTGCGCGCGAGCGGCAGGAAATCGAGCGCGCGGCGCAGGTTGTCGCCCACCACGCCCTTGATCTCGGCCGCGTGCTCGACGATGCCGTCGAGCGTTTCGTATTGCGCCAGCCATTTCACGGCCGTTTTCGGGCCGCACTTCTCGACGCCCGGCACGTTGTCCACCGTGTCGCCGATCAGCGACAGGTAATCGACGATGCGCTCCGGCGGCACGCCGAACTTGCCGATCACGCCGTCGCGATCGAGCACTTCGTTGGTCATGGTGTTGACGAGCGACACGTGGCCCGTCACCAGTTGCGCGAGATCCTTGTCGCCGGTGGAGATCACGACCTTCATGCCGCGCGCTTCGGCGGCATGCGCGAGGGTGCCGATCACATCGTCGGCCTCGACGCCTTCGATCATCAGCAGGGGCCAGCCGAGCGCGCGCACGGCTTCGTGAATCGGCTCGATCTGCAGCGCGAGATCGGGCGGCATCGACGGGCGGTTCGCCTTGTATTCGGTATAGAGATCGTCGCGGAAGGTTTTGCCCTTCGCATCGAACACGCACGCGCTATACTCCGCTGTAACTTCCTTGCGCATGCGGCGCAGCATGTTGATGATGCCGTAGAGCGCACCGGTCGGTTGACCGTCCGGCCCGCGCAAATCGGGCATTGCGTGGTAAGCCCGATAGAGATAGCTCGAACCATCAACCAACAGCAGGGTCTTACCTTCCAGGTTCTGTTCTTCAGGCATTATGAATAAGAGAAAAGTGATTCCGAGCTTGCGTTCGCTGGCAGATCAAGAACGCGCGACAGCAAAGAAAGCCCGCGCTTCGTGGCAGATGTTCACGATTATGGCAGAGTTTATCGAGGCGACCGAGTACCTCTCGGAGATCCGCCCGGCCGTCAGCATCTATGGTTCAGCGCGTCTGAAAGCCGAGTCGCCGCACTATCAGTTGGCCGCGCAAATCGCGCGCAAGCTGTCGGACGCGGGCTTCGCCGTGATCTCCGGCGGCGGCCCCGGCATCATGGAAGCCGCCAACAAGGGCGCCCATGCAGGCAAGGCCCCGTCGGTCGGTCTGAACATCGAATTGCCGCACGAACAATCGGGCAACAACTACCAGGACATCTCGCTGCGCTTCCGCCATTTCTTCACGCGCAAGGTCACGTTCGTGAAGAACTCCGACGCGGTGGTGGTGATGCCGGGCGGCTTCGGCACGCTCGACGAACTGTCCGAAGTGCTCACGTTGATCCAGACCAAGAAATCGCGCCTCGTGCCGATCATCCTGGTCGGCAGCGAGTTCTGGCAGGGCCTGCTGCAATGGTTCCGCGACCAGTTGATCCCGATGGGCCTGATCAATCCGGACGACATGGATCTGATGCAGGTGATCGACGATCCCGACCAGGTGCTCGAAGCCGTGCTCGCGTTCTATGAAGATACCGGCGAGGAAGGCGAAGCGCAGGAAGCGCCGCAGCAGGAACGCGACGATCGCCGCGACGACGACCGCATGTTCTATCTGTAAGCCGTCGCGCCTCGCGGCGCGGCAATGAAAAACGGGCGACGCCGAAAGCGTCGCCCGTTTCGTTTGATGCGCAATGTTTCGCAGTGCTTGTGATGTGGCGAGTGGATTCCGCCCGCGCGTTCAGCTCGCGCGGCGCACCGCAGCGACATTACGCCGCGCGAGCGGGCCGTCGTCGCCCTGCAGGTCGCCGATCAGGCGTTGCAGCAGCGCGATCTGGCCGACCGCATCCATTTCGAGTTGCGCGAGCTTCTCGCGCGGCGGCAGCGGATGGCGCGCCGGCACGCGGCCGGTCGCCAGCATCGCATCGATGTCGTCGCTGGCCGACTCCACCCACTCCACCAGATCCACTTCCATGCGCGGGCCGTGCACGCTGAGCCGCAAATGCGCCGCCGTGCCGGCCATGCGGCGCAGCAGGCCGAGCACGGTCGAGGCGGCGGTATCGAAACGCGTGTCGTCGAGCCGTTCGAGGCGGATTCGGTTGAACGCTTCCTCCGCGTTGTTGCTGGCCAGCCCGGCCTCGCGGCGCAGCCGCTCCGCCTCGCGGTTCGTGCGTCCCGGCGCCTCGATCGCATCGACCAGATAGCGCAGGTTCGCCGAGATCGCCGACGCCAGTTGGCCGCGAATGTCGATCTGCTCGCGCGTCGGCCACAGCAGGAAGGTTGCGACCAGCGCGATCACGCAGCCGAGCACGTTGTTGCCGAGCCGCGTCAGCGCGTAGGTGAGTTCGCTCGCGGCCGGCGTGGCGAAGTCGGCCACCAGCACGAAGGTGGGCGTGAGGAACAGCACGAACAGGCTGTAGCTGACCGGGCGCAGCGCCATCGTCGCGCACACCAGCGGGAACACCGCGAGCGAAATGCCGATCGGCGAATGCACGGCCAACCCGATCGCGGCCGCCAGCAGGCCGCCGATGATGCTGCCCGCCGCGCGCTCCACGCTGCGCGGCCAACTGCCCGCGATCGACGGTTGCAGGATCAGCAGCGTCGCCATCGTCGTCCAATAGCCGAACGGCACGCCGAGCAGCCGCACCACCAAGAAGCCGAGCGTGGTGGCCACCGCGACGCGCGCCGCGTGGCGCAGCCCGATCGATTTCCACGACAGGTTCGCGCGCAACGTCACCCAGGCGCGCGCCAGCACCGTGCGCAGCGCGCGCGTCCAGCGCAATTGCTGGCGCGGCGCCTGCGTCACGTCGGCCGGATCGGGTTCGAGCTGCAGGGCCATCGTCATCGATTCGCCGAGCGCCGCATCGAGGCCCCGCGCGAAACGGCGCAGCCGGCGTTGCAGCACGTCGGGGCGCTCCCACGGCGCCGCATCGATCGCGTCGCCGACACGCCGCAACAACTCGGCAATGCCGGCCAGCACGCGCGCCGCCCGCGCCGGATCGCGCAAGGTCTGACGGCCGCGCTGGCAAACGCCCGCCACCGCGATCAGATGCGCGAACCAGCGCTCGCCCTCCGCCACCGCGATCAGCAGGTTCGCATACGACTCGCGGCGGTCGGTCTTGGCCACCGGCATGCGCGCCAGCGTGCGGCGCGCGGCTTCGAGCGCGGCGCGCGCGTCGGAGCGGTATTTCGAGGCATGCATTTCCCAGGCACGCTGGGTCTGCGCCGGTTCCGACAGCAGCCGCGAGGCGTCGTGCGCGATATCGGCGAGCCGCACGTACACGCCGCGCACGGCCGCGCGCCCCTGCGCGAACGGATGGATGCGCCACACGGTCAGGCTCAACACGATCGCGAACACGCAACCGCCGAAATACACGCCGAGGAACATCAGGCCCGCGCGCCAGTCGTGCATCGGGCGATCGGCCATCACCACGCAGGCGGTGGCCGCGAGGATCGTGACCTGCGCCGTGGCCGCCCCCCAGATGCGGCCGAGCGCGCCGAGCGAAGTGAACACCAGCACGGCGAGCAGCGCGATCAGCGTGCCGGAACCCGAGGCGAACGCGGTCGCCCCGCCGCACACGGCCGACAACACCGCGAAACTCGCCATCGATGCGAAACGCGTGCGGTTCGAGCCGGCCGCATCGGCCAGGCAGGTCCAGAACGCGCCGATTGCGGCCCAGGCGAACTCGGGTTCGTGCAGCAGGTTGCCGATCACCAGCATCGCCGTGGAGGCGCAGGCCGCGCGCAACCCTTCGGACAGGCTTGCGTCGTTGACCGCGAACGACACCATCCACAACGGCCGCCGGCGAGACCACGAGCCCGCGAGCACATTGAGATTGTTCAGGCGAGCCGCGACGACGTGCCTGAGGCGATGGTGAAGGTGGCGAAGCATTGTGAATTCGATGATGAGACGGGTGGAAACCAGGAAACAACGGCGAGCCGCATGACTAAACAACGTCCGACCGGCCGAAACGATGATAAGGGAAAACCCTTGTTTTACATAAATAAGTGTCGGATTGAAGGCGAAATGTCGGGAAAAACCGGTGCCGAGCGCCGACATCGACGCGCCAGCAGCGCGTTCAACGCCGTTCGCCCCCGAAGGCTGCCCATCGTAGCGGAGGTCCAAGGCGTTTTCATGAGCCGGCCGCTGCAACACTTGCCGCGATTCGTAACGATCGGTATCAGCGCCGGCCAACGCCAAACCGACGTTTCCGCCATCGAAACGGCCCGAATCGCGCCATCACAAAGGAGATTCGGGCCAGATCGCAGCACCCCGCCCGGCGGCCCGGCGCCCGCACCGCTACCGAATCTAAGGTTACAAATCCACACGCCAATTAATCTTCCCGATCGCCAGACTGCAGTCATGCCGTGACCGACGCGGCACCGCACGGCCGGTTCGCCGACGTCGATGCGAAACGTGACGGACACCCTGATTCACCCTTTCGAGGAGAAGACCACATGAAACGCCTTCTGATCGCTACGCTGCTCGCCGGTTTTGGTGTTGCCCTGTCGGGCGCCGCAAACGCCCAGGTTATCGTCGCCGGCGGCGGCGGCCCGGCCATCGTCATCGGCTGGCACGGCGACCGCTATTACGACGGCCACCGTTACTGGCAGCGCGACGAGTGGATGCAACATCACCGCCACGACCGCCCGCACTGCCCGCCGGGGCATTGGGGCCACAATGAGTGCCGTTAAGGCATGACGGCCGGCCCGCGAGTCGGGCCGGCGCCGTCAAGCAGAAAGGGCCGCCTGGTTCACGGGCGGCCCTTTCTTGCGTTGGCGTCGATGCGCGGCGCGTTCTTACTGGAACGCCACCTCCGCAAACCCCCGCAGCTTCCGGCTGTGCAGCTTCGCCAGCCCGTTGGTGCGCAGGATCTCCATCGCCAGCACGCCGATCTGCAGATGCTGATCGACCTGCGCGCGGTAGAACTGATCGGCCATGCCCGGCAGCTTCAATTCGCCGTGCAGCGGCTTGTCCGACACGCACAGCAGCGTGCCGTACGGCACCCGGAACCGGAAGCCGTTCGCGGCGATCGTCGCGCTTTCCATGTCGAGCGCCACCGCGCGGCTCTGCGACAGGCGCTTGACCGGCTCGCGGTGATCGAGCAATTCCCAGTTGCGGTTGTCCACGCTGGCCACCGTGCCGGTGCGCATCACGCGCTTCAGGTCCGTGCCGTCGAGCTCCGTGACCTGCGCCACGGCGCGTTCCAGCGCCACCTGCACCTCGGCCAACGCCGGGATCGGCACCCACAGCGGCAAGTCGTCGTCGAGCACGTGATCCTCGCGCACATAGCCGTGCGCCAGCACGTAGTCGCCCAGGCGCTGCGTGTTGCGCAGCCCCGCGCAGTGGCCAAGCATGACCCACGCGTGCGGGCGCAGCACGGCGATGTGATCGGTGATGGTTTTCGCGTTCGACGGGCCGACGCCGATGTTGACCATCGAGATGCCGCTGCCGTCGGCGCGCTTCAGGTGGTACGCCGGCATCTGCGGCAGGCGCGGCGACGGCGCGCCTTCGACTGGCTCGTTACCGAGGTTGGCGTTGTAGGTGACCATGTCGCCCGGCTCGACGAACGCGATGTACTGGCTGCGATATTCGCGCACGGCCGGATCGTCGCTGGCCGACATCAGCGTGCGGCCGAGTTTCACGAATTCGTCGATATAGAACTGGTAGTTTGTGTACAGCACGTAGTTCTGGAAGTGCGCCGGCAGCGTGGCCGTGTAGTGGCGCAGCCGGTGCAGCGAGAAATCGACGCGCGCGCCGGTAAACAACGCCAGCGGCTGCGGCGCGTCGGGCGGCACCTCGTGGGTGCCGTTGGCGATCCGGTCGTCGAGATTCGCCAGGTTCGGCACGTCGAACACGTCGCGCATCGCGAGCAGCCGGTCGCGATCGAGATCGCCCTCCAGGTGGATGCCCTCCGAGAACGCGAAATGAATCGGAATCGGCTGATCCGACACCCCCACCTCGATCGCCACGCTGTGATTCTTCGACAGCAGGCGCAATTGCTCGCGGTAATAGCTCGCGAACAGGTCCGGCCGCGTCACGCTGGTTTCGAACACGCCGGGGCCGGCCACGAAGCCGTACGAGCGGCGCGAATCGATGTTGGTATTGACGTCGGTGCTGACCCGCACGAACGGGTAGAACGCACGCACGCGGCCGCCGATCGGCTCGTTGCGGCGATAGCGTGCAAACGCATCGCGCAGGAACGCGGTGTGGGTTTCGTAGATCGAGGACAGGCGCGCGACCGCCGCGACGGGGTCGTCGAAGGATTCGACGGGCGGGCACTCGGGCGTGAGCGGACGATGCTGGCGATGGATGTCGTTGTTCATTGTCGGTTGCCTCCAGAATTGCGTCCGACATTATCACGGGCGCACCACCGTGGCGCGTCGGCCACGCCGCCCCGCCGACGCTGCGCCGCCACAGCGCAGAGAACGCCGTATCGGCCGGCCCCGGTTTTGCTAGAATCGTGCGGTTAATTCGGAGAAACCCATGAAGCCGCTCTTTTTCGCCGCCGCGCTTGCGACGGTCGTCCTCGCCGGACCTGTGTTCGCCGAGGGCTCGCCGCCGAGCGACGACGCACGAGCGCGCGCCGCGCAGGACGAAGCCGCAGGTCTGCCCGACCTCACCAAGATCAACCGCCCCGGTGCGGAAGTCAGCTCGAAGGTCGAGTTCGACGACATCACGCGCACCCCGAGCTTCCACAACAAAAGCGTCAGCGGCACCGAAGTGACCGAATACCGCGATCGCGGCAAGCCCGTCGAGATCGACGTGCGCTCGAACTTCGGCACCCGCTACCAGATGAGCTCGACCCCCGATATCTCGCCGCGCCCGCATCAAGGCAACGTGCCCGTCACGCGCGTGCCGTCGATCAACCTGCATTATTGATCCATCCCCCTCGGCGGGGCGGCCCCGCCGCCCTCCCGCAGCAAGCCGCCGGCCCCGCCCGGCCCGCCCACCCCGTTCGACGCTTTCCCGCATGGCCGTTTTCACCGCAATCTCCGATTCCGATCTCGCGCAATGGATGCGCCACTACGATCTTGGCGAAGTCGTCGCGTTTCGCGGCATTCCGTCCGGCATCGAGAACAGCAATTTCTTCCTGACGACGACCCACGGCGAATACGTCCTGACGATCTTCGAAAAGCTGACGGCCGGGCAGTTGCCGTTCTACCTCGAACTGATGCGCCACCTGGCGCATCACGGCGTGCCGGTGCCCGACCCGGTGGTACGCGCCGACGGCACGCTGTTCGGCGAGCTGCACGGCAAGCCGGCCTCGATCGTCACCAAGCTCGACGGTTCGGCCGAACTCGCGCCGGGCATCGAGCATTGCGTGGAAGTGGGCCAGATGCTCGCGCGCATGCACCTCGCGGGCCGCGATTACGCGAATCACCAGCCGAACCTGCGCAGCCTGCCGTGGTGGCAGGAGAACGTGCCGGCCATCGTGCCCTTCATCGACGGCGAGCAGCGCGCGCTGCTGGAAAACGAGCTGGCGCATCAGGCCGCGTTCTTCGGCTCGGCCGACTACGCCGCCATGCCGGAAGGCCCGTGCCACTGCGACCTGTTCCGCGACAACGTGCTGTTCGCGCACGCGTCGCCCGACACCGGCCACACGGTGCGCCTCGGCGGTTTCTTCGATTTCTACTTCGCCGGCTGCGACAAATGGCTGTTCGACGTGGCCGTCACCGTCAACGATTGGTGCTCGGACCTCGCCACCGGTGCGCTCGACGCCGAACGCGCCGATTCACTGCTGCGCGCCTATCAAACGGTGCGCCCGTTCAGCGACGCCGAACGCCGCCACTGGCCCGACATGCTGCGCGCCGGCGCGTACCGGTTCTGGGTGTCGCGCCTGTATGATTTCCACCTGCCCCGCGCCGCTGAGATGTTGAAGCCGCACGACCCGGGCCATTTCGAGCGCATCCTGCGCGAGCGCATCGCCCACGCGCTGCCGCTCTCCGAACGACACGAACCATGCAACTGATCGAAGTCCCCGCCAAGACCGGCTACGTCTGGTTTCGCCAGGGCGTCTGGCTGTTCCGGCGCAATCCGCTGGCTTTCATCACGCTGTTCTTCACGTACCTGCTGGCGATGATGATCGTCTCGCTGGTGCCCGTGATCGGCGCGGCCCTGCCGCTGCTGTTCATCCCGGGCATCTCGGTCGGCTTCATGGCCGCCTGCCGCGACGCCGTGGCGGGCAAGCCCGTCATGCCGACCATCCTGCTCGACGGCTTTCGCAGCTACGGCAACGTCACGACGCAGCGGCTGTTTACGCTCGGCGGCATCTACATCGTGTCGATCGCGGTGGTGTTCGCCTGCTCCGCCTTCGGCGACGGCGGCACGCTGCTGCGGATCATGTTCGGCCTGAGCCCCGAATCCATCGACCCGAACGTGATCATCTCGACCGACACGCTGGTCGCGCTGCTGATCTCGGCCGTGCTCTACGTGCCGGTCTCGATGATGTTCTGGTTCGCGCCCGTACTGACGGCCTGGCACGACATCCCGCCCGTCAAGGCGCTGTTCTTCAGCATCGTGAGCTGCTGGCGCAACCGCTGGGCCTTCACGCTGTACGGGCTGCTGTGGATCACGGTCGTGATGGGCATTACGTTCGGGCTGGCCGCGCTGCTGCACGCGATCGGCGTCGGGGCCTATGCGATGACGCTGATGATGCCGGTGTCGGTGGTGATCACCGCCGCGCTCTACTGCTCGTTCTACGCAACGTATCGCGGCTGTTTCGGCATTCAGGAGCCGGGCAGCACGCCCGCGCCGCCCGCGCGCTGATACCCGGCGAGCGGTGGCCGCCAAGCGCCGCCGCTCGCCAGCCCGGCCAGATCGGCGCACAATCGTTCACGTACGAATTTTTTGTGCCCGACAGACAGGCCGACGATCATGTCCGATCTCCCCCCCTTCCCCGCCACGCTCGACGAACAGCTCTGCTTCGCGCTGTATTCCACCTCGCTGGCAATGACCAAGGCGTACAAGCCGCTGCTCGAACGGCTGTCGCTGACCTATCCGCAATACCTGACGATGCTGGTGCTGTGGGAAACCGACGGTATCGCCGTCAAGGACATCGCCGCGCGGCTGCATCTCGATTCGGCCACCGTCACGCCGCTGCTGAAACGGCTCGAGGCGCTCGGCTACCTCGAACGCACGCGCAGCACCACCGACGAGCGTGTGGTCTACATCGAGCTGACCGACACCGGACGCGCGCTGCGCGAGCAGGCGCGCTCGGTGCCCGCCGATCTTTTTTGCGCAATGCAGCAAACGCCGGACTTCCTCGTGCAACTCCGCGAAGAACTTCGGCAACTTCGCGACGCCCTCGCCGATCACAACGACGATTGATCACGCCGATGGCCCCGGCTTCCGCTTCGTGCAAAATATAGTTTGCACACTAATCATTAGTTCGATATATTTAACCCAGCTTCTCCTCCCCTCACCGACACGAACAGGAGTCATCATGAACATTCTCTACAAGACGAGCGCGACCAGCACCGGCGGCCGCGACGGCCGGGCGGTTTCGGAAGACAACAAGCTGGACGTGAAGTTGGCGGCGCCGCGCGAACTCGGCGGCACGGGCGCGGAAGGCACGAACCCGGAACAATTGTTCGCGGCCGGCTATTCGGCGTGTTTCCTGAGCGCGATGAAATTCGTCGCGGGCCAGACCAAGCAGGCGCTGCCGGCGGACACGACGGTGACGGGGCAAGTGGGCATCGGCCCGAACGACAAGGGCGGCTTCGCGCTCGACGTGGAACTGCGCGTGTCCCTGCCCGGCCTGGAACCGGAAGCGGCGAAGGCGCTGGTGGACAAGGCGCATGAAGTCTGCCCGTATTCGAACGCAACCCGCAACAACGTGCCGGTGCGTATCGTCATCGCCTGATGGCCAGGCGATCGGGCCGTTGACCGAGTCATGGGCCGCGCGCCCGGCAATCCGGGCGCGGGAAAAGAAATGATGCAAGACAGCAGGAAGCAGAGACAGCAAGGCGTGGCGACCGAGAGGCCGTCACGCCTTTGTCGTTGCGCGCGAACGATGCGGCAACGATGAACGACTCAGGCAGCGTTCAAGGCAGCGCTCAGCGTGCGGCCATCCAGGCCGGCGTGCGCTGCACGGCGTCGTGGTCGAGCTTGCGGATGCGGAATTCGAGGTCGTACAGATCGGTTGCGTCGGCAAGATACGCATCGGAGCGTTCTTTCGAGATCTGTTCGGAGGATTTCGTCAGGAACAGGAACAGGCGGCTCAGCAGGTACATGGTCGTATTCTCCAAATCCAAGGGTTATCGCTTAAGTGTTAACCCTGATTATAGGGAAAACCCTAGAACCCGCCAAGCGTTTCAAAAATACTGATTCACCTTGTCGCACCCTGCCGACACTGCTCGGCAAAAAAGCCCCAGATCATCGCGCTGGCGTCGGGGCCGGTGGCCGCGTGGTACGGCACGGTATCGTCGCCGCCGGCCCAGGCGTGGCCGAGCTGCGCGACGTGGCAGACGCGCACCACCGGCTCGCCGCCGCGCCGATACTCGATCAACCGCGCATCGCCGATATCGGTCTCGCTGTGTTCGACGCCTTCCGGCACGCCCGCCGCGTCGGCCAGGCCGTTGAGCCGCAGGAACTCCACCGCCAGTTGGTCCGCATTGGCCGACGCCACCACCGGGTCGTCGTCGCCGTGCACGATCAGCACCGGCATGCCCGGATAGCTGCCGGGCGCCGCGTAGCTGTCGGCGATCTCGGCCGGATTGCGGTGCACGCCGCGCCGCATCACGTCCATCGCGGTGATGCCCGAATGCGCGTCGCCGAACGCCGGCCCCGAATGCAGCGCGATCGCCGCGAAGCGTTCCGGGAAATGCAGCGCCAGCAACGTCGCCAAGCCCGCCCCGGCCGACAGCCCGGCAGCGTAGACGCGCGACGCATCGAAACGACGCGTCTCGACGAGCGTATCCACCAGGTCGACCACGGCCTGCGCCTCGCCGCGCCCGCCGCGCTCGGTATCGTCGTACCAATGCCAGCAACCGTGCGAATGCGCCTGCGTCGACTGCTCCGGATACAGCACCGCGAAACCGTGGCGATCGGCCAGCAGGTTCATGCGGGTGCCCTGCGCGAATTGATCGGCGTCCTGCTGGCAGCCGTGCAGCATCACCACCAGCGGCGCGCCGTCCGGCAGGCCGTTCGGCACGTAGAGCGCGTAGCCGAGATGGCTGACGAAACGCCCGATCACGAGCGGCAGCGGATGATCGCCGCGAGTCCATTCGCCACCGGCCCAGGCCGCCGCGCGCGGCCGCACGCGCGATTCGCGCGGCGTGGCGGCGGGCATGGCTTCCGACGCTTCGGCAACCGGCGCAGGGAAGGCGGGCAGCGGCGTGCTCACCACGCCGTGCGGCAACGACGTGCCCATCATCTTCTTCATACCGCCCAGCCAAAGCTTCGTCAGACTTTTGGTCATCGATCAGGCTCGCAGTGGAAATCGGGCACCTGAATAGGTGCCACCGAGTTAATTTGTGCATTGCACAATAGCACTGTTTACGCAGTTTCACCGGGGGCCGGATCGTGCCGAGGTCATGCCGAGGCGCGAATTGCCCCGTTATACTGCTGAACGATCGCCGTCCGTCGCGCGGCGTCGCCCACCTCGGGCGTCGCGCGGCCGGATCTGTCTCCCCGCCTCACTCAGCCGCCGTTTCGATGTACGACCTGCCTCTTCAACTCTGGAACTGGATCACCTACTTCGGCAGCGCGGGCATCACGCTGCCGCTGGCGGCGACGCTCGCGATCTGGCTCGCGCTCGGTTATTCGCCGCGCCTCGCGATCGCCTGGCTCGCCGTGCTCGGCCTGGGCATTGCCGCCGTCGCGTTGACCAAGGTGGCGTTCCTCGGCTGGGGCATCGGCATCCGGGCCTGGGATTTCACCGGCTTCAGCGGCCATTCGATGCTGTCCACCTCGGTCTACCCGGTCGTGATGATGATCGCGATGACGCGCGCGCACCCGGCGCTGCGCATGGCCGGCGTGGCGTTCGGCATCGCGCTCGGCGTGGCGGTGTCGCTGTCGCGCGTGGTGCTGTCCGCGCACTCGCCGTCCGAGGCGATCACCGGCTGCGTGGTCGGCGCGCTCACCGCGCTGTCGTTCGTGGCGATCGCCTGGCGCGCGCAGCCGCACCGGTGGTCGGTGCCGGCCGTGGTCGCAAGCCTGGCGGTGGTGACCGTGGCGCTGCATGGCGTGCCGGTGCCGTCGCAGCGCTGGGTGACCGAAGTCGCGCTGAAGATGTCGGGCCACCAGCACCCCTACGTGCGGGCGCGCTGGAAGGCCAATCCGAACTATCGGCCGGCCTCGCGGCCGGCGGCGGCCGTGTTCCAGCCCGCCGAGATGCGCCGCATCTGAACGCCGCCAGCGCACCTTCGCGGCGGCAGAACGCCGCCCCTCAACCTCGAATTCTAGGACGCCGCAGCTTGCGCAGCTCCGCTTCGGCCGCCACCGCCGCATAGCGCTGCGCGGCGGCCCCGTAGCCGCGCGCGAACCCGAGCTGCTCGGGCGGCGCCGACAGGCGTTCGAGATGGCGCAAGCCCACCTCGGCATCGTTCGCGTCGCCCAGCGTGCCCTGCACGCGCGACAGCGTCTTGACCAGCTTGCCGCGCGTGCTGCGCGCCGCGATCGACGTGAAGAACTCGAGCGCGTAGCGCAGCCGTTTCGCGTCGATGCGTACGCGATGGCGCCTGTCGGGATCGAGCGTGGTCAGCTTCGGCACCGTGTAGAGCCGTGCGAACAGCTTGTCGACGCGCTTCACGACATGCCGCTTCAGCGAGCGCCGCTGGCGACGCGATTCGCCCTCGCCGCCGCGCAGCGACAGCAGGCACAGCCACTCGATCCAGCCCAGCACCAGCCGCGCATAACGCGCCGACGCCACCGCCTGCCGCAGATCGCCGCGCGCGATGTCGCGCTGACCGGCGGCGGCGTCGAGCGTCGCGGCCCAGCCCGGCTCACCGGCCGGGTCGGGATCGGCGTCGCGCAAGCCCGGCAGCGTTTCGCTGACGCACACATCCCAGTCGCGCACCACGCCGAGCTGCGCGCCGAACCAGGACAGGTCGGCGGCGAATGCATCACGATAGGCGTCGTCGGCGAAATCGTGGAACAGGCGCATCAGCGTGCGCAGCCGGCGCAGCGCCACGCGCATCTGATGGACGAATTCGGGATCGTTGCTGTCGCGCACGCCGGCATCGTTGCCGAGCCATTGCGCGGCCACGTTCGCGCCAAGCACGAACAAGGCCTCGCGCTGCGAGCGGATGCCGTGCAGTTCGGACAGCTCGGCGCGCGCCGGGCCGGTGGCCGCATCGGGCAGCAGGCCGGCGCAGGCCTGATCGACCAGCGAGGCCGGCTTCAGGAACGCGGGCCACGCGCCGCTCAGTTCGCGCGCGGCGTCGAACAGCGCACGGAGCGCCAGCGCACGGCCCTCGGCGTCACCCGGATCGGCCACGGCGAGGCGCAGCTCGCAGGTGCGGCCGGTGCCGGTCGAGGTGGTCCAGCTCAGATCGTCGAGCGTCAGGTCGACGGGCACGCCGTCGTCGCGCTGCCAACGGCCCCGGCGGCGCTCGCAATCGAAGCCGAACGGCAAGGCTGCACGCGTCGCGTCGACGGACGGCTCGCCCGCTTCGGGCAGCGCCGCTTCGAGCACGGGCGTGGCCGCGGCGTGCCCGGCTTCGATCTCGAACAGCGGCACCGCGTCCGTATCGAGCGCGCGGCGCACGGCGGCCGTCAATGCATCGTCACCATCGGCCGCCGCGCTCTCGGCGTCGGCAACCGTGGCCGGCGCATCGAGCCGCTCGCGGATCGCCACGCCCGGCGCGAACGCCTGCACGCGCGCCGCCGCCACGCGGCCGCCCGACGGCCCCGCCTCACGCCACGCGCACCAGCCGGCCGCCTTCGGCACCGCCTCGGCCAGCGCGAGCGGCCGGATCGCGAGCCGCTCGTGACCGCGCTTCATGCGCACCGGCGGGCAGATCCGCCACGCGCGCACCAGCTCCATGCCGAAGTCGCGCACGGCCCGTGCGGTGCCGCGCCTTCGCGGGGCAGTCGCGTCGCCCGAGGGCAACGGCAGGGCAAGCACGATTTCGAGGACACGCGTCATGACACCTCCGCTCCAGCCTGTCCGCCGCGCCGCTGCGGCCGTCGACGGCTGTCGATGCCGAACATGGTACATGGCGCGGCACACCGCGAGCAGGGGCGGCGCACGGCCGGTTCGGCCGCGCGGGGCTCAGGTCGCGTACTGCGCAATACCCATGCCGAACGACCAGTTGTCGACCGACACTTCGACCAGATTGACGAGCACGTCCTCGGGTCGCACGCCCGGCGACACGCCCAGCTCCTCGACGATCAGCCGGTATAGCTCGCGCTTCTGTTCGAGCGTGCGCGTGTTGTTCGCGGTGATCTGGATCATCACCAGATCGTCGCTGCGCTCGATGCCGAGGTAGTGGCGGCCGTAGACGAAATCGTCGGCGCCGTGCTGCGTGAGGGTCATGAAGATGTCGTCCTCGGGCACGTTGAACGCGCGCTGCAAGGCACGGTGGATGCCGGTGAACAAGGCGCGGCGATCTTCGGCGGAACGACCTTCGCGGATGGCGATGCGGGTGATGGGCATGACAGGCTCCTGAGGGGTGGATACGCGGTTGAAAACACCGACATCCCCAGCGTAGGGCGGCTCATCTATAATGAACAGATATCACTCCATATATCATTCATTTTCATCTGAAATGAAACCCCTCGATCTCGACGCCGTTCGCGCGTTCGTGCTGGTGTCCGACCTGGCCAGTTTCACGCGCGCCGCCGACGCGCTCGGCACCACCCAATCGGCCGTCAGCCTGAAGATCAAGCGCCTGGAGGCCCACTTGGGCCGCGCGCTGCTGGAGCGCACGCCGCGCGTGGTGCGGCTCGCCGCCGACGGCGACGCGTTCCTGCCCGCCGCGCGCGAGTTGCTCGACGCCCATGCGCGCGCGCTCGGCGCGGTGGCGGCCGAGCCGCGCCGGCTCGTGCTCGGCATCAGCGAGCACGTCGCGGTGCCGGATCTGCCCGCGCTGCTGGCCAGCCTGAACCGGCACGACCCGGCGCTGGCGCTCGACCTGCACCTCGGCTCGTCGAACACCCTGCTCGGGCTGTACGACGAGCGGCAGCTCGATGCGGTCCTGATCCGCCACGAGCCGGGCGAGGACGCCCCGCGCGAGGGCGGCCAATTGCTGTTCACCGAGCCGCTGGCCTGGCTCGCCGCGCCCGATTGGGCGCCGCGCGCGGGCGAGCCGCTGCCGCTGGCGGTGCTGTCCGGTTCGTGCGGCGTGCGGGCGGCCGCGCGGCGTGCGCTGGAGCGCGCCGGCCTCAGTTACCACGAGCGCTTCACGAGCGGCGGCGTTGCGGCGGTGGCCGCCGCCGCGGAGGCCGGCCTGGCCGTGTGCCCGCTCGCGCGTCGCGTGGGGCCACGCACGCTGGTCGAGGTCGGGGCGCGCTTCGGCCTGCCCGCGTTGCCGGTGTCGGAAGTGATCCTCTATTCACGGGTGCGCGACACGCGCTCGGCCGACACGCTGCGCCGATTTACGGCGAGCCTGTCCGCTTCGGCATAAACTGTCCGGCTGCCCACCTTCCCCTCGATGCCCGACCGATGACGCCCGCCGCCCGCCAACACCTCCGCGCGAACCTGCTGATGCTGGGCGCCGCCGCGATCTGGGGCTCGGCCTTCGTCGCGCAGCGCCTCAGCCTGTCGGTGATCGGCCCGTTTCTCTATACCGGCCTGCGCTTCCTGTTGGGTGCACTGGTGCTGGTGCCGCTGCTGCTGGCGCGCCGTTCGGCGCGCGCCGAATTCGCCGCGCTCGCGCAACAGCCCGCCGGGCTCGTGCCGGGCCTGGTGCTCGGCACGCTGCTGGCCGTCTCGATCTCGCTGCAGCAGGTGGGCCTGCAATACACGAAGGTCGCCAACGCCGGCTTCATCAGCTCGCTCTACGTGGTGCTGGTGCCGCTGATCGGCGTGGCGCTGCGCCATCGCGCGGGCCTCGGCACCTGGCTCGGCGCGACGCTGGCCGCGATCGGCCTGTATTTCCTCAGCGTCGACGAGCATTTCTCGGTGATGTACGGCGACGGTTTCCAGTTGGCCGGTGCGGTCATCATCGCCGTGCATGTGATCGCGGTCGGCCATTTCGTGCGACAGCGCGACCCGCTGGTGCTGGCGTTCCAGCAGTTCGTCGTGTGCGGGCTGCTGTGCGGCGCGGTCGGGCTCGCCGTCGACACGCTCGACACCGCCACGCTGCTGCGTGCGCTGCCCACGCTGCTGTACGGCGGCGTGCTGTCGGTCGGGGTGGCCTACACGCTGCAGGTGGTCGCGCAACGCGACGCCGCGCCCGCGCACGCGGCCGTGATCTTCAGCATGGAAGGCGTGTTCGCGGCCATTGCGGGCTGGGCCGCGCTCGGCGAGACGCTGAGCCTGCGCGCGCTCGTCGGCTGCGCGCTGATGCTGGCCGGGCTGCTGGTCTGCCAGTTGTTGCCGGGCCGCGCCGCCGCGCGCGAGGATGGCGGCCTGCCCGCTTGAGCATGCGCCGACAACGGCGGAAAAATAGGACCCGATCGATCGGCAACGGTGCGCCGCGTGTGCGACGCCGGCGAATTCGATCCCTATAATGTCGGTTCCCTTCCTTTCCGCACACGCCTCGTGAGCCTTTCCGCCGCCGACCTTTCCGCCGCCCTGCTGCGCGAGCGCGCCGCCCGTTATGCGGCCGAAGCCGCGCTGTTCGCGCGCGATCAGGCGCTGTCCGTCGCATCGCACGATCTGCGCAGCCCGCTCAATGCGATGCACAGCTGGGCCTACGTGCTCGAACGCCAGTTGCCGCCCGGCGACGTCTCGCTGCAGCGCGCGCTGGGCGGCATCCGCACCGGCATCGAACAACAGACCAGGCTGATCGAAACGGCGCTCGACGCGCCGCGCGCCGATACGCGCGCGCTGGTGGTGGTGCCCGCCGGCTTCGCGCTCGCACCGTTCCTCGACGATTGCGCCGCACTCGCCCGCGCCGCGCTCGGCGACGCGCGCGGCACGACGCTCGTGCTCGAAGCCGGCTCGGCGCGCGACACCTCGCTGTTCGCCGATGCCGAACGGCTCTCGCAGGCGCTGTGGGCGCTGACGGTGTTCGCCATCGAGGCCAGCGCCCCCGGCGCGACCGTCACGCTGCGCTGCGACGCGCTGGGATCGGCCGACAGCGTCACGTTCGAGGCGGCGTTCACGGCCGATCCGGCCGCCATCGTCGACCCGGCGCTGCCGCACGCGCTCGACGCCGGCGCGCGCCGCGAGGCGCTGCTCGAACGCGACGGCCGCCGCCCGCCGTGGGCGATCGCACTGTGCCACCGCGTCGCCCTCGCGCACGGTGGCAGCTTCACGCCGCCCGTGCTCGAAACCGGCGCGCCGGCACGCTGCGCGCTGACGCTGCCGCGCAAGGCCACCGCATGAGTTTTTTTCCGGAACGCCAACTTTACGTCCGGCTTTCCGCCCCTATACTGGCGTTTCCTTCACTTCCGGAGTTGTTTCGTTGATACAGATCATCGCGCTGATCGGCGCGTTGTTGCTGGTGGCGCTCAATGGCTTTTTCGTCGCCGCCGAATTCGGTCTCGTCAAACTGCGCGCCACGCGCGTCAAGACGCTGGCCCGCCAGCACGGCCTTCGCGGCCGCATCCTGCGTGTCGTCCACGCCCGCCTCGACGCGTATCTTTCCGCCTGCCAGCTCGGCATCACGCTGGCCTCGCTCGGCCTCGGCTGGATCGGCGAGCCGGCCTTCGCCGAACTGCTCGCGCCGCTGCTCGGCGCACTCGGCGTCGATTCCCCGCAACTGGTGCATGCGATCTCGCTGGTGTTCGCGTTCACGGTGATCTCGTTCCTGCACATCGTGGTCGGCGAACTCGCGCCGAAATCGATGGCGATCCGCCAGCCCGAGCAGGTCGGCCTGTGGCTCGCACTGCCGCTCTACGCGTTCTACTGGGCGATGTATCCGGCGATCTGGGTGCTCAACAACAGCGCCAACGCGGTGCTGCGCATCGTCGGGCTGACGGCCGAGCACGGCGGCGATTCGCACTACTCGACCGACGAACTGAAGCTGATCCTGCGCAGCCGCCGCAACGCCGTCGGCGCGAGCAAGGCGCCCGTCGCCACCTACAGCAACGACGAGTGGAACACGCTCGCGCACTCGCTCGATTTCTCGTCGATGACGGTATCGGACCTGATGCGGCCGGCCAACGAAATGATCGGCCTGCGCCGCGACCTGCCGCTGCTCGACAACATGGGGGTGGTGGCGCGCCATCGCTTCAGCCGCTATCCGCTGTTCAGCGACGCCGCGCGCGAGCAGGTGATCGGGCTGATCCACCTGAAGGACCTGCTGCTCGCGCGTCACGCCGGCGCGGCGCTGGAGGATCTGTCCGACTACGTGCGCCCGGTGCAGTACGTGCGCCCCGATACGCCCGCGCTCGAGCTGTTCCGGCGCTTCCGCAAGGGCGCGCCGCACTTCGCGCTGGTCGGCAACAAGCATGAGAAGCCGATCGGCTTCCTGACGCTCGACAATCTGCTCGGCGCGCTGGTGGGCCAGATCCACGACGAATTCCGCCAGGGCGACGCCGATTGGGCGCGCCTCGACGACGGCACGCTGATGGGCAAGGGCAGCCTGCCCGTGGTGTCGCTCGAACAGGCGCTCGGCATCGATATCGACGAAGGCCGCGCCGAATCGGTCGGTGGCCTCGTGATCCAGGCGCTCAACGATCTGCCGAGCGAAGGCCAGCGCGTCTCGTTCGACAACTTCGACGTGGTGGTCAAGAAGATGAACGGCCCGCGCATCGTGCTGGTGCGCGTGTATCCGAAGGACATCAAGGAAGCGGACGAGTAAGCGCCGCGCACCGGCATTCGCTTCACGATCCGCAGCAAAAAAAAGCCCGCGCGCGCACCTTGCGGTGTCGCGCGCGGGCTGCCCTGCGCCGCCGGTGTTGTTATCAGGCGCGCTCGGGCTGC